>NZ_JAMBPS010000003.1:0-423527 GCF_024206515.1 Paraburkholderia sp. CNPSo 3281 | reverse complement strand
CTTACATGTTCGGATAGTTCGGGCCGCCGCCGCCTTCGGGCGTGACCCACACGATGTTCTGCGTCGGGTCCTTGATGTCACAGGTCTTGCAGTGCACGCAGTTCTGCGCGTTGATCTGCAGGCGGTCGCTGCCGTCGTCGTTCTTCATGAACTCGTACACCGCGGCCGGGCAGAAGCGCGCTTCGGGGCCCGCGTAGGTGCGCAGGTTCACGTTCACGGGCACGCTCGCGTCCTTGAGCGTCAGGTGCGCCGGCTGGTTCTCCTCGTGGTTCGTGTTCGAGATGAACACCGAGGAGAGCCGGTCGAACGTGAGCTTGCCATCAGGTTTCGGATACTCGATCGGCTTGCACTGCGAAGCGGGCTTGAGCATCTCGTGGTCGCGATGCTGGTGATGCAGCGTCCACGGCACATTGCCGCCCAAGAGCTTCTGCTCGATGCCCACCATCAGCGTGCCGAGGTACAGACCCTTGCTCATCCACTGCTTGAAGTTGCGCGCCCTGTACAGCTCCGTGTAAAGCCACGACTGCTTGAACGCTTCCGGGTAAGCCGCGAGTTCATCGCTCTGGCGGCCCGCCTGCACGGCTTCGAACGCCGCATCCGCGGCCAGCATGCCGGTCTTGATCGCCGCGTGGCTGCCCTTGATGCGCGAGGCGTTCAAAAAGCCCGCGTCGTCGCCCACGAGCGCGCCGCCCGGGAACACGAGCTTGGGCAGCGACATCAGGCCACCCGCCGTGATCGCGCGCGCGCCGTACGACACGCGCTTGCCGCCTTCCAGGTACTTGCGGATTTCCGGATGCGTCTTGTAGCGCTGGAATTCCTCGAACGGCGAGAGATACGGGTTCTGGTACGCCAGACCCACGACAAAGCCCACCATCACCTGGTTGTTGTCGATGTGGTACAGGAACGAGCCGCCGTAGGTGTCCGATTCGAGCGGCCAGCCCGCGGTGTGGATCACGAGGCCGGGCTGGTGCTTCGAGGGATCGATTTCCCACAGTTCCTTGACGCCGATGCCGTAGACCTGCGGATCCGAATCCTTGCCGAGCTTGAACTTCTCGTTCAGTTGGCGGCCCAGGTGCCCGCGGCAGCCTTCGCAGAACAGCGTGTACTTCGCGTGCAGCTCCATGCCGAGCTGGAAGTTCTCGGTAGGCTCGCCGTCCTTGCCGACACCCATGTTGCCGGTCGCGACGCCCTTGACCGACCCATCGTCGTTGTAGAGCAGTTCGGCGGCCGGAAAGCCCGGGAAGATTTCCACGCCCAGCGCCTCGGCCTGCTGGCCCAGCCAGCGCGTGACATTCGCGAGGCTGATGACGTAATTGCCGTGGTTCTTGAAGTTGTCGGGCAGCGCCCAGTTCGGCACAGATTTAGCCCCCGTTTCGGAAAGAAAAAGGAACTTGTCCTCGGTTACGGGCACGTTCAGCGGTGCGCCTTGTTCTTTCCAGTCCGGAATCAGCTCATTCAAGGCGCGCGGATCCATGACCGCGCCCGAGAGGATATGCGCCCCGATTTCCGAGCCTTTCTCCAGCACGCAAACGCCGATTTCAGCGCCTTTTTCCGCGGCCAGCTGCTTCAGGCGGATCGCGGCAGACAGCCCGGCGGGGCCACCACCGACGATCACCACGTCGTATTCCATCGACTCGCGTGGGCCGTATTGCTCCAAAAGACTTGCGGGGGTCATCAATGCTCCTCTTGCCATTAGAATGCTTTTTTCGGGTTCGTATTGTCGGGTAACGTTCCCCGTGCCGCAACCCAACAGGCTAACATTAGCACGACCGTTCTATTCTGTGGCGTCAGATTTGGCGGGCCGACCCCGCCGCGTTCTGGCGCTTATTCACCTCTGAACAGGAACCGGAAATGGGCCGTTCGATCAATCTGGAAGGCAAGGTTGCGATGATCACGGGGGCTTCCAGCGGGCTTGGCAAGCGCTTCGCCCAGGTGCTCTCGCAGGCTGGTGCAAAAGTCGTGCTGGCAAGCCGCCGCGTGGAGCGGCTCAAGGAGTTGCGCGCCGAAATCGAGGCGAGCGGGGGCGCCGCGCACGTCGTCTCGCTCGACGTGACCGACTACCAGAGCATTCGCTCGGCGGTAGCGCACGCGGAAACCGAGGCGGGGACCATCGACATCCTCGTCAACAACTCGGGCGTCTCCACGACGCAAAAGCTCGCCGACGTCACGCCCGCCGACTTCGAGTACGTGTTCGACACCAACACGCGCGGCGCCTTTTTCGTGGCCCAGGAAGTTGCCAAGCGCATGATCATGCGCGGTAACGGCGGCGGCCCGAAGCCGGCGTACCGCATCATCAATATTGCTTCGGTGGCGGGTCTGCGTGTGCTGCCGCAAATCGGCCTGTACGCGATCAGCAAGGCCGCGGTCGTGCACATGACGAAGGCGATGGCGCTCGAATGGGGCCGACACGGCATCAACGTGAACGCCATCTGCCCAGGCTACATCGACACGGAGATCAACCACCACCACTGGTCGACAGAGCAGGGGCAAAAGCTCGTTTCGATGCTGCCGCGCCATCGCGTTGGCAAACCCGAGGACCTGGACGGCCTGCTGCTGCTGCTCGCCGCCGACGAGTCGTCGTTCATCAACGGTTCGATCATCACCGCCGACGACGGCTTCGGGCTCACCTGAACCCAGGCGAGTCCGGCCGCCGGCAGGCATTCCGCTTTTCGCAACAACACGAAGTTGAAGTGCAATGAGTGACTACCACCCCGTATTTGAAATGACCATGCCGATCCGCTGGGGCGACATGGATGCGTTCGGCCATGTGAACAACACGGTCTATTTCCGTTACATGGAGCAGGTGCGGATTTCCTGGTTCGAGCATCTGGGCGTGGCCGCGGAAAGCGGCGACGGTCAGGGGCCCGTGATCGTCAATGCTTCGATGGAATTCCTCAAGCAGCTGCATTACCCCGGCGACATCGTGTGCACGATGACGGTCGGCCAGCCAGGCCGCAGCAGCTTCGACACCGGTTTCGAACTGCGCCGCGCCGACGAGCCGGACACGCTCTACGCGCGCGGGAACGCACGCTGCGTGTGGATCGACTACGCGGCGGGCAAGTCGGTGCCGATTCCCGACATGCTGCGCGCGACCATCGAGCATGCGGGACTGGTCAAGTCTGATCGGGTAGGCTGAGCGCCCATATGTCGCGCGCCCTTACTGGCCGAGCAGCCGCTGCAGCAGCTCGGTGGCGTTGCCGGTGTCGTACTTGCGCATGAGGCGCGCGCGATAGACATCCACGGTGCGCGGGCTGATCTCGAGAATTCGCCCGATCTGCTTGCTGGTCTTGCCGGTAACGAGCTGCGCGGCGATCTCGCGTTCGCGCGGCGTGAGTTCGATGGCCACGCGCCGCGTCGCGCTCAGGTCTTCAAACGTCCAGACGCCCGCCGCGTGCGGCTCGGCGCGATCGAGCGAGCGCCCCGTGACGTGACACCAGAAGAGTTCGCCATTGGCGCGCTTCATGATGCGGTCGTCGGCGTAACTGCCATGCGCCGTCATGATCGGCGGGATGCGTGCGCCAATGCGCTCGAATTCGTCCGCCGAAGGGTAGAGCAGCTGGAACGACTGGCCGATCAGCGCCTCGCGCGCGCAACCGAAGATGGCGGCGACCTGGTCGTTGCAATCGACGATGGTGCGCTCGCGCGCGAGCACGAGGCCGATGGGCGCGAGATGGAACGCGGTCTGGTAGTCGAGAGCGGAGCGTTCGACGGGTTGGGTGGGAGCGGCCATGGCGGACGGTGCGGGTATTGCTTTATGTAGTTTTGCGTATTGTGCCGCATCGGGGGGCCAGCGTACGCTTTGCACCCATCGGAGGGGCAGTTTTCCACGCTCGCGCGGCTCGTTTGGGCCCGGGCGCGCAGCCCGGCCGGGCTGCCCGCTTCACGGCAACGCCGCCGGGGCATGACTAGAATTGAACATCCGGACGCGCTAGACGTCCGCGCGACAAACCGGATTGGCGGATTTCCATTCGAGGAAGGGACACACTGATGAACAAGGTCTACAAAAGCGCGGCTGCCGCGCTCGAGGGCATCGTCAAGGACGGCCAGACATTCGCGGTCGGCGGCTTTGGGCTGTGCGGCATTCCCGAAGCCCTGATCGCCGCACTGCGCGATACGGGCGTGAAGGGCATCACCTGCATCAGCAACAACGCGGGCGTGGACGGCTTCGGCCTCGGGCTGCTGCTGGAGACGCGCCAGATCAAGAAAATGATCTCGTCGTACGTGGGCGAGAACAAGGAATTCGAGCGCCAGTATCTGTCGGGCGAACTCGAACTCGAATTCACGCCGCAAGGCACGCTGGCTGAAAAGCTGCGCGCGGGCGGCGCCGGCATCCCGGCGTTCTTCACGAATACCGGCTTCGGCACGCTGATCGCCGAAGGCAAGGAAACGCGCCAGTTCGGCGACAAGCACTACGTGCTCGAGCATTCGCTCACGGCAGATGTCGCGCTCGTGAAGGCGTGGAAGGCCGACAAGTCGGGCAACCTGGTCTTCCGCCGCACGGCGCGCAACTTCAACCCGATGTGCGCGATGGCGGGCAAGGTCACCGTGGTGGAAGTGGAGGAGATCGTCGAGAACGGCGCACTCGATCCGGACGCCGTTCATACGCCGGGCATCTTCGTGCAGCGCATCGTGCTCAACGCGCACCCGGAAAAGCGCATCGAACAACGCACCGTGCGCGCCGCAGCTGGCAAACCCGCGGGCAACTGAGGAAGGAGACCGACCATGGCATGGAATCGTGACGAAATGGCCGCGCGCGCGGCGAAGGAACTGCAGGACGGCTTCTACGTGAACCTCGGCATCGGGCTGCCCACGCTCGTGGCCAACCACGTGCCCGCGGGCATGGAAGTGTGGCTGCAGTCGGAAAACGGCCTGCTCGGCATCGGCCCGTTCCCGACCGAGGACGAAGTGGACGCCGACATGATCAACGCCGGCAAGCAGACCGTGACGACGCTGGCGGGTTCGTCGATTTTCTCTTCCGCAGACTCGTTCGCGATGATTCGCGGCGGCCACATCAACCTGGCGATCCTCGGCGCGATGCAGGTGAGCGAGAAGGGCGACCTGGCCAACTGGATGATCCCCGGCAAGATGATCAAGGGCATGGGCGGCGCGATGGACCTCGTGGCGGGCGTCGGCCGCGTGGTCGTGCTGATGGAGCACGTGGCGAAGGGCGACCAGCACAAGATCCTCGAAGCCTGCACGCTGCCGCTTACGGGCGTGGGCGTGGTCGATATCATCATCACCGACCTCGGCGTGATGGAAGTGAGCGACGCGGGGCTGAAGGTGACCGAACTCGCGCCGGGTGTGACGGTCGACGAGATCAAGGCGAAGACCGGCGCGCCGCTCGACGTGAGCGCCGTGGGCTGAACGTCGTAGCGTAAGCATGATTGGCGGCGGGCGAGACTTCGGTCTCGCCCGTTTCGTTTTTGCGTACGGTTTGCGTGCGGCTTTGCCGACGATGCCGGGCGGCAAAGGCGTTTACAATCGGCCGAAAGCCTTGATGCGCCTTCGAGCGAGGATTTCGCGATGACCGAATCGACCGCAGTGCCGCGCCAGCAGTACGTCCAGTGTCTCAGTCCCGCGGGCCTGCACCGCATCGCGTACACCGAGTGGGGCGACCCCGCCAACCCGCGCGTGCTCGTGTGCGTGCATGGACTCACGCGCTCGGGGCGCGACTTCGACCGCTTTGCCGCCGCGATGGCCGACCAGTATCGCGTCGTGTGCCCGGACGTGGCCGGGCGGGGGCTGTCATCGTGGCTGCTCGACCCGCGCGGCTACGGCGTCGCGCAGTACGTGGCGGACATGGTCACGTTGATCGCGCGCACGGGCGTGGAGAAGGTGGACTGGTTCGGTACGTCGATGGGCGGCCTGATCGGAATGGCGCTCGCGGGGCTGCCGGGCGCGCCCATTGGCCGCATGCTGCTCAACGACATCGGGCCGCAAATCGAACCCGCGTCGCTCGCACGCATCGGGGAGTACGTCGGGCGCGCCGAGCCATTCGCTACGCTCCAGGAAGGCATCGACAATGCGGCGCTTCTCGCGGCCTCGTTCGGCCCGCTGAGCGCCGATGAATGGCGCGAGATCAATACGCCGTTGCTGCATGAAGTCGAAGGCACGTGGCGCTACCGGTACGACCCGCGCATTGCGGAGCCCTTCAAGTCGGCCACGCCCGAGCAGAACGAGGAGGGCGAGAAGTTCCTGTGGCGCTCGCTCGCTACGTTCGAAGGGCCTGTGCTCGTCGTGCGTGGCGCGCTTTCGGACCTGCTTTCGCGCGAAACGGTCGCGAAGATGGTCGCGACCGGGCGCCGTGTATCGAGCGTCGAAATCGAGGGCGTAGGGCATGCGCCGGCGTTCCTCGCGCCCGACCAGATCGCGATCGCGCGCCGTTTCTTCGACGGCGAGGCCCTTCGCGCGTCATAATATGAGATTCGCCGGCATATTCCTGCGCGCGCCGATGCGCGCTGGATCGTGCCGGCCCGGAAGTTGACCGTTTTTCACTTCTCAACAGGAATTTTCATGGCAGTCATTCGTCACCACGTTGGTCCACGTCTTTCGGAAACCGCCATCCACAATGGCACCGTCTACCTGGCTGGCCAGATCGCGGAAGAGACCAAGCAGGACATCGCCGGCCAGATGCGCGAAGTGCTCGGCCACATCGACCGCCTGCTGGGTGAGGCGAACAGCGACAAGTCGCTGCTTCTCTCGGTGCAGATCTATATCGCCGACATGAAGGATTTCCCCGGCATGAACGCCGAGTGGGACAAGTGGGTCGCGCAAGGCGCGACGCCGCCGCGCGCGACGGTCGAAGCGAAGCTCGCGAATCCGGAATGCCTCGTCGAGATCGTCGTGGTGGCTGCGCAGCGCGATTGAGCGCGAGTCGTTCAGTCGGCGCAGTTTGATTGACCCTTTTCGTTGTCGCCCGTCCGGCAAGCCGGCGGGCATCGCCTCATGAGCAGCGACACCGTTCCTCCCGCATCCGCGGTTTCCGCCAATACCGGCGCGCTGCCGTCGCTCGACGACGCGCTTGCGTTCGTGCGCGAGCACGCTGGTGACGCACGTCTTTCCACGGGCGAGCCGCTCATCGAGCATGCGCAGGGCACGGCATTCATCATGAGCCGGCTCAACGTCGATCCGCCCGCGGTGCTCGCTGCGGCGCTCTTCAATCTCGCGCCGCATCTCGACGATCCGGAAGGCGCGCTCGAAGCGCGTTTCGGCGCGGAAGTCGCGAAGCTCGTGTTCGACGTGCGCAAGCTGTTGCGGCTCGGCACCGTGAGCCTGCGCGCGGCGCAGCATGCCGTGCCCGAAGCGGGCCGCGAAAGTCGCGACGCCCAGGCGGCGCGGCGCGCGCAGGTCGAATCGCTGCGCAAGATGCTGCTGGCGTTCGCGCAGGACATCCGCGTCGTGCTGATCCGGCTCGCGTCGCGCCTGCAGTCGCTGCGCTTTTATGCAGCGGCGAAGATCACGCCGGCGCCCGAGATCGCGCACGAGACGCTCGAGATCTACGCGCCGCTCGCCAACCGTCTCGGCATCTGGCAACTGAAGTGGGAACTCGAAGACCTCGCGTTCCGCTTTCAGGAGCCCGATACCTACAAGCGCATCGCGAAGCTGCTCGACGAAAAGCGCGTGGAGCGCGAGAGCTACGTGTCCGAGGCGATCGCGCGGCTGCAAAGCGAGCTTGCCGCGGCGCATATCCAGGCCGAGGTGAGCGGGCGGCCCAAGCACATCTACAGCATCTGGAAGAAGATGCGCGGCAAGGAGATCGACTTCTCCGAGCTTTACGACGTGCGCGCGTTCCGCGTGATCGTGCCCGACATCAAGGATTGCTACACGGTGCTCGGCATCGTGCACAACCTCTGGCAACCGGTGCCGAAAGAGTTCGACGACTACATCTCGCGGCCCAAGCCCAACGGTTATCGCTCGCTGCACACGGTGGTGATCGGCGACGACGGCCGCGCGTTCGAGGTGCAGATCCGCACGCAGGAGATGCATCAGTTCGCCGAATACGGCGTGGCTGCGCACTGGCGCTACAAGGAAGCCGGTGCGAAGGGCTACGGCGGGCAGTTCAGCGCGAGCAGCAGCTACGACGAGAAGATCGCGTGGCTGCGACAGCTGCTCGCCTGGAAGGACGATGTCTCGGATGGGCGCCAGCCGTGGGAGCAGTTGCGCCAGGCCACGCTCGACGACGACCACATCTACGTTCTCACGCCCCAGGCGCGCGTGATCGCGCTGCCGCAGGGCGCAACGCCGCTCGACTTCGCCTATCACCTGCACAGCGAACTGGGCCATCGCTGCCGCGGCGCGCGCGTGGACAGCGCGATGGTGCCGCTCAACACCCAGCTTCGCAACGGCCAGACGGTCGAAATCGTCTCGGTGAAAGAGGGCGGGCCGTCGCGCGACTGGCTCAATCCGCAGCTTGGTTATCTGCAAAGCCCGCGTGCGCGCCAGAAGGTCCGCGCGTGGTTCAACGCGATCGAGGCGGAGGAAAACATCGCCAACGGCCGCGCGATGGTGGAAAAGACGCTGCAGCGCGAGGGTCGCACGTCGGTCAGTCTCGATCAGCTCGCGGCCAAGCTGGGCTTCAAGTCGCCCGACGACCTCTTCAGCGTGGTCGGCAAGGAAGAGTTCAGCCTGCGCAACGTCGAGCACGCGCTGCACGACGCGCCCACAGCCGAGCCCGAAGAGGAGACGCCCGAGCAGCTCACCAAGCGCGCGAGCGGTGCGAACGTCGCGCATGGCGGGTCGTCGGGCGTGCTGGTGGTGGGTGTGGACGCGCTCCTTACGCAGCTCGCCCGCTGTTGCCGGCCCGCGCCGCCCGACGCGATCAGCGGTTTCGTCACGCGCGGCAAGGGCATGTCGATCCATCGCCGCGACTGCCCGACGTTCCGGCGCATGGCCAACCGCGCGCCCGAGCGCGTGCTGCACACCACGTGGTCCGCCGACGTGATGGGCGGGCGCGGCCAGTCGGTCTACCCGGTCGATATCTCGATCGAGGCCACCGACCGCCAGGGTTTGCTGCGCGACATCTCCGAAGTGTTCGCACGCGAGAAGATGAACGTGATCGGCGTGAAGACGCAGTCGCGCCGCAATGCAGCGTACATGCAGTTCACCGTGGAAGTGTCGAATTCGGCGCAGATCCAGCGCGCCTGCGTGCTGCTGGGCGAGGTGGGCGGGGTGCAGCGGGCGTCGCGCCGGGGTTGAGGCGGCCAGGCGAGGCGGCCAAAGATTGCCGCGCTGCAAAAAATACTTGCCAAGTCTGCGGCTGCTTCATATAATCTTCCTTCTTCAGGCTCGTAGCTCAGCTGGTTAGAGCACCACCTTGACATGGTGGGGGTCGTTGGTTCGAGTCCAATCGAGCCTACCAACGAAATCGAGTCCTTGGCTTTGCCGGGGGCTCAAGGCAGTAAATGCACAAAGCGCGCTGCGCCTGCAAAGGAAGCGCCATAAGGCGAATACGGTTATGACACCGCGAACGTTTACCGAAACTACTTCGGAGCGACGCTAGTCGAGGACCTCTTTCGCCTCTGCAGTCAGGTTTGAAAAGTGAATGCGGCCCCTCGAAAGCGGGGCCGCATTTTTTTTCGCTGTGAAGTTTTCCGCAGTCTGTTCCCACGAACAATACGATGTGCCTGCGCGGCACTTCTGGAGAAAAACATGGTTGCGATACGTCTGCCCGACGGTTCGGTTCGACAGTACGATCATCCCGTCACGGTCGCCGAAGTGGCGGCTTCGATTGGCCCCGGTCTCGCCAAGGCGGCGCTCGGCGGCAAGCTCGACGGCGAACTGGTCGATACGTCGACGCTGATCGATCGTGACGCATCGCTCGCCATCGTCACCGACAAGGACGGCGACGGCCTTGACATCATCCGTCACTCGACGGCGCACTTGCTCGCCTACGCGGTGAAGGAGCTTTATCCGGAAGCGCAGGTCACGATCGGGCCGGTCATCGACAACGGCTTTTACTACGACTTCGCGTACAACCGTCCCTTCACGCCCGAAGATCTCGAAAAGATCGAAAAGCGCATGCAGGAGCTCTCGAAGAAGGATGAGCCGGTGTCGCGCCGCGTCGTCACGCGCGGCGAGGCCGTGGATTACTTCAAGAGCATCGGCGAGAAGTACAAGGCCGAGATCATCGAATCGATTCCGGGCGACCAGGACATCAAGCTGTACTCGCACGGCGGCTTCACGGACCTGTGCCGCGGCCCGCACGTGCCGTCCACGGGCAAGCTCAAGGTCTTCAAGCTCATGAAGGTCGCGGGCGCCTACTGGCGCGGCGACTCGAAGAACGAGCAGCTGCAGCGCATCTACGGCACGGCCTGGACGAAGAAGGAAGACCAGGACCAGTACCTCCACATGCTCGAAGAGGCCGAAAAGCGCGACCACCGCAAGCTCGGCAAGCAGCTCGACTTGTTCCACATGCAGGACGAGTCGCCCGGCATGGTGTTCTGGCACCCGAAGGGCTGGACGCTCTGGCAGCAGGTCGAGCAGTACATGCGCGGCCGCCTGCGCGTGGCCGGCTACGACGAAATCAAGACGCCGATGATCATGGACCGCTCGCTCTGGGAAGCGTCGGGTCACTGGCAGAACTATCGTGAAAACATGTTCACGACGGAGTCGGAAAAGCGCGACTACGCGATCAAGCCGATGAACTGCCCGGGCCACGTCCAGGTGTTCAACCACGGCCTGCGCTCGTATCGCGATCTGCCCCTGCGTTACGCGGAGTTCGGCTCGTGCCACCGCAACGAGGCGTCGGGCGCGCTGCACGGTCTCATGCGCGTGCGCGGCTTCGTCCAGGACGATGCGCACATCTTCTGTACGGAAGACCAGATCATCAGCGAGTCGATCGCCTTCAACACGCTGGCGATGAGCATCTACAAGGATTTCGGGTTCGATCACATCGATATCAAGCTCTCGCTGCGCCCGGATTCGCGCGCGGGGACGGATGAAACGTGGGATCGCGCCGAGCAGGGCCTGCGCGAGGCGCTCACGGCCTGCGGCCTGCAGTGGGAAGAACTGCCGGGCGAGGGCGCGTTCTACGGTCCGAAGGTCGAGTACCACATCAAGGACGCGCTCGGCCGCTCGTGGCAGTGCGGCACGCTGCAGCTCGACATGGTCCTGCCGGAGCGCCTTGGCGCCGAGTACGTGGCCGAGGACAACAGCCGCCGCCGCCCGATCATGCTGCACCGCGCCATCCTCGGTTCGATGGAGCGTTTCCTCGGGATTCTGATCGAGCACCATGCCGGCGCGATGCCGCCGTGGCTCGCTCCGGTGCAGGCGGTTGTGATGAATATCGCGGAAAGTCAGGCCGAATATGCCGCGAATCTGGCCCAATCGTTGCAAAAACAAGGGGTTAGAGTGGTGGCCGATTTGCGCAACGAGAAAATTAGCTATAAAATACGCGAGCACACGCTTGAGAAGGTTCCATACCTGCTTGTCGTCGGCGACAAGGAGCGTGAAGCGCAAACGGTAGCCGTGCGTGCCCGTGGCGGTGTCGATCTGGGTGTCATGCCCGTCGAGGCCTTTACCGCGCGTCTTGCGGAAGACGTCAAGACGTTCAAGTAAGCCACTGTGGCAGCGCGGCTCGTTTTTTTAATTTTTAGAGGAAACGTAACATCGCTACGGATAAGTCGCATCGCATCAACGGTGAAATCACTGCACCCGAGGTGCGTCTCGTCGGAATCGAGAACGAGCCGCTCGGCATCGTAAAGCTGGCCGATGCGTTCCGAATGTCGGAACAGCAGGACGTCGATCTGGTTGAAATTGCTCCTCAGGCGGTGCCTCCCGTATGCCGCTTAATGGACTACGGCAAGTTCAAGTACCAGGAATCGAAGAAGCAGCACGAGGCCAAGCTCAAGCAAAAGGTCATCCAGGTCAAGGAAGTCAAGTTCCGCCCGGGTACCGACGACGGCGATTACAACGTCAAGCTGCGCAATCTCATCCGCTTCCTCGATGAAGGCGACAAGACGAAGATCACGTTGCGTTTCCGGGGCCGCGAAATGGCCCACCAGGAAATCGGCATGCGCATGCTCGAACGCCTGCGCACCGACCTCGAAGAAGTCGGCCAGGTCGAGCAAATGCCGAAGATGGAAGGGCGCCAGATGATCATGGTGCTCTCGCCCAAGAAGAAGAAGTAATTGGCGTGCCGCGCGGCGCTGTCTGCGCGGCGGTCAAAAGCAGTTTTCAATGACGTCTTCGGCGCCGTGGTGCGCAGAAGGCGGCAAGCAGGTTCCGGAACGGCGCCCGCACGCTGCACGTGAAGTGCGGCAAACGGGCGTTCTTCCTGAAAGCGGCGGCGAGCTTGTTTTTCAAAAGCCAGCCAGTCGCCAAAACAAGTGGAGTGGGTTTCGAAGGGCGGAGTCCCGGCAAGGTGTGCGAACACCGCGCCAACCGCACACCCATGTCCATCAAATAATGGAGTTGTCTGTCATGCCGAAGATGAAGACCAAGAAGAGCGCTGCAAAGCGCTTCGTGGTTCGTCCGGGCGGTACCGTCAAGCGCGGTCAAGCCTTCAAGCGTCACATCCTGACCAAGAAGACCACCAAGAACAAGCGTCATCTGCGTGGTGCAACGGCCGTTCACGATTCCGATCTGAACTCCGTGCGCGCAATGCTGCCGTTCGCGTAATCCTCAACCGATAACTCATAGGAGCGAAACATGCCTCGAGTCAAACGTGGGGTTACCGCACGGGCCCGTCACAAGAAGATCATCAACCTGGCCAAGGGTTACCGCGGCCGTCGCAATAACGTCTATCGCATCGCCAAGCAGGCGGTCATGCGCGCAGGCCAGTACGCCTACCGTGATCGCCGTAACAAGAAGCGTGTGTTCCGCGCACTGTGGATCACGCGTATCAACGCGGCGGTGCGTCAGCACGACATGACCTACAGCGTGTTCATCAACGGCCTGAAGAAGGCTTCGATCGAACTCGACCGCAAGGTTCTGGCTGACATGGCTGTGTTCGACAAGGCTGCATTTGCTGCGATCGTCAAGCAGGTGAAGGCCGCCGTCGCTGCCTGATAGCAGGTATTGCGCAGGTTCGTTGCAGCAGACATTCCGGTAGTCTCGGTGATGCTGCAACAAAAACGGGGCTCCTCACCGAGCCCCGTTTTTGTTGGTAATTACGCTTCTTGCGCCGCTTCACGGTGTGTCTTCGCGCCGTCATTGCCAGGCTTCATGATGGCGTGCCGTGAGCGCGGAGAGGCTCCAAGTCTCAAACTCTGACGCTGAAAAGATGGGATCAATGGATCTGGACCAGATTGTCGCCGACGCGCAAAGCGCGTTCGCTGGCGCCCCCGACGTCAACACGCTTGAAAACGAAAAGGCCCGCTTTCTTGGCAAGTCCGGCGCGCTGACCGAACTGCTCAAGGGCCTCGGCAAGCTCGACGCGGAAACGCGCAAGACCGAAGGCGCGCGCATCAACGCCGTCAAGCAGCAAGTGGAAGCTGCGCTGGGCGCGCGCCGCCAGGCGCTCGCGGACGCGCTCCTGAACCAGCGGCTCGCCGCCGAGGCGATCGACGTCACGCTGCCAGGCCGCGGCACGGGTACAGGCAGCCTGCACCCCGTGATGCAGACGTGGGAACGCGTCGAGCGCATTTTCGGCTCGATCGGTTTCGACGTGGCCGACGGTCCCGAGATCGAAACCGACTGGTACAACTTCACCTCGCTCAACAGCCCGGAAAACCATCCGGCGCGCTCCATGCAGGACACGTTCTACGTGGACGGCAAGGACGCCGATGGCCGTCAGCTTTTGTTGCGCACGCACACGAGTCCGATGCAGGTGCGCTATGCGCGCACGCACACGCCGCCCATCAAGGTGATCGTGCCGGGCCGCACCTATCGCGTGGACAGCGACGCCACGCACTCGCCGATGTTCAACCAGGTCGAAGGCCTGTGGATCGAAGAGAACATCAGCTTCGCAGACCTGAAGGGTGTCTACACCGACTTCCTCAAGAAGTTCTTCGAACGTGACGACATTCAGGTGCGCTTCCGTCCGTCGTACTTTCCGTTCACGGAGCCGTCGGCCGAAATCGACATGATGTTCGAGCAAGGCAAGAACGCCGGCAAGTGGCTCGAGATCTCGGGCTCGGGCCAGGTGCATCCGACCGTGATCCGCAACATGGGCCTCGACCCGGAGCGCTATATCGGCTTTGCGTTCGGCAGCGGCCTCGAACGCCTGACGATGCTGCGTTATGGCGTGCAGGACCTGCGCCTGTT
Organism: Paraburkholderia sp. CNPSo 3281; assembly: GCF_024206515.1. NCBI lineage: Bacteria > Pseudomonadati > Pseudomonadota > Betaproteobacteria > Burkholderiales > Burkholderiaceae > Paraburkholderia > Paraburkholderia sp. CNPSo 3281. The sequence goes on along the minus strand of NZ_JAMBPS010000003.1, from coordinate 409,322 downwards.
CTTCGAAGGCGATCTGCGCTTTTTGCGTCGCTTCGCCTAGGCGAAGCGACGCATTCGCTTGCAGCGCGCGAGGCGGACGCAGCACCTGAAGAAGGTGCGCGAGAACCCGCCTACGCGACGGTCACAATCTGTCTGGAACGTAAAACCAAATGCTATTCCCCGAATCCTGGCTGAGAAGCTTTGTCGATCCGAAGCTCACGACCGATGAACTGGCCCACGCGCTCACCATGGCCGGCCTCGAAGTCGAAGGCCTGAGCCCGGCTGCGCCGCCCACCACGAAGATCGTCGTGGGGCGCGTGCTCGAAGTCGTGAAGCACCCGGACGCGGACAAGCTCAACGTCACGCAGGTCGATGCCGGCACCGGCGCGACGCTGCAGATCGTGTGCGGCGCGCCCAACGTCGCGCCCGGCATCAAGGTGCCCGTGGCGCTCGTGGGCGCCGAGCTGCCGCCCGCCGAAGAAGGCGGCAAGCCTTTCGCGATCAAGCTCTCGAAGCTGCGTGGCGTGGAAAGCCAGGGCATGCTGTGTTCGGCGCGCGAACTGAAGCTCTCGGAAGACCACAGCGGCCTGATGATCCTGCCGGAAGATACGCCGATCGGCCAGGACATCCGCGAAGCGCTGAATCTCGACGACACCATCTTCGAAATCAAGCTCACGCCGAACAAGGCCGATTGCCTTTCGGTGTACGGCATCGCGCGCGAAACGGCCGCGATCACCGGCGCACCGCTGCAGGCGCCCGTGTATCCGAAGGTCGAAGTGAAGCTCGATGAAAAGCTGCCCGTGAAGATCTCGGCGCCGGACCTGTGCGGCCGCTTCTCGGGCCGCGTGATCCGCGGCGTCAACGCGCACGCGAAGACGCCGATGTGGATGGTCGAGCGCCTCGAGCGTTCGGGCCAGCGCAGCATCTCGGCGCTCGTCGATATCTCGAACTACGTCATGCTCGAACTCGGCCGCCCGTCGCACGTGTTCGATCTCGACAAGATCCACGGCTCGATGGACGTGCGCTGGGGCAAGAAGGGCGAAATGCTCAAGCTGCTCAACGGCAATACCGTCGAAGTCGACGAAACCGTGGGCGTGATCGCCGACGACCGCGAGATCGAAAGCCTCGCGGGCATCATGGGCGGCGACAGCACGGCCGTCACGCTCGACACCACGAACATCTATCTCGAAGCCGCCTTCTGGTGGCCGGACAGCATTCGTGGCCGCTCGCGCCGCTACAACTTCTCGACCGATGCAGGCCATCGCTTCGAGCGCGGCGTGGACTGGTCGACGACCGTCGAGCACATCGAGCGCATCACGCAGCTGATCCTCGATATCTGCGGCGGCGCGGCTGGCCCGATCGACGATCAAACCGTGAACGTGCCCAAGCGCGAAGCGGTGAAGTTGCGTGTGGCGCGCGCGAACCGCATCATCGGCGTAAAGATCGGCGCCGACGAGATCGCGCAAATTTTCACGCGCCTCGGCCTCACGTTCACGCGTAGCGTTGACAATGCGGGCGACGAGAGCTTTAGCGTCACGCCGCCGCCGTACCGTTTCGACATCGAGATCGAAGAAGACCTGATCGAAGAAGTCGCGCGTATCTACGGCTTCGAAAAGATTCCGGCGTTGCCGCCGGTGGCGCGCAGCGAAATGCGCGCGACCAATGAGACGCGCCGTTCGATCCACGCGATTCGTCACGCGCTCGCCGCGCGCGACTACGCCGAGACGATCAACTTCAGCTTCGTCGATGCCGAATGGGAACAGGACTTCGCGGGCAACGCGAATCCCGTGAAGCTGCTGAACCCGATCGCGAGCCAGCTCTCGGTCATGCGCACGACGCTGTTCGGCAGCCTCATCAACGTGCTGCGCCACAACCTCAACCGCCGCGCCGACCGCGTGCGCGTGTTCGAGGCGGGCCGCGTGTTCCTGCACGATCCGTCGATCAAGGCGAGCGAGATGGCGGTGGAAGGCTTCGCACAACCGAAGATGATTGGCGCGCTGGCCTACGGTCCCGCGCTCGAAGAGCAGTGGGGCGCGCAAGCGCGCGGCGTGGACTTCTTCGACGTGAAGGGCGATCTCGAAGCGCTGTTCGCAGCGCTGGGCGCCGCGAAGACGCCGCGTTTCGTGAAGGCAGAACACCCCGCGCTGCACCCGGGCCGTAGCGCGCGCATCGAAATCGATGGCCGTGCGGTGGGCTGGATTGGCGAGCTGCACCCGCGCTGGATGCAGAAGTACGACCTGCCTCATGCACCGATGCTCTTCGAGGTCGAGGCCGACGCACTGATGGCGCGCGAACTGCCAACGCCTGGCGAAGTCTCGAAATTCCCGCCGGTCCGCCGTGACATCGCTCTTGTTGTCGATCAAAAGATCGAGGTGCAAGCACTGCTCGACGAGTTCCAGAAGGGCATGCAAGACGAGCCTTGCCGGATTGTGCAGAGGGTTGCGCTTTTCGATGAATTTCGTGCAAAATCAAATACTTCCGGACTTGGCGCGGACGAGAAAAGCCTTGCCTTCCGGGTGACCCTGCAAGATACTGGCGGAACCCTTCAGGACGAAACGGTCGATACGGCCATCAAGTCCCTGGTGGATCGCCTGGCTCGAGTGTATGGCGCCCGGTTGCGCGGATAAGCTCCTCGGCTCTTCACGTACCGACATCGGCTTCCGGTTTGCGAGGCAGCAAATCAACCCCGCAACCGGCAGCGCGCCATTTCATAGATAGATGAACGAAATGAACTCGAGTGATTTCGAAGCCCTTCTTGCGGCACAGCGTAGCGCCATGATTCGCGACATTCCTGCCTCGTCGGCAAGCGCCACGAACGACACGCCCACGCTGACGAAAGCCGAACTCGCTGAGCTGCTGTTCGACAACGTCGGTCTCAACAAGCGCGAAGCGAAAGACATGGTCGAAGCCTTCTTCGAAGTGATTCGCGACGCGCTTGAAAGCGGCGACAGCGTGAAGCTGTCCGGCTTCGGCAATTTTCAGTTGCGTGACAAGCCGCAACGACCCGGCCGTAACCCGAAGACGGGCGAGGCGATACCCATCGCGGCGCGTCGCGTAGTGACGTTCCATGCGAGCCAGAAGCTGAAGGCGCTCGTCGAGAGCGGCGCCGAGGCGAGCTTCCCGCGTTGAGGCGTTGAGGTTGTTTGCCCGCGCCGGTACGCCCGCGCCGGTATGCCCGCGCCGGTACGCCCGCGCCGGTACGCCCGCGGCGATGGCAATATGGCGGGCGTGAACGAATAAGTAGAAATAGCAGACTTCAAGGACCCAGGCGGCGACGCCTCATTGCGCAACCACCACGACGGCAACCCGGCGATGACATCGACAAGCGAAAAGGTCGTCTTGCCTCCTATCCCCGCCAAGCGCTACTTCACCATTGGCGAGGTGAGCGAGCTGTGCGGCGTGAAGCCTCACGTACTGCGGTATTGGGAGCAGGAGTTCACGCAGTTGAAGCCGGTGAAGCGGCGCGGCAATCGTCGCTATTACCAGCATCACGAGGTATTGCTGATCCGTCGCATTCGCGAACTGCTCTACGAGCAGGGGTTCACGATCAACGGCGCGCGCAATCGGCTTGACTCACATGGAGCGGCGGCCGGTGAAGCGGGGCAGTCCGAAGCGGCGGGCGCGCCGGTTGCCGAAGGCACGACCGCGCTCGTGGACGTCGATCAGTTGCGCAAGGAATTGCTGCATGTGCTCGATGCGCTCGGGCGCTGAAACACCGCTCTGAACGCATGCATGCGAGTCGTTCACGATTTACGCGCGAAGCGGTTCTAATTGGAGAAACTCTCTGTTATACTTTCTAGCTCTCGGGGCGTAGCGCAGCCTGGTAGCGTACCTGCATGGGGTGCAGGTGGTCGGAGGTTCAAATCCTCTCGCCCCGACCAGAATAGAGCCCGCGTAATCGAAAGATTACGCGGGCTTTGTCTTTTGTGCGCCGCGAAACAAACACAAGCAAACACAATAAGCATACGAACGAGACCGCAAGATCCGGCTGTTAATTTTTCTCACATATCGGTGAGAATCCTTCGTTATACGGCGCGTGCCGCTCGCCTTACGATACGCGTACTTTCGCGCCGGTGATTCGTGCAATCGCGCGCCCGCGCGCAACCCCGTGCTCATCCAGCGCCACTTCATATGAACCCGATCGAACTCGCGCAACTGGTTTTCCTTGCTGCCCTTTGGGGTGGGTCGTTTCTGTTCATCCGCGTCGGCGTGACCGACTTCGGCGTCGCGCCGCTGATGGCGCTGCGCGTCGGCATCGGCGCGCTGTTCCTGCTGCTCGTGCTGTTTTCACGGCGCCCCGCACGCGAAGCGCTCGGCACGCTGCGCGAACGCGCGTGGCCGCTTTTCATTGTCGGCATCCTCAATTCGGCCGCGCCGTTTTGTCTCTTCGCGTGGGCCGAGCTCACGCTCTCCGCGGGCGTCACGTCCGTGATCAACGCGACCACGCCGCTGTGGGGCGCGGTCGTCGCGTATGTCTGGCTCAAGGATCGTCTGAGCGGCCTGCGCGTGGTCGGGCTGGCGATCGGCTTCGCGGGTGTGCTCGCGCTGGTGTGGGATCAGGTCGTGACGCACGCCGGCGACGGCGCGTCATCCACCAGCGCTGCGCTCGCCGCCCTCGCGGCGCTGGTCGCAGCGGCGCTGTACGGCGTTGCCGCGAGCTACACGAAGCGCCATCTCACGGGCGTCGATCCGCTCACGGTCGCTGCCGGGACGATGACGGGCGCAACGCTCGTGCTCGCGCCGTTCGCCGTGGCAACCTGGCCGGCTACGCCCATCTCGCTGCATGCGTGGGGCGCGGTGCTCGGCCTTGGCGTGGCGTGCACGGGTGTCGCGTATTTGCTGTTCTTCCGCCTGATCGCAGCGGTGGGCCCGGCGCGCGCGATTACGGTCACGTTCGTGATCCCGATCTTCGGCATTCTGTGGGGCGCTCTCTTTCTCGGCGAGCGCGTGTCGATGGGCATGGTCGAGGCATGCGCGGCAATTCTCGTGGGCACCGCGCTCGCAACGGGATTCGTGAAGCGCTTGCCGGGATTCTCCGCGCGCCGCAGCGGCGCAGGCGCGGAACGCTAGCAGGGTAGCGCCCGCACGGCGCGCTCGAAGCGGGTGCGTGGCGAGCGCCATGCAGGCGAGCCGCAACGCACTGCCGTACGAGCTGGATCGCAACGAAATCGCGCGGCGATCAACGTCGCGCGTTTCGCACGCTGAAGCTCGCTCAAGCCGCCGCGCGGGGCACGGCTTTCACTTCCTTTTCCCGCTTGCTGCGGCCACCGCGCCCAATCGGCAACGTCGCGACGATCACCGCCCCCAGCACGAGCAGCACCGCGGAATAGATGAGCCCCGCGGCATAGCTGTGCGTCGCATCCTTGAGCCAGCCGACCACGAGCGGATTCGCCGCCGAACTGAGATTGCCGATCGCATTGATCACGGCAATACCCACCGCGCGCGCCTGCGGCGTGAACGCCTGGTCGGGCGTGGTCCAGAAGATCGACATCGCCGTGTACGACCCCGCCGATGCGAGGCACACACCGAGCAGCTGCACGAGCGGCGCGCCGCCTTGCGCCGTCAACACGCAGCCGAGACCGGAGAGCAGCATGGGCGCGGCGAGGTGCCATTTGCGTTCCTGACGACGGTCCGAGCGGCGCCCCCACACGATCATCGCGACGATGGTGACGATCTGCGGAATCGTCGCGACGAGGCCCACGGTGACGTTGCTCGCCCCGGCGCTGAAGCCCTTCACGATCAGCGGCGCCCACACGGCGACCATCGCGAGCGTATTGACGAGGCAGAAGTACGCCGCCGCGAAGCGCAGGACCACCGGCGAGCGCAACTGCTGCCAGAGGCTGCGCTCGCTCGCTGCGTGCGCCGTGGGCGAAGCGAGGGCATCGGCCGGCTCGGCAAGTGCGGCTTCGAGCGTGCGTTTTTCTTGCGCGCTGAGCCAGCGTGCGGCGCGCGGCGTGTCGTCCAGGTAGAAGAACGCTACGCAGCCGAGCAGTGCGGCCGGCATGCCTTCGAGCACGAAGAGCCATTGCCAGCCGGCGAGCCCCGCATGGCCGTCGAGCTTGAGGATAAAACCCGAGACCGCGGAGCCGAGCGCGGCCGTCACGGGCATCGCGATCATGAAGAGAGCGTTGGCCCGGGCGCGCCACGCGCTCGGGAACCAGCAGGTGAGATAGAGCAGCATGCCGGGCAGGAAGCCTGCCTCGGTCACGCCAACCAGCATGCGCAGCCAGTAGAGCGTGGTGGCGTTGGTGGCGAACATCGTTGCGGTCGAGGCGAGGCCCCACGCAATCATGATGAAGCTGATCCAGCGGCGCGCACCCACGCGTGCGAGCATGAGATTGCCAGGAATGCCGCACGCGATATAGGCGACGTAGAAGAGGGTGGTGGCGAAGCCGAACTGCGTGCTCGACAGGCCGAGATCCTTCATCATCGTCAGGCCCGCGAAGCCGATGTTGATGCGGTCGAGGAACGAGACAACGAACAGCAGGAACAGGAAGCCGAGCAAATGGCGCGAAACCTTGCGCGTGACTTGTTCAGCGGCGGCAGCACAGTTTGACTGCGCTTGCGCGGACGTTTGCGGCACGCGCGAAGCATGCCCTTTCGGGATTGGGCTCATGTGTCTCCTCCTAAGCATCGGGACGTGAGCGTGGCAAGGGTTATGACGTTGTTGTTTGCCGCGGATCACAATTCACGCGGATTATGCGAGGGGCCCACGCGCTGTCTGTCCTCAATTTGGGTACAGCGACCCAGCGCATTCCGCGATGTTCGGGAATACCCGGGTCCAAACGTCATGCCGGTTTTACGCAGAGGATTATCGGGACGGTCAGCAAACCAGAAAATCGCTATTCGCAAATTTGGATGCCCGGTAAATCGACGGTAATTGAGACGGATTCGTTAACAAGGTGAGTCCGTATTTCGTAAATTCTTCTGTAAATAATCGATCGGCACATTACCGGACTCGATTAATCGAAATTGAAAGCTGTCAGTCAGTCTTTATCAAGCCGTAGCGCCTTACAGGCGGCGGTTTGTTGGCATGCCAACGAGCGCGAGGGTTTATTCGACGCTAAACTTCGCTCTCATATGTGCGCGGGTCATTAGTGAACATTGAAGCGTGATGGTATTTGTTCTGACCACGTGACAAGCGCAGTGCATTTTGTATGGAATTTGCGCTGTTGCCGAACCTGCGCAAATCGTGGTTGTGCCCGATGTATGGCGTCATGCTGAATTGATCGAATCGGGGAAATATATGGTAAGAAGATTCGTCTGGCACGCTCATGCGGTGCGTGGGGCGCTCACCGCGCTTTGCGCCTTCGGCGCGGCCAGCGCACAAGCCGACAACACGTTCGGCGTGCAGCTCGGAGCGGGCGTAGCGGACCACGACGTGAAAAAGCTCGATCTCGGTCTCGTGTGGGATCCGGGCCTGCAGTGGTGGCACATCGGCGGGTATCACTTCACACTGGTTGGCGAGGCGCACGTCGCCTACTGGAAGCTGAACGCGCCTGATGCCGTCTACTCGCATATCTGGGAATACGGCGTGACGCCCGTTTTTCGCTTCATCAAGGACAGCGGCTGGTTCAAGCCATTCATCGAGGCGGGCGTGGGCTTTCACTTTCTCTCGCACGTCCGGCAGACGCCCGACCGCGCAACGTCGACCTCGTTCCAGTTCGTGGACATGGTGGGCGTGGGCGCGCAGTTCGGCGAGCACGGCAACTATCAGGCCGGGTTCCGTTTCCAGCATTTGTCGAATGCGGATATCAAGGAGCCGAATCCGGGTACGAACTTCAGTCAGATCTATTTCCAGTACAACTTCTAGGGCGGCAGCGGGCATCCCGGCGTGTGTCAGGCCGCGTGCTAGAATTTTTTCGCATGCCGCCTGTCGCGCGGCGCTCAATGACTGGATTTCCGACTGCATGGAGGTCCCATGCCCGCAGGCAGTCAACTCACGCTCTACACGAGCCGCAAGCAGAAGAAGGGGCACAAGTCGGCGGTCGCGTGGATCATCGACGCCGCGCGTGCCCAAGGCGTCTTCGGCATCACCGTGCTGGAAGGCTACGAAGGCCTCGATGCCCACGGAAAGATGCACGCCGCCCACTTCTTCGATCTGGCCGACGAGCCCGCCGTGGTGCTGATCGTCGCCGACGAGCCTTCCATCGATGCGCTCCTCGTCACACTCGAAGCGGGCGGCGTCGAACTCTTCTACACGCGCACGCCAATCGACTACGGCCGGCTCGGCGGCGCCTGAGAGGCAGAGTTTTCACGCTGCCGCGCAGGCACTTCGCCGCAGGCCCCCCGTCATGCGAGTTCCGGTCGACTCCCGCAACCCGTTACACTGTGGGTATTGGTGCGGTGCACCACGCGTTGCGCCGCATGACCGGCATTTTCCATAGCGACACGCCGGGGTCGCAGACAAGGAGCGAGGACGAGGCATGGCAATCGAATCGGTAGGGATCGTGGGCGCAGGCACGATGGGCAACGGCATCGCCCAGGCGGTGGCAGTGGCGGGGCTCAAGGCGGTGATGATCGATGTCACCGATGCGGCGCTCGCCAAGGGTGTCGCCACGCTCACCCATAGCCTCGAGCGACTCGTCTCGAAGGGCAAGCTCGACGCCGGCGCGCGCGACGCCGCGCTCGCACGCATCGAAACGAGCACCGACTACCCGCGACTCGTGAGCGTCGATCTCGTGATCGAGGCGGCGACCGAGAACGCCGAGCTCAAGACGCGCATTCTCAAGCAGATCGAAGCCGCGGTCCGCCCCGACGCGATCGTCGCGTCGAACACCTCGTCGATCTCGATCACGGCGCTCGCGACCACGCTCGCCGACCCGTCGCGCTTCATCGGCATGCACTTCTTCAACCCGGTGCCGATGATGCCGCTCGTCGAGGTGATCCGCGGCCTGCAGACGCGCCCGGACGTGGCGGAGTCGGTGCGCGAAATGGCGCTGCGCCTCGAGAAGACGCCGATCGCCGTGAAGAACGCGCCGGGCTTCGTGGTGAACCGCATTCTGGTGCCGATGATCAACGAAGCGTTTTTCGTGCTCGCGGAAGGCATTGCGAGCGCCGAGGAAATCGACGCCGGCATGAAGCTCGGCGCCAATCATCCGATCGGCCCGCTCGCGCTGGCGGACCTGATCGGCCTCGACGTGTGCCTTTCGGTGATGGATGTATTCCTGAAGGACTTCGGCGACTCGAAGTATCGTGCGTGCCCGCTGTTGCGCGAGATGGTCGCGGCGGGCCAGCTCGGCCGCAAGACCGGCCGCGGCGTGTATCAGTACGAGAAGGTTTCCTGAGGCAGGGCGCCCGGTTTCAGGCCAGCACGCTCACGCGGTATTGCGTGACCTGCTGATAGGTTTTGCCGGGCTGCAGTACCACTTCGTCGCAGGCGGGCGCTTCCATGTTGATCTGGTTCGGGAAGCCGCCCGCTTCGAGGCACAGCCCCGCGTAGCGCGCGCAGGTCGCGCCCCCGCGTCCCGGCTGCCCCTCCAGATAATTCCCCGTATAAAGCTGCAGACCGCGCTGGTCGGTCGAGACGGCAAGCTCGCGTCCGCTGCCCGGCTCGTAGACGCGCGCCACCGGACGCACGGGCCATCGCCCCGACGCGGCGTGCAGCGTGCCCGCCGTGCTCTCGGGCGCGCGCAGCACGTAGCAGTGGTCGAAACCGCGTGCGCGCTCGAGCTGGGCGTGCGGCCAGTCGAGCCGCGCGCCGAGCGGCGCGCCATGGCGGAAGTCGAAGGCGCTGCCCGAGACGTCGGCAATGCGCACGGGAATCAACTGCGGATCGACTTCGAGGAAGGCGTCCGCGTCGATCGTCAGCACGTGGCCCCGAATGTCCGGGCTCACCTCGCCGGAAAGGTTGAAGTAGCCGTGGCTCGTGAGATTCAGCGGCGTAGGCGCGTCGGACACGCCCTCGTATTCGAGCGTCAGCGTGCCTTCGTCGTCGAGCGTATAGCGCACCTGCACGCTCACGTTGCCCGGAAAGCCGCCGTCGCCTTCGGGCGAGTCGAGCCGCAGCACCAGCGAGCCCCGATCCTCTTCCACCTGCCACATCTGCCGATGAAAACCGTTCGCGCCGCCGTGCAGCAGATTGCCGTTCTCGTTGCGATCGAGTGGATAGTCGATGCCGTCCAGCGTGAAATGCGCACCCGCGATGCGGTTGGCCCAGCGCCCGACCAGGCCGCCCATGTACGTGGTGGCCGAGAGATAGTCCGCCGGCGTGTCGTGGCCGAGCATGATGTCCGCGAGGCGGCCGGCGCGATCGGGCGCGAGCCATGAGACGAGCGTCGCGCCGAGGTCGCTGACCGTCACCTTCATGCCCTGCGCGTTGCGCAGCGTGTAGAGCCGCACGGCGTCGCCGCCGGGCAGGGCGCCCCACGGTTCGGAGGTCAGATGGGCAGCAAGAGTGTTCATGAGGTGAAGGGAACGTATGAAGAAAGCGTGATTGTCCGGGAGGGGCCGAAGCCGCTTCATCAAGTGGACAGGCGTGGGCCCGAAGCGTTCGCGACACTGTCCTGATATTCGCGCGGCGTGCATCCCAGTTCGCGCCGGAATACGGCATACATGTACTGCAGCGATGTGAATCCGCAGCGGATCGCCACCTCCGCGCTCGAGGCGTCGCGGCTCGCGAGCATCGCCTTGGCGGCGTCGAGCTTGTGGCGCAGGATTTCCTGGTGGACCGTGCACTGCAGTTCACGCCGGAAATATTCCTCCAGCGACGAGCGCGATACGCCCACGTAGTCGGCCACCTGCTCGGTCTTGATGCCCTGGCAGGCGTACTGGCGGATGAAGTGGCGCGCACGCATGACATGCGGGCTCGACAGCGGTTCGTGCCGGGTCGATTCGAGCACATTGATGCCGACGGGCGGAACCAGAATGCGTTGGCCCGGAAAGCGTGCGCCGCGCAGCATCTGGTGCAGCAAGTGGGCGGCGGTCTTGCCCATTTCCTCCGTGCCCTGGATGACCGACGAGAGCGGAATGCGCGTGAGCGTGCGGGTGAGCGGATCGTTGTCGATGCCGATGATCGCCACCTGCTCGGGCACGGCAATGCCGTGAATCAGACACGCCTGCAACAAATGCCGCGCCCGTGCGTCGGTCACGGCGATCACGCCCACGGGCTTGGGCAGGCTATGCAGCCAGACGCTCAACTGCTCGATGGCCTGGTTCCAGGCGCTGGCGCTGGTGGCCTGGCCGCGGTAGATCGGCGCCTGTACGCCTTCTTCGCGGGCGATCGCCTCGAACGCCAGTTCGCGCTCCTGCGCCCAGCGGTTCTCCTGCGCGACGGGCAGGCTGTACATCGCGAGATTCGGCAGGCCCGCGCCGATCAGATGCGTCCACGCGAGCGAGACCAGTTTGCGGTTGTCGGTCGCGATATAGGGCACGTCGGCCGGGTAGTGGCCGGCATCTTCGAACGACGAGCCCACGGCGACCACCGGCAGCGGGCAGCCGCGCAGGGCGTCGGCCACGTCGGGGTCGTCGAAGTCGGCGATGATGCCGTCCCCGTCGAAGCGCTCGATGCCCGCCAGGCGGCAGCGGAAGTCTTCCTCGAGAAAGAGGTCCCACGCGACGCGCGTGGAGCGCAGATAGTGGCCAATCCCCGCAATGATCTCGCGGTCGTACACCTTATTCGCGTTGAAGAGCAGCGCGATGCGGTGGGGCGTCTGGGAAGCGGGGGCGCGGGTCATATCGTGTCGGCGATTGTTCGCCCGGCGCGGATCGCCGGCGGAAAACCGCCATGTCTCCAGTTCGGGCGCAGTGCGCGCCAAGGTGCACCGCGCTACGATGTCTTTGGCGCCTGCGGCGCGTCATTTTAAGCGTCCGGTTATTTTAGGCCCACATTGGGGTTCGCGGGCAGGCCGCTCGCGCCCGTCGGCAGGAAACGTTAGAGGTGTCACGCAATTTCGCAATTGCCGCGCTTTGCGCGTCGCGGGCAGTATGGCGTCACACAGAGGGATGCACGCTGCGCCGCTGCGCTGCAACAACATTGGAGACATCATGTCGTATTTCGAACATATCCCCGCCATTCGATACGAAGGCGCGCAGTCGGACAACCCGCTTGCGTACCATCACTACGACCGTACCAGGAAGGTGCTCGGCAAGACGCTCGAAGAGCATCTGCGCATTGCGGTGTGCTACTGGCATTCGTTCGTCTGGCCCGGCAACGATATCTTCGGGCAGGGCGCGTTTCACCGCCCGTGGCAGCAGCCCGGCGACGCCATGGAACGCGCGCACCAGAAGGCCGACGCGGCGTTCGAGTTTTTCTCGAAGCTAGGCACACCTTATTACACGTTCCACGACACCGATGTCGCTCCGGAAGGCAAGGACCTGAAGGACTACACGGAAAACTTCAAGCGCATGGTCGACTACCTCGGCGAGCGCCAGCAGGCGAGTGGCGTGAAGCTGCTGTGGGGCACCGCCAACCTGTTTTCGAATCCGCGCTACGCCGGCGGCGCCGCCACCAACCCCAACCCCGAAGTCTTCGCGTACGCGGCCACTCAGGTTTGTCACGCGCTCGACGCGACGCGCACGCTGGGCGGCGAGAACTACGTGCTGTGGGGCGGCCGCGAAGGCTATGACACGCTGCTCAATACCGACCTCAAGCGCGAACGCGAGCAGTTCGCACGCTTCCTTTCGATGGTGGTCGAGCACAAGCACCGCACCGGTTTCACCGGCACGCTGCTGATCGAACCGAAGCCGCAGGAGCCGACCAAGCACCAGTACGACTACGACGTTGCGACGGTGCACGGCTTCCTCACGCAATACGGTTTGCAAAACGAAATCCGCGTGAATATCGAGGCGAATCACGCGACGCTCGCTGGTCACTCGTTCCATCACGAAATCGCGACGGCGTTCGCGCTGGGCGTGTTCGGCAGCGTCGACGCGAATCGCGGCGACCCGCAAAACGGCTGGGATACGGACCAGTTCCCGAACAGCGTCGAAGAGCTGACGCTCGCGTTCTACGAGATCCTGCGCCACGGCGGCTTTACCACGGGCGGCATGAACTTCGACGCGAAGGTGCGCCGCGCGAGCAGCGATCCGGAAGACATGTTCTATGGTCACGTGGGTGCGATCGACGTGCTCGCGCTGGCGCTCGAGCGCGGTGCGGCGCTCGTGGAAAACGACCGGCTCGAGCAGTTCCGCAGTCAGCGCTATGCGGGCTGGGACAGCGAGTTTGGCCGCAAGATTCTCGCGGGCGGCTATTCGCTCTCGTCGCTCGCCGCCGACGCACTCTCGCACGGCATGAATCCGCAGCACGCGAGCGGCCACCAGGAGCGGCTCGAGAATGTCGTGAACCAGGCCATCTACGGCCAGCGCTAGCGGCGCCACGGCGCGCAAAAAAACATTAGCGCGCGCCGTCAAATTCGCAATGGCGCCGCTTGCCGTTGAAGGCAAACTGACGCAAAAAATCAGGACGGAGACATGTTCATCGGTATCGACCTCGGCACGTCGGGCGTGAAGGCGGTGCTGCTCGAGCGCGCGGGCGATGTGCTCGCCAGCGCGAGCGCGCCGCTCACCGTGAGCCGGCCGCAGCCGCGCTGGTCCGAACAGGCGCCGCAAGACTGGTGGCTTGCCACGCAGAGCGCATTGCGCGCGCTCCTCGACGAGGCGCGCGGGCGCGGCATCGAGCCGGCGCGCATCGAGGCGCTCGGCCTGACCGGCCAGATGCACGGCGCGACGCTGCTCGACGCGCAGGGCGAGGTGCTTCGTCCCGCCATTCTGTGGAACGACGGTCGTTCGGATACCGAATGTCTCGAACTGGAACGCGCGGTACCGCAGTTGCACGCCATCGCAGGCAATCTCGCGATGCCGGGCTTCACCGCGCCGAAGCTGCTGTGGGTGCGCAAGCACGAGCCGGAGATCTTCGCGCGCATCGCGCACGTACTGCTACCGAAGGACTATTTGCGCTGGCTGCTCACGGGCGTGTTGGCCACCGATCCGTCCGATGCCGCCGGCACGCTATGGCTCGATATTGCGAAGCGCGACTATAGCGACACGCTGCTTTCGGCGTGCGACCTCAGGCGCGCACAGATGCCGGACGTATTCGAAGGCAACCAGGTGACCGGCACGCTACGGCCCGAACTCGCGCGCCAATTCGGCCTGCGCGAAATTCCGGTCGTGGCGGGCGGCGGCGACAACGCAGCGGGCGCCGTGGGCGTGGGCATCGTGCGGCCCGGCGACGCGATGCTGTCGCTCGGCACTTCCGGTGTCTATTTCGCGGTCTCAGACGGCTTTCTCGCCAATCCCGATTCCGCGGTGCACAGCTTCTGCCACGCGCTGCCGCACACGTGGCACCTGATGTCTGTGATGCTCAACGCGGCCAGTTGCCTCGACTTCACGGCGCAGTTGACGGGTTACGAAAGCGTTGCCGCGTTGCTCGCCGATGCGCAAGCGAACTCGAACGCCGAGCGCGATGCGCGCCGGCCGTGGTTCTTGCCGTATTTGAGCGGCGAGCGCACGCCGCACAACAGCGTCAACGCGAAGGGCGTGTTCTACGGCATGACCCCGCAGACCTCGCGCGCCGATCTGGCCAACGCAACACTGGAAGGCGTAGGTTTCGCGCTGCTAGACGGCATGGACGCGTTGCATGCGGCGGGGCTCGTGCCGGACACGATCACCGTCATTGGCGGCGGCTCGCGCAGCGCCTGGTGGACGCAGATGCTCGCCGATATCAGCGGCCGCGCGCTGACGTTGCGCGCGGGCGGTGAAGTGGGTCCGGCGCTGGGCGCCGCACGCCTCGCGCATCTCGCACTCGAACCGGGTGCGACGCTCGACGAAGTGTGTCCACAGCCACCCGTGCTGGCAGTTCGCGAACCTGACGCCGCACGCCACGCCTGGTATCGCGAGGCGCGCCGTCCAACCTTTAGCGCGCTGTATCGCGCGCTCGAACCGGTTTTCGCCACCGGCGCCTGACTAGCGGCGCCGGCGAAGGAAAAACTGCACGGCCAGTGTAGTCGTGCAGCTGATTAGTCGTCCTACGGTTATACCGCACGCTGTGCCGTTTCGCGTGTGTTCCGCAATCACATCGGCAACAACCTGAAAACCATCGCCGCGGCGGCGACGCGTTCGCGCGCGCCCGCGCACCGGCATCAAGAGGAGTCTGGAGACATGAATTTCGCCAAACGTCGTTCGGTTCTGAGTTCGCTCGTATGCGGGGCCGTGCTCGCAAGCCTTTCGCTTGCCGCACCGCTCGCGCACGCGAGCAAGGATCATCCCGAGATCGGTTTCTGTATCGATGACCTGCGTGTCGAGCGCTGGTCGCGCGACCGCGACTACTTCGTCGCCGCCGCGGAAAAGCTGGGTGCGAAAGTATCGGTGCAGTCGGCCGACGCTAGCGAAGAACGCCAGATCTCGCAGATCGAAAACCTCATTTCGCGTGGCGTAGACGTCATCGTGATCGTGCCGTTCAACTCGAAGACGCTCGGCAATGTCGTTGCCGAAGCGAAGAAGGCGGGCATCAAGGTCGTTTCGTATGACCGCCTGATTCTCGATGCCGATATCGACGGGTACATCTCGTTCGACAACGAGAAGGTGGGCGAGCTTCAAGCGAAGGGTGTCTTCGACGCGCAGCCCAAGGGCAATTACTTCCTGCTGGGCGGCGCACCCACCGACAACAACGCGAAGATGCTGCGTGAAGGACAACTGAAGGTCCTCAAGCCTGCCATCGACCGTGGCGACATCAAGGTGGTCGGCCAGCAGTGGGTGCCGGAGTGGAGCGCTTCGACGGCGCTGCGCATCATGGAAGACGCGCTTACCGCGAACAACAACAAGATCGACGCAGTCGTCGCCTCGAACGACGGCACGGCGGGCGGCGCGATTCAGGCGCTCGCCGCGCAGCATCTCGCGGGCAAGGTGCCGGTGTCGGGCCAGGACGCAGACCTCGCGGCGGTCAAGCGCGTGGTGGCGGGCACGCAGACCATGACGGTCTACAAGCCGCTCAAGCTCATCGCGAGCGAAGCCGCGAAGCTTGCCGTCGATCTCGCGAAGGGTCAGAAGCCCGCGTACAACGCGCAGTACGACAACGGTAAGAAGAAGGTCGATACGGTGCTGCTGCAGCCAACGCTGCTCACGAAAAGCAACGTGGACGTCGTCGTGAAGGACGGCTTCTATACGCAGGCGCAACTGGCAAGCCAGTAACGCTTTTGGCCTGACGGCCCGCGCGCGCCACGAGTGTAGCCACTGCGTCGCGCGCGGGCCATCGCAGCGAGTACCAGCGTATGACCGAACCCTTGCTGACGATGCGCGGCATCGTCAAGTCCTTTGCGGGCGTGAAAGCGCTCGACGGCATCGACCTCACCGTGCGGCCCGGCGAATGCGTGGGCCTGTGCGGCGAGAACGGCGCCGGCAAATCCACGCTCATGAAAGTGCTCTCGGGTGTCTACCCGCACGGCACCTGGAGCGGCGAGATCCGATGGGAAGGCACGCCGCTCGAAGCGCAAAGCGTGCGCGACACCGAACGCGCGGGCATCGTCATCATCCATCAGGAGCTGATGCTCGTGCCTGAGCTTTCGGTGGCCGAGAACATCTTTCTCGGCAACGAAATCACGCTCCCGGGCGGCCGCATGAATTACGCGGCGATGTACCAGCGCGCGGACGAATTGCTGCGCGAGCTGAACATCGAAGCCATCAACGTGGCGCAGCCGGTGATGAATTACGGCGGCGGCCATCAACAGCTCATCGAGATCGCGAAGGCGCTGAACAAGCGCGCGAAGCTGCTGATTCTCGACGAGCCGTCGTCTTCGCTCACTGCGGCGGAAACGAAGATCCTGCTCGACATCGTGCGCGACTTGAAGCGCCGCGGCGTGGCGTGCGTCTACATCTCGCACAAGCTCGACGAGGTCGAAGCCGTGTGCGACACGGTGAGCGTGATTCGCGACGGCCGTCACGTGGCCACCGAGCCGATGGCGACGCTCACCACCGACCGCATCATCGCGATGATGGTGGGGCGTGAGATCCGCAATCTCTTTCCGCGCGAGCCGCATGACATCGGCGAGGTCGTGTTCGAGGCCCGCAACGTGACCTGCTACGACGTGACGAACCCGCGCCGCAAGCGCGTGGACGACGTCTCATTCTCGGTGCGTCGCGGCGAGATCCTGGGCGTGGCCGGGCTCGTTGGCGCGGGCCGAACGGAAACGATGCAGGCGATCTTCGGTGCGTACGCGGGCACATGCACGGCCACGGTCCTGCTCGAAGGCAAGCCGCTGAAAATCCGCTCGCCGCTCGACGCGATCAACGCGGGCATCGCCATGGTGCCCGAGGACCGCAAACGCCACGGCATCGTGCCGCAACTGGGCGTGGGCCACAACATCACGCTCTCGGTGCTGCAACGCTTTTCCCGGCACGGGCGCATCGACACGGCCGCCGAACTCGATACGATCCGCACGGAGATGCAGCGCCTTTCGGTGCGCGCGGCGAACCCCATGCTGTCGATTGCGAGCCTCTCGGGCGGCAATCAGCAGAAGGCGGTGCTCACCAAGATGCTGCTCACCGACCCGAAGGTACTGATCCTCGACGAGCCGACGCGCGGCGTGGACGTCGGCGCGAAGTACGAAATCTACAAGCTGATCTTCCAGCTGGCCAAACGCGGCGTGGCGATCGTAATGGTGTCCTCCGAACTGCCCGAAGTGCTGGGCATCAGCGACCGCGTGCTCGTGATCGGCGAAGGCGAGTTGCGCGGCGACTTCATTAACGAAGACCTCACGCAGGAAGACATCCTTGGCGCGGCGATCCAGAGCGTGCGCGCCCAACCCGATACAGCGAGTGCAGTATGACCCCCGACGTCACGACCCAGGGCGCACGCGAAGACCTGCCGCAAGGCGGTAACGGCTTCGCCATGCGCTTCCAGCAACTCTTTGCGCGCTACAAGATCCTCGCGCTGCTGCTCGCAGTGGCGGTGATCTGGCTGTTCTTTTCTGTGCTCACGCATGGCGCGTTCGTCACGCCGCGCAACGTGTCGAACCTGCTGCGGCAGATGTCGATCACCGGGATGCTCGCGTGCGGCATGGTGTTCGTCATCATCGCGGGCGAGATCGATCTTTCGGTCGGCTCGCTGCTGGGCCTGCTCGGCGGCGTCGCGGCGATTCTCGACGTCAATCGCGGCTGGCCTATCGGCGTGACCGTGCCGGTGGTGCTCGTGCTTGGCGTGCTCGTCGGACTCTTCAACGGCTGGTGGTCGACGTACCGTCGCGTACCGTCGTTCATCGTGGGTCTCGGCGGCATGCTCGCGTTTCGCGGCGTGCTGCTCGGCATCACGGGCGGCTCGACCATTGCGCCGGTGTCCGATCACTTCGTGTTTCTCGGTCAGGGCTATCTGCCGCGCGTGGCGGGCGACGTGCTCGCGCTCGCGCTGTTCGTGCTGCTCGCCGTGCTCACGGTGCGCCAACGTGCGAACCGCAGGCGCTATCAGCTGAGCGTCGTGCCGCTCTGGCAAGACGGCGTGAAGATCGTCGGTGCGGGCGCGATCCTGCTTGCCTTCGTGCTGATGCTCGACAGCTATGGCGGCATTCCGGTGCCTGTGCTGCTGCTGCTCGCGCTGCTCGGTATCTTCACATGGATCGCCACGCAAACCGTGTTCGGCCGGCGTATCTATGCGGTGGGCTCGAACCTCGAAGCCACGCGTCTTTCGGGCGTCAACACGAACCGCGTGAAGCTCGTCATCTTCGCGCTCATGGGTCTCATGTGTGCGTTCGCGGGCATCGTCAATACGGCGCGTCTCGCGGCGGGTTCGCCCTCGGCGGGCACGATGGGCGAGCTCGACGCGATCGCGGCCTGCTTTATCGGCGGCACGTCGATGCGCGGCGGTTCCGGCACCGTGTATGGCGCGCTGATCGGCGCCCTCGTGATGGCGAGCCTCGACAACGGCATGTCGATGCTCGACGTAGACGCGTATTGGCAGATGATTGTGAAGGGCGGCATTCTCGTGCTTGCCGTGTGGATCGACGTGGTGTCGGGCTCGAACCGCCGCTGAGCAACGCGTGACAGACACGATT
Source organism: Paraburkholderia sp. CNPSo 3281 (assembly GCF_024206515.1). Lineage (NCBI taxonomy): Bacteria > Pseudomonadati > Pseudomonadota > Betaproteobacteria > Burkholderiales > Burkholderiaceae > Paraburkholderia > Paraburkholderia sp. CNPSo 3281. The sequence goes on along the minus strand of NZ_JAMBPS010000003.1, from coordinate 390,366 downwards.
GCAAACCTGCTGGCGCCATGAAAATCATGACCGTGTTCTTGCATCGCGCGTGACACCGCGACGTATCGCTCGCGGATGACTGCCACGCGCAGTTGCTCTCCTCGCGCGCCCCGAGCGCGCTCTCAGGGCGGGACGCATGTCCCGCCCTTTTTCTTTGCTGTGGCCGATCGAGCAGCTCGCGCTGAACGGCGCACGTTCGACGCGCCGGCGATCGTTTCCTGCCACAATCGTTCGCACCTGTGCAGGGCGGTGTACGCACGCGATGTGCGCGAGTCATTCCGCCCGCAGGGTCATCGTCAGCCACAGCACCGCTCCGTAGTGTTCCAGCGCGTGCTCGCCGATTTGTCGCTTTGCTGGTGCAACCGCTGCGAGAGCGGTCGCGTTGCACCGAATCATGCCGCGAGGTTGTGCCAGCGTTTTGCCAACTTCGGCGGCGCGATTCCGATCCTCCGGAGACAAGCCGACCATGCCCACTCTTTGCGAAATATGTAATACCCGGCCCGCAGTCGCGCGCGTGACTGTCGTGCAAAACGGGCAGCGCAAGTCCATGTCGATCTGCGACTACGACTACCGCCAACTGATGCGTCACCAAAGCATGCTCAACCCGTTCGATTCGCTGCTGGGCGGCAGCGGCCTGTCGCGCTTCTTCGGCGGACAAGGCGACGAGGACGAGCACGACGACGAGGGGCACGACCTCGCCGCCGAGGTGCCGCGCGAATCCGTCGACGCGACCGATGCGTTCAGCGAGCAGACGCTCGAAATCCTGCAGCGCGCCGCGGAAAAAGCTCATGAATTGCAACGCAATGAACTCGACACGGAACACCTCTTGTACGTGCTGGCGGACACCGATGTGTGCTCCGCACTCCTGAAGGAGTTGAAGCTCTCGCCCCAGGACATCAAAGGCTATATCGATCAGCATGCGCAAAAGGGCACGGCCTCGCCCGACGCGCCCATCGACAAGATGACGATTTCGCCGCGCCTGAAAAAAGCGTTTCAGTTCGCGTTTCAGGCATCGCGCGATCTCGGCCACTCGTACGTCGGACCCGAGCATCTGCTGATCGGCCTCGCCGCGGTGCCCGACAGCATTGCGGGCGCGCTGCTCAAGAAGTACGGCGTGACGCCGGAGGCGCTGCGCCAGAAAGTCGTGAAGGTGGTGGGCAAGGGCGCGGAAGACGGCCGTGTGGATGCGCCGACGGGCACGCCCACGCTCGACAAGTTCGGCCGCGACCTGACGGCCATGGCGCGGCAAGGCAAGCTCGATCCGGTGCTGGGCCGCGCGCAGGAAATCGAGAGCACGATCGAAGTGCTCGCGCGGCGCAAGAAGAACAACCCGGTGCTGATCGGCGAGCCGGGTGTGGGCAAGACCGCCATCGTGGAAGGGCTCGCACAGCGTATCGTCAATGGCGACGTGCCCGAGGTGCTGCGCGGCAAGCGGCTCGTGGAGGTGAACATCAATTCGATGGTCGCGGGCGCGAAATACCGCGGTGAGTTCGAGGAGCGCGCAAAGCAACTGATCGACGAGGTGACTGCAAAACACGACGAGCTGATTCTCTTCATCGACGAATTGCACACGATCGTCGGCGCGGGGCAGGGCGGCGGCGAAGGCGGGCTCGACATCGCCAATGTGCTGAAGCCCGCTCTGGCGCGCGGCGAGTTGAGTCTCATCGGCGCGACGACGCTGAACGAGTATCAAAAGTACATCGAGAAAGACGCGGCGCTCGAACGGCGCTTTCAGCCCGTGCTCGTGCCGGAGCCCACGGTCGAGCAAACCATCGTGATTCTCCGCGGCCTGCGCGACAAGCTCGAAGCCCATCATCAGGTGACCTTCGCCGACGACGCCTTCGTGGCCGCCGCCGAACTGTCGGATCGCTACATCACGTCGCGCTTTTTGCCGGACAAGGCAATCGACCTCATCGATCAGGCAGCCGCGCGCGTGCGCATCGGTTCGACCTCGCGTCCCGCCGAGATGCAGGAACTCGAAGCGGAGATTGCGCAGCTCAAGCGCGAGCAGGACTACGCGGCGTCGCGCAAGCGCTTCGACGAGGCCAAGGGTTTCGAGGAGCGCATCAACGAGAAGCAGGAAAAACTCGAAGAGCTGACCGAGGCGTGGCAGCGCAAGACGGGGTCGGAAACACTCGAAGTCACGGTGGCGTCGATTGCCGAGGTCGTGTCGCGACTCACCGGCATTCCGGTCGCGGATCTCACCCAGGAAGAGCGCCAGAAGCTGCTCAAGATGGAAGAGACGCTGCGCGAGCGCGTCGTTGGCCAGCAAGACGCCGTGGTCGCCGTGAGCGACGCCGTGCGCCTTTCGCGCGCGGGTCTCGGCCAGTCGAACCGGCCGATCGCGACCTTTCTGTTCCTCGGGCCGACCGGCGTAGGCAAGACCGAGCTTGCGAAGGCGCTGGCGGAGACCGTGTTCGGCGACGAGCAGGCCATCATCCGCATCGACATGAGCGAGTACATGGAGCGCCATGCCGTGGCGCGGCTCATTGGCGCGCCGCCAGGCTACGTGGGCTACGACGAGGGCGGTCAGCTCACTGAGCGCGTGCGGCGCCGCCCGTACAGCGTGATTCTGCTCGACGAGATCGAGAAGGCGCACGCCGACGTCTACAACGTGCTGCTGCAAGTGTTCGACGACGGGCGGCTCACCGACGGCAAAGGTCGCGTGGTCGACTTCAGCAACACGATTCTGATCGCCACGAGCAACCTGGGTGCGTCGATCATCATGGATAACCTCGAGCGCCCCGAGAAGTCGCGCCTCGACGACAAGACGATCCGTGGCGAACTCATGAAGGTGCTCAAGGGCCATTTCCGGCCCGAGTTCCTCAATCGCATCGATGAAATCATCGTGTTTCATGCGCTCTCGCGCGAGAACATCCGCTCGATCGTGCAGATCCAGCTCGAACGCGTCACGCGCACGGCGGCCGCGCAGGGCATCACGCTCTTGATGGGCCAGACGCTCGTCGATCATCTCGTGGAGGCCGGCTATCAGCCGGAGTTCGGCGCGCGCGAACTCAAGCGACAGATTCGCCAGGAAGTCGAAACGCGTCTTGCCAAAGAGATACTCGGCGACGCGCTACAGTCGGGCGATACCGTCGAGATCGGCTACGACAAGACGAACGACGAAGTCACGATCAGCAAGATTGCCGTGCCGCCCGACGTGAAGGAGAACAAGTCGGCGAAGAAGGCGAAGAAAGCGGCGGCGCCGCCGGTCGACGAAATCGCGGGTGAAATGGCGTCCGACGACATGGAAGGCGACCCACCGCCGCCGCCTCAGAAGAAGAGCGGCAGGGGCGGGGGCAGGGGGAAGCTCACTTGATCGAGTGGAGCAATAGCTGGCGCACCGCAACGCGCGCCAGCTCTTTAATGTCATGATTAATGCGCAGGAGCCCAGATTAACTGGCGGCGATACGCCACCACGTGGGCAGCAGCGCGCGTACGCCGGGCTGTGCGAAGCGGTCGTCCAGCAGATGCACGACGCCACGATCGTCCTCGGTGCGAATCACGCGCCCGGCGGCCTGCACGACCTTGCGCAGGCCCGGAATCAGGTACGTGTAGTCGAAGCCGTCGCCATAGAGCGTATCCATGCGTGCGCGCATCGCCTCGTTCACGGCGTTCACCTGCGGCATGCCAAGCGTCGCGATGAACGTGCCGATGAGGCGCGTACCGGGCAGATCGATGCCTTCGCCGAACGCGCCGCCCAGCACCGCGAAACCGATGCCGCAGCCGCCTTCCACGAAGCGCGCGACGAAGGCCTGCTGGTCCGCCTCGTCCATGGTGCGCGACTGGAGCCAGACCTCCACCTCCCGATGGCGCGCCGCAAACGCGTCGGCGGCTTGCTGCAGATAGTCGTAGCTGCTGAAAAAGCACAGATAGTTGCCTGGGCGCTCGGCATATTGCGCGGCCACGCGCCCAACCAGCGCTTCGAGCGAACGTTGGCGGTCCTTATAACGCGTCGAGATATGGCGGGCGATGTGGACTTCGAGCTGCTCGGCGCGAAACGGCGTGTCGATGTCGATACTCACCGTGTTGGCAGGCAGGCCGAGCATGTCGCTGTAGTAATGCGTGGGCGAGAGCGTCGCGGAAAAGAGCGTGATGCTGTGTGCCGTGGCGATGCGCGCACGCAGCGCATCCGCCGGCACGATGTTGCGGATCGCGAGCGTGGAACGCGGGCGGCGCGCGTTCTGATGCGCCAGTGGCGTCACGTCGAAGAGCGAATGCGTATCGAAGCGTTCGGCGATGCGCGTGAAGTGCAGGGCGTCGAAGTAGAAGCGCTCGAGTTCGGGGTCGCGCACGAGCGCGGCTTCGGCGAGCTGGTCGCCGATCGCCCCGATCACGTCGCCCAGCGCGGCGACGAGGCCTTCGGGCAAGGTCTCGCTCGCGCGCCAGGCGCCCGGCAGCACGGCGTTCTGTGCGTTCCAGTGCTTCTGCAGTCGCGCGAGCGCGCGCTTCAGTGGTGCACTCGCGGCGCGGCGCAGGGTGTCGATGCGCGTTTGCACGAGTTCCGCCGAATACATCGCGCGGGCGCGCTCGGGGAGGTTGTGGGCTTCGTCCACGAGCACGCTCGCGCGCCACTGGTTGTGCGCGGCGAGCATGAACAGCATGGCGCTCGCGTCGAACCAGTAGTTGTAGTCGCCGACGATCACGTCGCACCAGCGCGCCAGTTCCTGGCCAAGGTAGTAGGGGCACACGGCATGCTCGCTCGCCACCTCGCGCAGTGCCGCGCGATCGAGCCGCGCGCGTTCGAGCGCCGCGGCGCGCGCGGCCGGCAGACGGTCGTAAAAGCCGCGCGCAAGCGGGCATGATTCGCCATGACACGCCGCTTCGGGATGCTCACAAGACTTTTCGCGCGCAACGAGTTCGAGCACGCGCACGGGTACGTTCGTTCGTTGCGCGTCGGCGCTTGCTTCGTCTTGCGCACTTGTCAGCGTGGCCAGCGCATCGAGCGCCAACTGGCGCCCTGAGCTTTTCGCGCTCAGAAACACGACCTTGTCGATCGCCGCGCGCGGGCACGCCTTCAACTGCGGAAAGAGTGTGCCGATGGTCTTGCCGATGCCGGTGGGCGCCTGCGCGAGCAGACAGCGTCCCTGTGTCGCCGCGCGCCAGACGGCTTCGGCAAGATCGCGCTGGCCGTGCCGAAACTGCGGATGCGGCAGGCTCAGCGCGGCGAGCGCGGCGTCGCGCGCGGCGCGGTGGGCGTTTTCCTGTTCGGCCCATGCAACGAAGCGGCGGCATTGCGTTTCGAACGCGGCGCGCAATTCCGACGCGCTCGCATGCTCGACGAGCGCCGTCTCGCGCCCCGAACCGATGTCGTAGTACACGAGCGCGAGTTCGAGCGTATCGAGGCCGAGTTTTTCGCACAGGAGCGCGCCGTAGACGCGCAACTGCGCCCAGTGCAGCGCGCGCTGATTCTCGCGCATCGCATCGAGGTCGCCGCGATAGGTCTTGAATTCTTCGAGCCTGCGGCGCGCGGGGTCGTAGCCGTCGGCGCGGCCGCGCACGGTGAGCGATTCGAACGTGCCGGAGAGCGCGATCTCGGTCTCGTAGCCGGACGGGCGGCGCGCGGCGATGGCCGCGTGGCCGGCGCGGCCATCGCTGGCGTCGGGCGAGGGCGTAAAGCGCAAGTCGAGGTCGCCGCGCTTCGCGGTGAACTCGCACAGCGTGCGCACGGCGACGGTGTAGCTCATGGCGCGCGCAGCGCCTGGGCGGCGCTGTCGTTGGCTTCGTCGGGCAGGCTGGGCCAGCGCACCTGCAACACGGAAACCGGCATGCCGTGCTGCACGCAATACGCAAGCCAACGGCGCTGGTTGTCCTGCAGACGGTCGCCGGGGCCTTTCACCTCGATCAGTTCGTAGCGCCGCTCGAGCGGCGAGAAGCGCACGAGATCGGGCAGCCCCGAGCGGTTGGCAACGGGTTCGCGCAGCAGCCGCTCGAACCACAGACGTAGATGGGCGGCGGGGAAGCAGTCGAGGGCGAGCGTGAGCAGTTCGTCGCTCAGTGCGGGCCAGGCGACGAACGGTGACTGGGTGCCGGATTTTTCCGCATAGCGCCGCAGAATCGAGTCGCGGTAGGCGTGCGTTTCGAGTTCGGCGAGACAGGCTTCGAACTGCGAAGCACGGCGTGCGACGAAGTCGGCGGCGTGCAGGTCGGCGGGGCCGCGCTGGAACGGATGGAAGAACGCGCCTGGCAGCGGCGCGAACAGCGCGGGCCAGCAGAGCAGGCCGAAGAGCGCGTTGATCAGCGTGTTCTCGACATAGAACACGGGCGCTTGCGGCGTGGCGAGCGCGATGCGCGCGGCTTCCTCGACGCGCAGTGCGCGAGGCGCCGCGGGCAGCGTGAGTTCGTGCTGGGCGAACCCCGGCTCGGCGCTCGTCTTCGACTTCGCCCGCGTGCGTGCGAGACGGCCGAGCGTGCGTGCGGCGCGCTGCGCTTCCTCTTCGTTTGCGGGCGCTTCGGCAATGGTCTGTGCGAGCACCAGCGCTTCCTCGCGGCGGTTCAGTTGTTCGAGCACACGCACGCGGCGGTAGCGCGATTCAGGATGACCGCAGTCGAGATAAGCGCGCCACGCGAGTGCGGGTTCGCCCGCGCGCTCGGCGGCGAGCCCCGTGGCGTGACGCAGCTTGTCGTGGCGGGCGCGCAGCCACACATTGGCGTGCGTGCGCGCGGCCAGTGCGTCGAGCGCTTCGAGTGTTGCGGCGATGGCGGCAGCAGCGTCGAAGTTCAGGGCCTCGGCGGCGCTCTCGAGTCCGTCGCGGCAATCGCGCAGCGCCAGATACGCGTCGATGTCCTCGCGGCGCTGGAACGCGCGCGAGGCACGATCGAAGGGCACGCTTTCGTAGCGAAAGACGCCGAGGTCGGCGAGCACGAACTCCGACCAGTCCTGATGCAGGTTGCCGAAGAACATGAGGCGCAGGCGCTCGCAGAGCGGGGCGCTCGCGAACAGCAGTACGGTGTCGGGTGAGGCCGGGAACCACGCATGCCAGTCGCGCGGCTCGGGCGCGGCGGCATAGTGTGCATCGAGCGTCTCGAGCGTTGCCGCGCGCGTGGCGCGCGGTTCGGGCGCGATGCCAAGGCGCGCGGCGAGCGCCTGCAGTTCGGCTTTCGTGACGAGCGCGGCGAGCGCGTCGAGATCGAGCGCGGGCGTGTCGTCGAGCCAGCCCGCCGCGACGAGTGGTTCCGCCGCCGCGCGCGGACAGCCGATCTCGTCGTACGCGAGACGGCTCGCGCGGAAATGGGGTCCCTTGCGCATCAGCATGCGCACGAAGAGCGCGCGCGCAGCCTGCGGCAGCTGGGCGAAATCGTCGGCGAAGCGGCGCTCGGCGTCGTCGAACAGGTCGGCGCAGCGCGCATCGAGCCACGCTAGCGCACGCTCGAAGTTCGCGAGGTAGTAGAACGGATCGGGAGAGTCGGGAAGCACGCGCGGCACTGTACGGATATACAGCAGCGATGATAGCAGGGTCGCACGCGGGCGCGAGCGCCGTCAGGGATTCCCCGCCCCGTACGCTACAATTGCCGCAGCCTGAAAAACGGATGAGCGATGAACAAACGTAACGCATGCTTCGCCGGCCTCGCGGCCGCCGTCACCCTGCTCGCGGGATGCGCGGCGCAGTACCGCAACACCAGCACGTGCGAAGAGGCGATGCGTAGCCGCCTTGCCGGGACGACGCTCGGCGACCTGAAAGTCACGCATAGCGCGACGACGTATCGTGGTGCGCGCGTGGTGATCGAAGGGCGGCTCGAGAACGGCGCGGCGTCGGCCCCCGCGGCTGCCTCGGCGCCGTCGGCATCGGCGGCTTCGGCCGCATCGGCAGCGTCGTCCAACACGGCGCAGGGCGCCAACGAGGCGACCACGATCACCGCGCCGACGGTGCAGGCGGCGGCGCTGCCCGGCACGATTTCGGTTCCCACCGCTCCGGTCGCCCAGGGCGGCGCGCCGGAGGGCAAGCCGACCACGCCGGTCGCGGCGCTGGTCGCGAAACTCGGCATCAAGAAGGCCGCGGTCACGCCGGCCGCCGCGGAGTGCACCTTCAACGAGTCGGGCCTCGCGACGTTCCGCTGGCTCGCGCCGCCGAAGCTCGCGAAGACCACGCCCGACCCGAACGCCGCGAACGACTAAGGCGGGCGCACTCTGTTCGCGGTTGCGTTTCTACATCCGCTCGACATTCGCGCAACCTGCGCTCATGAAGGCCTCGCAAGAGGCCTTCGTCGTTTGTGACCGATGAGACGTTGGCGGCCGCCGGCGCGCTCAGAACGCGAAGAATGGTCTGCTTCCTGCGGGCGTGACCTGCGAGGCGATCGCCGTGAACACGCGGCGCCCGAAGAAGAACGGGAGTCCCCAGCCGAACGCGCGACCGCTGTAGCCAGCGAGATTGCCGAAGGCCCAGTTGCCGCTGGCGAGCAGCGTCGTCGAGCTCGCGACCGCGAAGGTCATGGAAGCGCCCACGCCGTCGATGCCGGCTATCGTCGCGCCGAGGCTGACAGGCGAACCCGGGCAATACCCGGGCCCGTAGCGCGTGATCGTCGAGCTCTATTGAGATTTCGAGGTGAAATTAGCGCCGGGGTCGTCCTCGCAAGCGTCTGAGGCTGGCAGGGCGGCAGAGCGCAGAGGGGCGTTTTGGCGTGGATTGGAGTTAGTGCGTTGATCCTAAAGGAAATTGACGGCGACTCAGCAGGCTTGCAGTGTCGGATCGAACTTAGATGAATGGTACGGCGAGGTCGGTTTGGGGAGTCGCGATCACGGTCCGGCGCGTGTCGCCGGGGCTGATGCGGGGCCTGGATTGCGTGCCACCCCGTGGTTTTTGCACAGCGGGCCGCCGGACCGGTAAAATGTTTGGTTGATCCACGGAAACTGGCCGTGGCGTAGCCGAAGGGATTACCCGAACATGAGTGATTTTCATCAACGTCTTGCCGCACGCGCGCTTGCGCTTCTGATGGCGGGCGGGCTGGTCGCCGGCTGCAGCTCGCCGACGCCAGGCAAGATCGATTACCGTAGTGACGCCAAGGCGAAGCAGTCGTCGCTCGCTGTGCCGCCGAACATGCTCGACGAAGCGTCCGACCAGCGCTCGCTCGCGCCGCAGGGCGGCGAGGCCTCGCTGTCCTCGCTCAAGCAGACCCAGGCCGCCGCGCCGCAGTCCGACGAGAGCCAGGTGGTCCCGCAGGTGCCGGGCATGCATATCCAGCGCGACGGCACGGAAAGCTGGCTCGTCATCGACAGCCGCGCGCCCGACCAGGTCTGGGCCCAGGTGCGCCGCTTCTGGCAGGAACAAGGCTTTCTGCTCGTGGTCGACCAGCGCGACAAGGGCGTGATGGAAACGGACTGGAACGAAACCCATCCGAAGATCAGCGACGGCCTCATCCGCAACACGCTCTCGTGGGCCACGGGCAACTCGTACGTGACCGCCGAGCGCAACAAGTACCGCACGCGCCTCGAAACGTCGCCCAGCGGCGGCACCTATGTGTTCATCAGCCAGAAGGGTCTGAGCGAACAGCTCTCGGGCACCAATAACGACACCAGCAAGTGGGTGCCGAAGCCCAACGATCCCGCGCTCGAAGCCGAGTACCTCAAGCGCCTCATGATGACGCTCGCGAACGCGAAGCCGGGCGTGCCCGACGCGCAGGTCGCGGCCGAAGCCGACGCCAAGGCCAACAGCAAGGGCACCGACGCGAAGAAGAATGCTCCGGACGCCGCTGCCGCCGCCATGGCCGCGCAGAACGTCGCTGCCGTGGGCCAGCAATCGGGCAGCGGATCGTCGAACTCGGGCGCGCAGGGCACGTCGGGCCAGTACACCTCGTCGGAACTCACGCTCGGCGAGCCGTACGACCGCGCATGGGTGCGCGTGGGCATCGCGCTCGATCGCGCGAACTTCACGGTGGACGATCGCGACCGCACGAAGGGCATCTACTATGTGCGCTACGTCGATCCGAAGGACCACAGCTCGGACGAACAGGGCTTCTGGAACCAGATCTTCCACGGCCGCAAGGAAAAGGTCGCGAAGCAGTACAAGCTCAACGTGCGCGCCGTGACCGACAACCAGACGCGCATCGCGATCGTGGACGACAGCGGCCAGATCGACGCGTCGCGCCCGGCGCAGGAGATCATGAGCCTCGTGGTCGACGAACTGCACTAAGCATCGCGCTTGAGCCGGCATTCGCTGGATTCGCTGGGCGGCCGATGTCGCAAAAGAAAACCCGCCTGCGCTTGCCTGCGCAGGCGGGTTTTTTTCATGCACGCGCTCGCCGTACTCAGTGCGGAATCATCCAGGTGAGCACGTTCTGCTGCAGCCACACGAGGATGCCGAGCAGCACCGTCAACAGGATCGAGTGCTTGAACGTCTTCGCGAACACATGACCTTCCTGGCCCTTGAGGTCCGTGGTCGCGACGCCCGTTGCGATGTTCTGCGGCGAGATCATCTTGCCCATGACGCCGCCCGACGAGTTGGTCGCCGCCATCAGGATGGGATTGAGGTTGAGCTGTTTCGCGGCCACCACCTGCAGGTTGCCGAACAGCGCGTTGCCCGAGGTGTCGCTGCCCGAGAGGAACACCGCGACCCAGCCGAGGAAGGCCGAAACGAGCGGGAAGAATGCGCCGACCGAAGCCGCCCCGAGACCCAGCGTATAGGTGAGCCCCGAATAGTTCATGAGGAACGCGAGCCCGACGATGGTCGCGACCGTGAGGATGGCAATGCGCGTCTGCACCCAGGTATCGACGATCGCGACGCCGAAATCGGCGGGCTTCAGGCGCACGACGAATGCGGTGATGATCGCCGCGACGAGAATCGCCGTGCCGGTGGCGAGCGGCTGGAAGTCCCAGATCGCGCCATAGGGCGTGTTGTAGAGCGTGATGTAGACGGCCTTGTCGAGGCCCGGCCACGGCACTTTCACCTCGCCGATCGTGAAGACCTTCGCGATGGTCCAGATGATCACGACGGCCGACACGATGATCCACGGATACCAGCCCTGCGTGCCCGACACGCTGCCGCGCGCTTCGCTCGCGCGATCGACCTTGATCGTGAAGCGCGAATCCGGGGCGGGCTTCCATACGCGCAGGAACAGGATGGTGAGGATCAGCGAGATGAGCGACGAGAGCACGTCGGTGAGGCTGTAGTTGATGAAGTTGGCGGTGACGAACTGCGTGAGGGCGAAGCTGCCGCCCGCGACGAGCAGTACCGGCCAGATGCGCAGCATGCCGCCCACGCCCGCGTAGATCGCGATGACATAGAACGGCAGCAGCAAGGCGAAAAACGGCAACTGGCGGCCGACCATCTGGCCTAGCAGATCGGCGGGCAGGTGCGTGACCGCGCCGAGCACGGTGATCGGCACGCCGAGCGCGCCGAACGCCACGGGCGCCGTGTTGAAGATAAGCGTGAAGGTCAGGGCTTCGAGCGTCGGGAAGCCGAGCATGATGAGCAGCGAGCTCGTGATGGCGATCGGCGTGCCGAAGCCGGAAATCCCTTCGAACAACGCGCCGAACGAGAAGCCAACCACGACGAGCACGATGCGCCGGTCGTTGGGCAGATTGTCGAGCAGCCACATCCGAAACGCCGCGAAGCGGCCCGAGCGCAGCGCGATGTTGTAGAGCAGGATTGCGGTGACGACGATCCACATCACCGGCCAGAGTGCGAACACCACGCCCGCGAGCACCGAGCTGATCGCGAGATTGACCGGAAACTGCCAGCCGGCGATCGCGACGACCAGACCGACCACGAGCCCCGCGAGCGAGGCTTGCCATGCGGGCCGCCGCGCCCAGCCGAGCAGGACGAGCACGGTGAGAATGGGCAGCACGGCGATCAGAAACGAAAACAGCAGCGAATTGCCGATAGGGGTCAACAGCTGGTGGAACATCACGTCTCCTTTATGCTGGTTCGTTATCGGCGCCGCAGTGCGGCAGCGTGCGCCGGGGCGCTTCGTCGGCTGTGGAGTTCAGTGCCGGGCCAGGCGGCCGAGTTAAGGCGGTGCTTCAATCCCCGCTAGCCCACTTGGAGGATAGATAACGAAACGGGAGCGTCAAGGAGGGAAAGTACGGTCCGGCACCGTTTTGCGGTGTACTTTGCCGTGTGGCTGAAGTGCGTGAGCGTCAGTGATGCCAGTGTCCGCCGCCGCCGCCCCAGTAGCCGAAGCCGAACGAGACGGCGGGCGCACCCCAGCCCCAGCCGTACGCGGGATAAGGGTAGTACGCGGGATAGGCCGCAGGGTAGGCTGCATAGGCCGGATAGGCTGGCCACGCAGGCACGGCGATCGCAACGGGAGGCGAGGGATAGAGTGGCCCCGGATACTGTGCGTCGGGCATGGCGGCCGGCGCGGGGTTCGGCGCCGTTGCACGACCGCGGCTTCCTGCTGGGTGGCCGCAACGGGCACGGTGCCGTAGTAGTAGGGCGCGTAGCCGTAGGGGGCGTAGTAGTAGCAGCCGGAAAGCGCGGGGAGCGCGCTCGCGGACGCGATCACGAACACAGACGGACGTTTCATGGCGGGCTCCGCGAATGGCGAACGGCCGCGCGGGATTATCGCCTTCAGGCCCGGGCCGTCTGATCGTTCGAGCTTACGCCGTACGAACCCGCTTTGCGTCGTGCTTCGCTTACCGAATATATTGCGTAGTCCTGCGGCTGAATGCCATCGACCCAAGCAAACGCGGCGCAGCCCGTGAGGGTCTGCGCCGCGCATCCTTCCCTGATGCACGCCTTGAATGGCGTGTTGCCTGTCGTATCGTTTCTGTTCTGTGCCGTCGCTTCGATCGTGCAACTAGTCGTGCAGCCGCATCGTCGATTCGTACTGGCGCTACCGCCTGTTTGCCACTTACTTGCCAACCTGATTGCCGATCACGCCACCCACCGCTGCGCCGCCCACGGTGGAGAGCGCATTGCCGCCAATCGCCGCGCCGGCCACGCCGCCTACGCCCGCGCCAATCACCGTATCGCGGTCGCGTGTCGACATGTTGTCGCAAGCGCCAAGACTGCCCAGCACGGCGACGAGCGTCGTCACCGTCAGGAGCGTGCGTGCACGTTTGAGCGTTTTCATTTTTCGACTCCCCACGCAGATGCGTTCGAGTGAGCGGTGAGACATGCGCTCGCGCGCACGCCGCACCTTCGATACCCTCATCCTAGCCACGCGACCCGTATCCGGGTGTGTGCGCTTGTCAGAGAGTTGTGGGAGTCGTTAGAAAATGTTTCGGCGGACGGCGTGCGCCCGCCGGGGCGAAGTAGCCCTGAGTCAGCCCGAAGTCGGCGCTTATTGGCGTTGATAGATTTCGGCGCCCTGCTTGATGAACTCGACCGCCTTCACTTCCATGCCCTTCTTCAGAGCCTCGTCGTCGCTCACGCCTTGCTTCGCAGCGAAGTCGCGCACGTCCTGGGTGATCTTCATCGAGCAGAAGTGCGGGCCGCACATCGAGCAGAAGTGCGCGACCTTGGCCGAGTCCTTCGGCAGCGTTTCGTCGTGGAATTCGCGCGCCTTGTCCGGATCGAGGCCGAGGTTGAACTGGTCTTCCCAGCGGAACTCGAAGCGCGCCTTCGACAATGCGTTGTCGCGCACCTGCGCGCCCGGATGCCCCTTCGCGAGATCGGCCGCATGCGCTGCGAGCTTGTACGTGATGATGCCTTCCTTCACGTCGTCCTTGTTCGGCAGGCCCAGGTGTTCCTTCGGCGTGACGTAGCAGAGCATGGCCGTACCAAACCAGCCGATCATCGCGGCGCCAATGCCAGAGGTGATGTGGTCGTAGCCCGGCGCGATGTCGGTGGTGAGCGGCCCGAGCGTGTAGAAGGGCGCTTCCTGGCACCAGTCGAGCTGGAGATCCATGTTCTCCTTGATGAGCTGCATCGGCACGTGGCCCGGGCCTTCGATCATCACCTGCACGTCGTGCTTCCACGCGATCTGCGTGAGCTCGCCGAGCGTCTTCAGTTCGCCGAGCTGCGCTTCGTCATTGGCGTCGTAGATCGAGCCGGGACGCAGGCCGTCGCCGAGCGAGAAGCTCACGTCGTATTCCTTCATGATTTCGCAGATCTCTTCGAAATGCTCATAAATGAAGGATTCCTTGTGATGCGCGAGGCACCACTTGGCCATGATCGAGCCGCCGCGCGAGACGATGCCCGTCATGCGGTTCGCGGTGAGCGGCACGTATTGCAGCCGCACGCCCGCGTGAATCGTGAAGTAGTCCACCCCCTGCTCAGCCTGCTCGATGAGCGTGTCGCGGAACATTTCCCACGTGAGGTCTTCGGCCTTGCCATTGACCTTTTCGAGCGCCTGGTAGATCGGCACCGTGCCGATCGGCACCGGCGAGTTGCGGATGATCCACTCGCGCGTTTCGTGAATATGCTTGCCGGTCGAGAGGTCCATGACCGTGTCGCCGCCCCAGCGGATCGCCCACGTCATCTTGTCGACTTCTTCGCCGATCGACGAGGTGACCGCCGAATTGCCGATGTTCGCGTTGATCTTCACGAGGAAGTTGCGGCCGATGATCATCGGCTCGCTTTCCGGGTGGTTGATGTTCGCGGGAATGATCGCGCGGCCGCGCGCGATTTCGTCGCGCACGAACTCGGGCGTGATTTCCTTGAGCGCGTTCTCGCCGAAGGCGGCTGCGCCGAACGCCTGGCCCGGATGCTGGCGGCCCATCATCGCGGCGAGCTTCGCGCCGTTCGGGCCGCTGGCCTTGAGACTTTCCAGATACTCGGCGCGGCGCTGGTTCTCGCGAATCGCGATGTATTCCATCTCCGGCGTGATGATGCCCTGACGTGCGTAGTGCATCTGCGTGACGTTCTTGCCGGCCTTCGCGCGGCGCGGCGTGCGGTGCAGGCCCGGGAAGCGCAGCTCGGCCGTCGCGGGGTCGGCGGCGCGCTCGCGGCCGTACTCGGAGGAAAGGCCCGGCAGCGCTTCGGTGTCGCCGCGCTTTTCGATCCAGTTCTGACGCAGCGCGGGCAAGCCTGCACGAATGTCGATCTTCGCTTCAGGGTCGGTGTACGGACCCGAGGTGTCGTAGACGTAGATCGGCGGATTCTTCTCGCCGCCGAAGCCCGTGGGCGTATCCGCCTGCGTGATCTCGCGCATCGGCACGCGGATATCGGGCTGCGAACCGGTCACGTAGATCTTGCGGGAATTGGGCAGCGGCGCGATCGCGGCTTCGTCGACGTGCGCGTTGGCGGAAATGAACTTCGGATTCGCGTTCATGCGTCTCTCTCCATGCAAAGCAAAGTGGGAACAGCGGCTTAGCAGGAGACGAGACGGAACGTGGACGGACTTCGCTGTGATGAGGTGAGGCGTTGAGCGATGTTGCGAAGTCCGGACGCTTCCCTGCGCTGGCATTATCCAGATCAGGTTCAAAGGGTATTTCTCACCCGCGAAATACGCTGCACGACTTTCGTTCGATGCGGCGCATGACGCAGGACCCCCGCGTAAGCAAGGCCAAACAATACACCGTGCTGCGACGATCTGGCAAGTGCCAACTCGCGTGCAATGTGCCAGGCGTGGTGAGTCGTGTATGCGGAACTTACAGCGTGAAATCCTTCGAGGCTTCGGGCTGAAACAGGATACGTTCGATCTTCAGCGTTTCGACCGCGCCGCCCGGCGTCGTGAAGCGCACGGCGTTGCCGCGCTTCGCGCCGAGGAGCGCGAGACCCGCGGGCGAGAACACGTTCAGGCGCCCGGCGTCGACGTTCGCCTCATGCGGATAGACGACGGTGTACGTGAGGGATGCGCCGTTGCGCTCGTCCACGAGCGTGACCTGCGAATTCATCGTCACGACGTTGGCGGCCATGTCGCGCGCCTCCACGATCACGGCGTGTTCGAGCAGCTCGTCGAGCATAGTCTGTCGCGCGGGGGAGGCGCCGGGTTCGGCGGCGCATTTTTCGAGGCGGGCAACATCGAGTTCGGTGAAGTAACGGATTTTCTTTGACATGGCAGTTCTCCTTGCGATCCAGAAAAGATTCGAGGTAGCGGTGAGGGCTGGCGGGCGAAAGCGCGCAATCGGGCGCGGGCCGCAGCGGGGCGCAACGGATCGGCCCGGAGCCCGACCGAACGGCTCCGATGGGTTGGGGGAGGCGGGTTCAGTGCGGACGCCGGGCGGCGTAGAGCGGGGCGGACAGGGACGGCAGGGCGCGCGCTCGGGTGTCGAGAGACCACGGCGTCGTTCGCTCGCGCTCTGCGCGTGAGCGCGCCGGCGCGCCGCGCGAATGGCGCGGCGGCAAGGCGGATACGGGGCGCGAAACGAGCGAAAGCATGGCGAGTGGCGTGTACGAAAACCGACTGATGAAAGTTAAACGAAAGGTTGTGTCATGCTAGCACGATCCAACCAGCGTGGCGTGACGCGGTCGGCGAACGTCGATATGGTGCGCGATCGGCCGTCCTGGCTTGCGTCGCTCCCACTGTGACGCGCACGCAACGAATCGCCGCGCATAAAGCATCCTGAAAGCCTCCGCACCGCCCGGCGTTGTTGCATAATGCGCTTCGCCCGTCCCGGGTGTCCTTCGTACCCCGTCTTTTTTCGCGTTCTTGCGCATCTGCACCATGCCGTCGAGCTTTACCCGTCCCGCCGCCTTGCCGCCGGGGCGCCGCGGTCCCCTTTCATCATACGCCGCGGTGAAATGACGATGCCTCCCCGTATGTCTTCCCGCGTGAGCACTCAATCTTTTCTCGCCGGAGCCCAGCAGGCCGCTGCCGCGCTATGGCGTTTCGCGCGCACCGTGCGGCTGCCGCAATCGCGCTCCGGGCGCGTCGCGCTCTCCCTCGCCGTCGTCTACTTCGTCTGGGGCTCGACGTATCTCGGCGTGAAGGTCGCGCTCGATTCGTTCCCGCCGCTCCTGCTCTCCGGCTTGCGCAATCTGTTCGCCGGGATCGGCCTGTTCGTCTTCGCCATGCGCCGGCGGCCCGTCATGCCTACGCTGCTCGAAGTGCGCAACGCAGGCGTGGTGGGCACGCTGCTCGTGGGCCTGTCGAGCGGCATGCTTGCCTACGGCATGCGTACCGTGGGCACCGGCAAGGCGGCCGTGATGGTCGCCACGGTGCCGCTGTTCGCGACCGTGATTTCGGCGGTCACCGGGCGGCGCGTGGCGAAGGCCGAATGGGCCGCGGTCGCGCTCGGCCTCGTCGGAATCGCCATCCTGAGCCATGGCGGCGCCGCGTCCGGGTCGGCGGGCGGCAGCCTCGCGATTCTGTGCGGCGCGCTCTTCTGGGCAATCGGCGCGCATCTGGCGGGCAAGCTCACGTTGCCGACCGATCTCTTCGTCGCGACGGCGCTGCAGATCGGCCTTGGCGGCGCCATTTCGACGGCGGTCGCGTGGATCAGCGGCGAACGCATGGGCGAGCTGCATTTCCTGCCACTCCTCGCGTTCCTCTACCTGCTGTTCATCGGCACGATGGCCGCCTATGTCGCGTATGGCTATCTGATCCGCCATACCAGCCCGCTCGTCGCGAGCAGCTGCATGTACGTGAATCCCGTGGTTGCCGTCGCGCTCGGCGCGCTGCTGCTCGGCGAGCCGGTCACGAGCGCAACCGTTGTGGCGACCGTGCTGATTCTCGGCAGCGTGGGTCTGTCGTTCCTGTTCGACGACCGCCGCCGCACTTCCTGAGTTCATCCTGACTTCGCGAGGCACCTCGCGTCAACGCCGCGTTGTGCGCGCGGCCGCTGTGCAAGTGAGGCGCACAGCGGCCGCGACTTTATGGTTCACCGGTGATCGATGCCGGCAGCGCACGTACGGGCTACGTGCGCGCTACGTGCGCGCGTTAGCCGTCACCCTGGCGCCTTTACCGTCTGCCAGACACTATTTCGCCTTTTCCGCGGAGTTCGTGAGGGCGTGGCCGCCTGCGGAAACGTCCTCGCCGGCACCCGCCATCGTGTTGCAGGCCGAGAGCGCTGCCAGCGAAGCGGTAACGAGAAAGAGGGCAATCAGGCGTTTCATGAGGAAGTCCTCCACGTAACGTATCAAGGGAAATCACTCTCCAGCATGTCCCGTGCCCGGTCATTTGTGCCGCCATGCGCCTGCGTATGTGCATGCGTCGGGTCCGCTGCTTGCGCTAGCGCTGACGCAGGCGCGACATAGCGCAGCACATCCGCCCACAATGAGGACTACGCCATGCTTCACTACGCCATCGTGTTTTTCATCATCGCGATCATTGCCGCCGTGTTCGGCTTCACGGGAATCGCTGCGGGCGCGGCCGAAATCGCCAAGATCCTGTTCTACATCTTCCTCGTGGTCTTCGTCGTCACGTTGCTGCTAGGCGTGATGCACCGATGATGCGCGCCATGCAAAGCCAACCCCACTCATGCATGCCATGTTCGAAGGAGAGTCAGATGTCGAAGACACACGCTTCGTTTGAGTTCGATCTCAAGCGCGTACGCGATGAGGCACGCCGCAATCTCGACCAGGGGCCGGTCACGCCGGACTACCCCGCGAATCGCCAGACCGTGCTCAAGCTGCTCAACGATTCGCTCGCCACGGAACTCGTGTGCGTGCTGCGTTACAAGCGGCACCATTTCATGGCGAAGGGCATCGAGTCCGAGTCGGTGGCGGCCGAGTTTCTCCAGCACGCAACCGAGGAGCAGCAGCACGCCGACATGCTCGCGGCCCGCATCGTGCAGCTAGGCGGCGAGCCCGACTTCTCGCCGGCGACGCTGGTCGAGCGCTCGCACTCGGAATACAAGGAAGGAGCCGACCTGAAGGACATGATCCGCGAGAATCTGATCGCGGAGCGCATCGCTATCGAGAGCTATCGCGCGATCATCAATTATCTCGGTCACGACGACACCACCACGCGGCGCATCTTCGAGCAGATCCTCGCAACGGAGGAAGAGCATGCCGACGACATGACCGACTTGCTGTACACGCGCAAATAGCGCTTGCCGCTAGCCCTCAGGAAGAAGTCTGCGCGCCCGCGCCCATGCGCGGGCGCGTTGCATGGTGAATCCAGCCGGCGAGCGCCGTGAATGCGATGCCCGCTCCACACACGCCGATCCAGCCGAATGCGTGCCAGGCGGTCACGCCCACAGCGGAACCGGTCGCGCCGCCAATGAAGTAGCAGACCATGAACACCGTATTCACGCGGCTGCGCGCCTCGGGGCGCAGCGCGTAGATGCGCGACTGATTCGAGATCTGCGCGGCCTGCACGCCCACGTCGAGCACGATCACGCCGATCACGAGGCCGATCAGGCTCGTGCTGGAGAAGGCGAAGATCACGAAGGCGAGCGCCATCAGCACGATCGACATCGTGATGACCGCGCGCGGCCCGCGCTTGTCGGCGGAGCGCCCCGCCATCGGCGCGGCCAGCGCGCCAGCCGCGCCGACGATGCCGAACAGGCCCGCTGCCTGTGGCCCGAGATGGAACGGCTCGCCCGCGAGCAACAGCGTGAGCACGGGCCAGAAGAGGCTGAACGCGGCGAAGAGGCACGCGCCTGTCGCCGACGCTTCACGCAGTCCGGGCAGCTCCAGCACGAGATGCCACATCGAGCCCAGCAGCTTGCCGTAGCCGAGCTTCGAGGTCGGCTGGCTCTTCGGCAGCTTCTTCACGATCACGAGCGCGAGCACGAGCAGCGCGACGATCGACGCCCCGAACACCGCGCGCCAGCCGAAGTATTGGCCGACGAAACCGGCCGCCGTACGCGCGAGCAGGATGCCGAGCAAGAGGCCGCTCATGACCGTGCCCACCGCGTGGCCGCGCGCCTCGGGCGGCGCGAGTTCCGCGGAAAACGGCACTGCCTGCTGCGCGATGGTGGCGAGGATACCGATCGCGAGGCTCGCGCCGACCAGCACGCCAAGCGATGGCGCGGTGGCCGCGACGAGCAGCGCGACGCACAGGCCGGCGGTTTGCAGCAGGATGATGCGGCGGCGGTCGTAGCGGTCGCCGAGTGGCGCGAGCAGCAGCATGCCGGCTGCGTAGCCGAGCTGGGTGCCGGCCGGCACGGCGCCGATCCACGCGGCGCCGGCTGGGAAGCTCTGGCGGAAATCGTCGAGCAGCGGCTGGTTGAAATAGATGTTCGCGACCGTGACGCCCGCGATGGTCGCGAGCAGGAGCAGCAGGCCGCGCAGCGACTGGCTTGCGCGAGCGTTTGCGGAATCAGGTGTGGACATGTGCGAATGCGGGCGGCGCCCGGTGATATGGAAGGCAGGCTTCGAGCGTGCCGATCATACCGGAGCCCGCACAATCGCGCTGGCGGTGCGGGAGCGCGCCGCCAGTCGCGCTTTCAGGCAATCAGCTCGCCCGAGGGCTCGTAGAACGGATAGGGGCCGTCGAACGTGTCCACGTAGCCATGATGCGTGACGATCCCGCCCTGCGGGTCGTAGCGATGCAGCGCGAAGGCGGGCGGCTCCAGCGTGAAGGTGGAGGGCGCGTCGGGCGCGAGGTCGAGCGTGACCTGGTGGGCCGGCGCGGGCACGGCCGCAGCGATCGTGCCGCCGAAGCGCACGAACATGGGCCGGTGCACGTGACCGCACAGCACGCGCTCGACGTTGGGGTGCTGCGCCACGAGCGCTTCGAGCGCCTGCGCGGCGCTGTCGTCGAGCCGCATCGCATCCATATGGCCGATGCCGCAGTCGAACGGCGGGTGATGCAGCGCAACGATCACGGGCTTGCCGCGCGCCGCGTCGAGCTGCTGCGCGAGCCACGCGAGGCGCGCTTCGCAGAGCGTGCCCGCGCTTTGCCCCGGCTGCATGGAGTCGAGCGCTATCACGCGTAGCGCGCCGAGGTCGACGGCGTACTGGATGAACTCGCCGCCTTCGCGCAGTTCAGGCCGCTCGGCAAACACTTCGCGCAGCGGCTCGCGCGCGTCGTGGTTGCCGATCAAGAGCCAGTACGGAATGTCGAGCGTGTCAAGCAGCGTTTTCAGGTGCCGGTATTCCTCGATCGAGCCGTGGTCGACGAGGTCGCCGGTCATGAGCACCGCGTCGGGGCGCGGCGTGAGCGCGTTCAACCGTGCGATGGTGCGTGCGAGGCTCGCGGCCGTATCGACGCGGCGATAGGCGAGCGCGCCAGGTGGCTTGATGTGCAGGTCGCTGATCTGGGCGAGCAGCATGGTAGTCCTCATTTTGTAAGAATTACGCGAGCGCGATGAGCGCTTCGGGGGCGATCGAAATGCCGACCGGTGTGCCGCGTGCCAGCTCGACGCGGCCCGCCACGTCGACGAGCAGGGCATCGGGCGCCGCGCCGCCGATCGTCAGACGCGTGCGCTCGCCGAGAAAGGTCGCCTGCTCGATCACGCCGCGTAGTTGCGCGCCGACAGGGTCGGCGAGCGTGGCGTCTTCGGGGCGGAAATACAGTTCGGCGGCTCCGGTGGTCTGGGGCGCGCTGGCCGGCACGGCGCCGCCGCTCGTGCGCAGCATGCCGCCTTGCCATTCTCCGGCGATCCGGTTGAGCGTGCCGACGAATTGCGCGACTGCACGGCTCGCAGGCTGGAAGTAGATCTCGCGCGGCGTGCCGATCTGCTCGATGCGGCCCGCGCTCATCACGACGATGCGGTCGCCCAGCTCCATCGCCTCGGCCTGATCGTGCGTGACGTAGACCGTCGTCACGCCCAGCTCGCGCAAGAGCACGTTCATCTCGCTACGCAAGGTGTCGCGCAGGCGCGCATCGAGCGCGGTGAGCGGCTCGTCCAGCAGCAATACACGCGGGCGCGGCGCCAGCGCGCGTGCGAGCGCCACGCGCTGGCGCTGGCCGCCCGAAAGCTGGTTGATGGGCTTGGCCGCGTGCGCTTCGAGACGCATCATCGCGAGCAGTTCGTCCACGCGTGCGCGCGCGTCGGCGGCGGGAACGCGCTGGATCTTCAGGCCATAGCCGATGTTGCCGCGCACATCGAGGTTCGGAAAGAGGGCATAGTTCTGGAACACCATGCCGACCTTGCGCTGCTCGATGGGCAGCGCGGTCACGTCCTCGTCGCCGAAGGCCACGCGGCCGCCGGCGTCGGGCGTTTCCAGACCCGCGATCATGCGCAGCGTGGTGGTCTTGCCGCAGCCCGAAGGGCCGAGCAGCACGAGCGTTTCGCCCGCACCGATCGCGAGATCGAGCGGTTCGAGCACGCGCGTGCCGCGAAACGTCTTTGCGCAGCGCGTGAGCGTAATCGGGATCGGTTCGAGCTTCATTCGGCATCCTTGATGTTCTTTTGCTGGCCTGCGAGGCGCTGCTTGCCAGATGGCTTTCCTGAGGAGCCAGGCACGTCCACGCCGAGCCATTGCATCGCCACGAGCAGCGGCATCGTCATGAGGAAGAAGAGGATCGTGTAGGCGCTGCCCACTTCGATGCGCAGCGACGCGTAGGTGTCCGCGAGGCCGACTGGCAGCGTTTTGGTGTCGGGCGTGTGCAACATCCACGTGAGGTTGAATTCGCCGATCGAAAGCGTGAGCACCGCGAGCGCGCCCGCCACGATGCCGGGCCGCGCATTGGGCACCACGATGGTCCTGAAGCGCTGCCAGAAGCTCGCGCCGAGGCTCGCCGCGCCTTCTTCGAGCGTGCGCAGATCCGCCGACGCGCACACGGCCGCCACGGGCCGCACCATGAACGGCAGCGTGAACACCACGTGGCCGACCACGATGAACGCCGCGCTCATGCGAAACGCGCTGAAGCCGCCGTACACCACGAGCAGGGCGAGCGCCGAAGCGAGGCCGGGCAGGGCCACGGGCAGCACGAGCAATTCCTCGATCAAACGCGAAAGGCGCGTGCGGCTGCGCGCGAGCGCATAGCCTGCGGGCACGCCGGTCACGAGCGTGATGACGAGGGTGGCGGCCGCCACTTCGAGCGAGAGGAAGACGCTCCCGTGATACTGCGTCCAGACCTGGTCGAGCCAGCGCAGCGTGAGGCCGCTGGCCACGCCGCGAAAATAATTGACGGTGAGCCCCGCGAGGATCGACATCGCCACGGGCACGACGAGAAACGCGCAGGTGGCGAGCGTGACGAGCCATTGCGCGCACGCAATCCATGCGCGCGCCGAGGGCAGCGCGAAGCGCCGCCGCGCGGCGGGCGGCTGGTCGGGCGCTTCGTGCATGTCTTGCGCCGCGGAAGCGGCGCAATTGACGGCCGAAATCATTCTGGAGTCCTCGAAAACCATAGCGTGCTCATGCCGTGGCCGCGACGGCCGCGCCCGTCACGCTGCGCGCGAGCGTGAGCACCGCCCACGTGACGAGACCGAGCACGATCGAGAGGCCGGCAGCCGTGACCATGTTCGCGTTGAGCGTGAACTCGGTATAGATCGTCATCGGCAGGACGTCGATGTCGGTGGCGAGCGTGAACGCCGTGCCGAACGCGCCCATCGCGGTCGCGAAGCAGATCGCTCCTGCGGCGACGAGGCCGGGCGCGAGCGCGGGCAGGATCACGTCGCACAGCACACGCCACGACGACGCGCCAAGCGAGCGTGCGGCCTCTTCGAGCGAGCCGTCGAGCTGGCTTGCGCATGCCATCACCGTTACGATCACGCGCGGGATCGAAAAGTACAGATAACCCACGAAGAGTCCCGCCATCGAGTACGCGAACACCCAGCGCTCGCCGGTGAGCCGCAGCGAAAGCGCGCCGATCAACCCCTGGCGGCCGGCGAGCATGATGACCATGAAGCCGACCACCACGCCCGGAAACGCCAGCGGAAACGTGAGCAACGCGACGAGCGCGCGGCGCCCCGCGAACGCGCGCCGCGCGAGCAGAAGGCCGCAGATCGTCGAGATCACGAGCGTTGCCGCGGTCACCGCGGCCGAGAGCGCGATGGTCGCGCCAAGGCTCCTCATGTAACGGCCATTCGTGAGCAGTGCGCGATAAGTTTCGACGAAGTGGCCATCGGCGCTCACCTGCACGAGCGCGATCATCGGCAACAGCCAGAATGCGAGGAACACCGCGAGCGCGGGCGCGATGAGCGCCACGCGCCAGCGCAGCGGAAAAGTGAGGTCATGCATGGAAGTGATTGGCTGGGATATCAGTGCATGATCTGCAGATAGCGCTCGCCGAACGCCTGCTGCTGCGCCGCCATCTTCGCGAAGTCCACGGGTTTTGCGCGCGCATAGTCGCTCGCGGGCAGGAACTTCGAAGCCGCTTCCGGCGAGAGCGCGCTCGCGCGCACCGGGCGCAGGTAGGCATTGGCCCAGAGCTTCTGGCCTTCGTCGGAGAGCACGAAGTCGAGCACCTTCTTGCCGTTCGCTTCGTGCGGACCGTTCTTCACGAGGCTCATCACGTAGGGCACCGAAATCGTGCCTTCCTTGGGGATCACGAACTCGACGTTCGCGTGGTCCTTGTACTTAGCGCGGTAGGCGTCGAAGTCGTAGTCGAGCAGGATCGGAATCTCACCCGAAAGCACGCGCGCGTAGGCGGTCTGCTTCGGCACGATCGGCTGGTTGGCCTTGAGCTTGCCGAACCATTCGAAAGCGGGCTGGAAGTTGTCGAGCGTGCCGCCCAACGCTAGGTTCACGGCCACCGCGCCCGCATAACCCACGAAGGCGCTCGACGGATCGAGGTAGCCGACCATGCCCTTGTACTCGGGCTTGAGAAGATCAGCCCACGAACGCGGCACCGGCTTGCCTTCGAGCGCGTCCTTGTTGACGAAGAAGCCGAGCGTGCCCGAATGGATGGCGAACCAGTAGCCTTGCGGGTCCTTCAGATCGGCGGGAATGTCGTTCCAGTGCGCGGGCTTGTACGGCGTGATCACGCCCTTGTCCTTCGCCTGGAACGCCGAAGACACGCCGAGGTAGACGACATCGGCGACCGGGCTCTTCTGCTCGGCCATCAGTTGTGCGATGGATTGGCCGGAGTTCTTGTTGTCGAACGGCACGCGAATGCCGGTCTCTTTCTGGATCGCCTGAATCTGGCTCGCCCAGTCTGCCCATTCGGGCGGGCAGTTGTAACAGATAGCGGTTTGGTCGGCCTGTGCCGCAAGTGGCGCGGCAAATCCAGCGACGAGGGCGGCGGCGCTCGCGGCGAGCGGCAGCGCACGGGAGAAGCGGGGCAAGCGGGTCACGCGCCGCACGGGCGCGGCTAGCGCGCGCAGGGCGGCGCGCGCGGGCACAAGCGAAAGCGGGCCGGCAAAGGCGAAGCGGCTGGTCACGGCAGGTCTCCAGGTCGGTTGCGAGAGCGTTCTGGTGGATGAGGGCCGCGTGCGTGCGCGGTCCGGATTATTTGGCTTGTTTGGCTGGTTCGGTTTGTTCTTCAGACGTGCCACGGACTCACGGGAGCGCGCCGCCGAGTTCGAGGTCGCGATCGATCGCGCTCCCACGCGCGCCGAGCGGCGCGTGCGCGATCGCCGCGATGGTGCCGCCCGCGCGCAAGGTGTGCGGCAGCGTATTGGCGAGCGGCCCCGCGTACTGGCCGCCGATGCGCGCCATCAGGCATTGCCACGCTTCGCGGCCGATCTCGCGGTTCGGCGTGCCGATGCTAGCAAGCGGCGGCGCGAGCAGTTCGCCCATCGCGAGGCCGTCGAAGCCGAGAATCGACATGTCCTGCGGCACGCGCAGACGGGCTCGGCGCAGTCCGCGCATCACGACCATCGCCAGCAGGTCGTTACTGCAGAAAAGGGCCGTGGGGCGCGCGGGTCCGCTCGTCAGATGCGCGAGCACCGAAGGCGCGAGTTCCTGCGCGTTGAAATCGATTTCGAGGGCTGGCGCGGGCGTGAGGCCGGCCTGCTGCATCGCGAGGGCATAGCCAGCATGGCGCTGGCGCGCGCGGTCGGAGGCGGCCAGCGTGCCGGCCAGCATGAGAATGCGGCGATGGCCGTGCGCGATGAGCATGCGCACGCCGTCGCAGGCGGCCTGGTGGTTGTCCACCGACACCGAAGGGCGGCGCTTCGTGTCGTTGTGCATCAGCACGTAGAGCGGGCCGTCCGCGTCGAGTTCGTTGAGCAGCGGGTGTGTGTCGGCGTCGGCGACGGTCAGGATCAGGCCCTCGACACGTTGCGCGCGCAACGTCTCGATCGCATGACGCTCGCGATCGGCGTCGTATTGCGTGGTCATCAGCATGAGGCGAAAGCCCTGGGCCGAGGCGAGCTCATCGATGCCCTGCAGGCACTCCGCGAACACCGGATTGGCGAGCGTGGGCAGCACCACGCCGATCAGACGCGTGCGCTCGCCGCGCAACTGGCGGCCGAGCGGGTTCGGGCGGAACTTCAGCGCGTCGATCGCTTCACGCACCCGCGCGAGCGTGATGGGGTTGACGGTGTGAGGCGCATTGATCGCGCGCGACACGGTGGCGATCGAGAATCCGGCGTGTGCGGCGACATCCTTGATGGTTGGCGTCATGCGAGCGGCCCCGGCGTCGTTTGTAAACGTTTTCGATGGGGCCGATTATGAAAAACGTGTATGACCGGCAGATGACGGATGCGGTCCCCCGTCGCGCCTTTGGGACGCGCGCCGGGCAATGGTAGAATCGCGTCCGCCCTGCCGGGGTGATGAAATTGGTAAACATAGCGGACTTAAAAAACGATTGAGTGCCCGACCGGAAACGGCCGGTGCAGAACCCCTCAAATTCGGCGAACCCCCTGGGCCTTGAAGCGCGTTGCGCGCGA
This sequence comes from Paraburkholderia sp. CNPSo 3281, assembly GCF_024206515.1. NCBI lineage: Bacteria > Pseudomonadati > Pseudomonadota > Betaproteobacteria > Burkholderiales > Burkholderiaceae > Paraburkholderia > Paraburkholderia sp. CNPSo 3281. Next base: position 363,929 of record NZ_JAMBPS010000003.1, on the reverse strand, counting down.
GGCGCCGAGGCAACGCCGAGCCAAGCCGGCTGCCGCGCAAAGCGGCGGTCAGGAAGGTGTAGAGACTAGACGGGGGGCGCCTAAGGCCGGGCGCGGCGTGAGATACGCGGCGCTTAAGCGACGGCGAAGGCATAGTCCAGCGCACGAACGCGCGTCCATACCAGGACGCGTGGCGTCGAAAGACGTGGTGTGACGAAAATCCGCCGCCTAACGGCTTGCCGGTTCGAGTCCGGTCCCCGGCACCATGAACACTGTTCATAGCATTTCATGCCACTCCGAAACCCCGCAAAAGCGCCTGTTTTTGCGGGGTTTTTCGTTTCTGGCTGGTTCGGATCGTTTCAGAGTATTGCGAATTTTTGATGGTATATTCGTTGGTACCTGACCGAAACCTGTTGGTACCTGATATGCCGCTATCCGACACCGCCGTGCGCAACGCCAAGCCCGCCGAGAAGCCCTACAAGCTGGCGGATGGGGAGGGCATGTATTTGTTTGTGCAGCCCAACGGGGCGAAGTACTGGCGTATGGCGTACCGGCTGCACGGCAAGCAGAAGGTGCTCGCCCTCGGTGTCTATCCGGATGTGGGCCTTGCCGCCGCCCGGAAGCGACGGGGTGAGGCGCGGGAGAAGCTGGCGGCCGGCATTGACCCCAGCGAGGCCAAGAAAGTCGAAAAGCGCGTCGCGCGGCTCGCCGCGGCGAACTCCTTCAAGGCAGTCGCGCTTGGCTGGATGGACGAGCGCAAGACGATTGTGCAGATCGGACAGTACGAAAAGACATTGGCCCGCTTTGAGGCTGACGTGTTCCCCTGGCTTGGCAACCGCCCCATTACGGCGATCGACGCACCGGAGCTTCTGTCGGTGCTCAAGCGCATCGATGCGCGTGGCGCGCGGTACACCGCCCACCGCGTGCGCAGCGAGATCAGCCGCGTGTTCCGTTACGCCATCAAGGAAGGTTTCTGCAAGTCCGACCCGGCGCGGGATCTGGTCGGCGCGATTCCGGCACCGGTCGAAACGCATTTCGCAGCCATCACCGAGCCGGTCAAGGTCGGCGAGATGCTACGGGCATTCGATGGGTTTTCGGGCACGTTCGCCGTGCTGTGCGCGCTCAAGCTCTCGCCGTTGCTGTTCGTGCGCCCGGGCGAGCTACGCAAGGCTGAGTGGGCCCAGTTCGATCTCGACAAGGGGGAGTGGCGGTATCTCGCGACGAAGACGGACACGGGTCATCTCGTGCCACTGGCGGCACAGGCCGTGGCCATCCTGCGCGAGCTATACGCGCTGACGGGCGTGGGCCAGTACCTCTTCCCTGGCGCGCGCGACAAAAAGCGGCCGATGAGTGATGCCACTGTTAATGCGGCGCTGCGCCGACTCGGCTACGACACTCGCACTGAAATCACGGGCCACGGCTTTCGCGCGATGGCGCGCACGATCCTGCACGAAGAGCTCGAGCACAATCCCGAGGTGATCGAGCGTCAGCTCGCGCACTCGGTGCCTGACCGACTGGGCGACGCGTATAACCGGACACAGTTCATCAAGCAGCGCCGCGTCATGATGCAGGAGTGGGCCGACTATCTCGACAAGTTGAAGGCGGGCGCCGAGGTGCACCAGTTGCGAGCCGGCTAATCCGCCCGGTTGATTTCAGCACTTTTCAGCGATATCCACTCCGTTTCAAAATCCTTTGCGCCGTGCGAGTTGATCGCGTAGCATTCAAAGCGGGGCGCGGACCCCGTCATCAATCCGCGGCCGAGCGGCGAGCGGCTAGACTCCCGTGCGCGGTGGTACGCCAGCACCTTCACACGGCTGGGGCCCACCGGTAACGCGGCGTGGCGCCCTCATTGGTCGAGGGTAGTGTGGCGACTCGAAAGAGGTTTGCCATGCAAACACGCCGCTATCTCCGCCGACCGGACGTCGTCCAAAAAACCGGCCTCTCTGCCACCACACTTTGGCGCCTCGAGCGCGACGGGAAATTCCCCGCGCGCCGCCAGCTGTCGCCGCATTGCGTCGCCTGGGACGAAGCCGAGATCGATCACTGGCTCGAGCAGCGCGAGCGTGTTACGGGCGTCGCTGTCGCGCCTGCGGAGGCCTGAATCGTGGCTCCGCGTCTCTACGTAACGGACAACGTCATCGCGTCGGTGCGCAAGGCCCATGAGACATTTACGCACACTGTCCTCGTCTACAGTCCAGTCTCAATAAGGCCGTTCTACCTGCGCACCGACCAGCTCGACATCGAGCCTGTCCATATCTGGCTGCCCTGGAAGCGCGAAACGCTCGCCTCGCTCGAGCGCTGGCGGGCCAGGGGTGGTCTGCTCGTCTCGCGTTGCCCAGATCTCGAGGCGATCGGCTCGGCAGACGTTGTCATCTTCACAGAGAGCTCATTCGCACTCAGCAGGCTCGCTCGCGCGGTAAGCATTGCCCATGAGCACGTCGTCATCGAGCGCCCGTTCACCTGGTGCAAGCACGAAGAGACCGTCGATGTCCGCACGCCGTCTGTCGAAACGCTGCGCGCGTTGTGGGCGCATTGCCAGGGCAAGGCAATGACCGACGACGAACTGGCGCAAGCCAGCGGGATCCTCAAAACGCGGCTGCAACTCATGCGTGCGCGCCTACGGCCAGCCGAAGAGTGGCGGCTCCTTCCGCGCATTGCACCGGAATCGTCAGCGCTTCGGGCGGCATGGGACTGGATCGGCGACGGGCGCAATGCGTCGCGAAAGGCGGTCCGCCTCGCCGGGCATCAAAAAGCGGTGCAGGAGCTCGCACGTCTGGGGCATGTGGTTCTCGAGAAGCGATACGTCTATCCCGGCGTGGAGCCGAACTGGGCCGCCCTCGAGCGCAAACGGGCCGGGGCGCTGGCGAACCTCACCGCGGTGCAGGTACTTGTCAACTCGCTGCCCGGCCACTTCCTCGAAACGTGATTGCGTGATGCCGGGAAAAGAAGTGACGCTACGCGGGAACAACCCGAAACGATTTGGCCTCGCTTTGCCCATTCTGAAACGCTCTTGCGCGGGAAACGGGTCCAGTCTAGACGCTGCCTTTTCACCCGTTCACAAAGGTGCCCCGACCATGGACCCCGACCAGATCCTCCGGCCTGTTGCTGCCGCAGCCTTTCTTGGCATTGGCAAAACGACGCTGTACCGATTGGCCGCCCGCGGCCTGATCGCACCGCCAATCAAGCTCGGCGAGCGCGCAAGCGGATGGCGCCGGTCAGACCTGATTGCGTTCGTCAATGCGCGCGAGGCGCACGGAGTGCCGGCATGAACACCCTTTCGGTATCGCTCGCGGTCTACGCGCCTATAGGCAAGCTCTCTTGCCGGCTCGAACTCATGCGCGACCTGCTATTGCCTCAGGTTGTGCGCCCGGCGCCGCTCGAGCAGGGGCCGGGCGTGGCCAGGCTCATCTGGCGCGTGCACACGCTCTCCGTTCCTCCCGAAGCCGTTGCCGAGGTGATGAATGAGCATGGCGATACGCGGCGCGAACCGCTGCTCGGTGTCTGTGTGGAGATATTCGAGCTGTCCTCGAGGGACGGACGCTTTCGCAACTATCTCGCGGTACCGGCGCTGATTGGTGCTGGCGGTCCGATTCAGGACGAAGGGCGCGTTGTTACCGTCAGGGAGCCTGCCGGGTGGGGTTATTACGCCGAGGTCGCCGATGAGAACCCTGATGTGCTCCTGCGCCGTGTTCTGGCGGGCGAGCTCTACGTAGACGGGGAAGGCATCGATGACGACGAGGCGGCCGACACCCTCGATCCGGATGACGAGGACTGCAGCCCGGACGTCGACGAGCTCGTGCGCGCGGCTGGCGCATCGTTCGATCAAGGCGAGTAACCCACCATGCGCGACATCCTGCAGCGCTTCGCCGGGCTGATTGCCTCGGCGGCCTCACGCGCATACGCCTATGTCATTCCGCCTGAGGTCGAGGTTCGCACCGAGATCGACTGGCGGCATCCGCACCGGTCCATCGTGTCGGCCCCGGCAGGCACACTCGCGCTGGTCAAGGAACTGGACGATAGTCTGGCCGTCGTCGACATTTTCCTCGAGCCAGTCGCCGCGTTTGCAGTTACGCAATACCCGCAGAGAACGATACGAGTTCGCAACCCTCACGATCGCGACGTGAAGCACGGCTGGCATGTGGTCGACCCTGAGCCAATCACGGAGTCCGAGACGTTCGCGGAGGACATCGTTGCGGTCGCCCATGTGCTTCCCGACGGTTCCGCGATTTGCAACAACATCCGCTACGCGTCAATCGGCGAGATGCTCGAAAGCCGGCGCGGGCGGATCCTGACTGAGCAATAAAACGCAACAAAGAAAAGCCCGCGTCAGAGCGCGGGCTGAAATGGTTCTCGGCATACAACAGAACGGCAAACCATGGAACATAGTACTCCGATTTATTCCAATGAGCTACAGCCGTACGTCGATGCGCTCGCGCCGATCCTGATTCGCGTGCGGCGCGACGTCCACGGCGTGCGTAACACCAGTGGGAACCAGTGCAAAAAGGCTCCGCTCACCGACGAGCTGCTGCGCCAACATGTGAGCGGCGGCACGCGTCGCGGGGCTTACTTCAGTACGCCCGGATCGCCCACGGTGCAGCTTGCACTTTTCGATCTCGACTCCCACAAAGGTGAGGTGCCATGGGCCGAGATGCAGGCCGCAGCGCTCGAGGTTGTCAGGGAAGCCGAGAAGCTCGGTTTGTGCCCCATCCCGTTCCGCTCTTCGGGCGGTAGCGGCATTCACCTGCTGGTACTATGGGATTCGCCGCAGGATGCGCGCAGCGTTCGAACACGCATGCGCGAGATCCTGTCATCCGCCGGCTATGCGGACGGAACCGGAGGCGTCGCCGCTGGCCAGGTCGAGATCTTCCCGAAGCAGGATGTGTGCAGCACCTTCGGGCACATGTTTCTCCTGCCGCTTGGCGGCAAGTCGGTACCGCTCGACGCGTTCGAGCTCGAAGACATGCCGCGTGAGTACGTCCTTGGCATGGCCTGGCCCGTCAGTGAGCCAGTGCCAATCGTGCCGGCGGTAGAGCGCTCCGTGCCTGCGCTGCCCAACGTGCCGGTCAAACTGGGCCGCGTCGCTGAGTTCATCGAATGGATCCCAAATTCCGACGCATACGAACTGCCGTTCGAAAGCGGCCCGGGCGGACGCGACTATCTGTCACTCGTCATTGCCATTCATCGTTCGTGCAACGGCTCAGAAGAGGGACGCACGCTCGCACACCAGTTGGCGGCTCGCTCGGCCAAGTACGACCCGGCCGACGTGGACAAGCGTTATGACAGTGTCACGGATCGTGAAGGTGGAATCACGATAAAAACGCTCGAGGCAGCTGCACGGCACTACGGCTGGGAGCCGCCGGTTGCCGACGATTTCGAAGTGCTCGCGCGGGCTGAGGCGGCCGCGGTCGGCGGCCCGGAGAATGAAAGTCGCGCGACCGCAGTCTCACCACCGACGCAATCCTCGGGTGTCACACCGCCGCGGGCTTACCGGGCCCGCACCGAGTTCGGCAACGTGGAGCGCATGCTCGACCGGTACGGCGCGGGGCTGATGTTCGTTCCCGAGCTGCGTGCCTGGTACATCTGGACCGGGGTCTACTGGCGTGTGGCTGTCGACGTCGAGCTCGAGGCGCTCGCGAAGGAGACAATCCGCGCGCTGCCCGATGAGGCCGCCGAGATCGAAAGCGCCGAGGAACGCATTGAGTTCTTCCGGTTTTGCGCCGCCTGCCAGAAGGCCGCGATGATGTCGAACATGATCCGGCTCGCCGCATCCGATCCGCGTGTCGTTGTGCCCGTCGCCGAGCTCGACAGGCATTCGCATCTGCTCGGTTGCGCTAACGGGGTGGTCGATCTGCAAACCGGCAAGCTGCTGCCGCCCGACAAGGCGCACCGGGTCACCGTTGTCACACCGATCGCGTACGACCCGGGCGCTACTGCACCGCTGTTTGAGCAGACGGTGCGTGAGGTGTTCTTTGACGAAGCCGGCCAGATCGAATTCTTCCAGCGCCTCGTCGGGTATTCACTGATGGCTTCGCCGCGCGAGGATCTGCTCGTGATCCCCTTCGGCGCCGGCTCGAACGGGAAATCGACGGTGCTTGGCGCGATCCGCAGCGCGCTGGGTGCGCACGCGAAGTCGGCGAGCGCCGAAACGTTCCTCTCAACAAATGGGGGCAACGGGGCGGGTGGCCAGGCACGCGAGGATCTGCTGCGCCTGCGCGGCGCGCGGTTCGTCTACGTTGGCGAACCGGACGAGGGGAGCGAGCTGCGCGAAGGGCTAGTCAAATCCATGACTGGCGGCGATCCAATCCCGGCGCGCGGCATGTATGCGAAGTCGACGGTTGAGATCGTGCCGACCTGGGTTGCGTTCATGCCGACCAACCATCGGCCGATCGTGAAGGGCGACGACTACGCGATCTGGCGACGCCTGATGCTTGTGCCGTTCACACGGAACTTCGACACGGATCCGGACATCGCGAAAGATCCCGGTCGGGCCGAGCGCATCGCCGCCGAGCTGCCCGGCGTGCTCGCGTGGTGCGTGCGCGGCGCACTGGTCTATCGACAGCACGGGCTCAGGCCGACGAAGCAGGTAGCCGCCGCTCGTGAGAGCTATCGCGAGGATATGGACCTCCTAGGCGACTGGCTATCGGAGTGCTGCGAGCAGGGAGCCACGTATGCCGCAACCAACGGTGACCTGTGGATGTCGTGGCGCCATTTCGCGGAGCGTCGCGGGGAATTGCGATTTATCTCGAATTCGAGCGCGTTGTCGCGCCGACTTCAAACGCGCGGTTTTTTGCGCATTAAAGACGACTACGGAATTCGCGGGCGCGGACTTGCAGGAATTCGCGTAGTCGCAGAGGCGGATCTCGAAAGCTGCGACTTGCTGTAGGTGAGCGCGTAGATTTTTGCGGGTTCCGGGCGCGTCGGTCGGATGAGTTGCGACGATTGCGACGGAACAACCCCCATTTTGACAAACTTTCTTCGCCTATATAGACGAGAAAAGTTTATGAAAATGGGCCTCCTTTCGTCGCAATCGTCGCAAAGGCCGGAACGCGCAAAAGTTTGCAGTGAAACCGGAGCGATGCAAAACGGTGCTCTCACGCGCGTGTGCATGTAGCGTGCATGCACGGGCACACGCTCATCGGATCGCAGTTTGCGGCCTGGTGAAAAGATGGCCCGATCGGGTGTGATGGGTGGTCTAAAAATACGCACCGCGTGCCTGCGTCACCGTGGGCAGGCCGGGCCCGCGACAGTGAAACATTTCTAAACTTCTCGGCGTTGTGCCCATCCGGGCGCCGGGAAACCCCCATGAAAGCGGACGTTTTGCACATCGCTGACTCCAGCGCGCGGCTGGCGCTCAGAGAGTTCGAGCGTGCTGACGCAATGGCCCGGCAATCGGTCGCCGAGGCACGTGCCGGTGGTTGATTTCTGCCTCTTGCCTAGTACTGCTTATTCTCTTCGCCACGCTTCATCTTATTTCAGTACGTTCCGATGGGGTACACCCGTGCGAAGCGTGCGAAACCCGTCTAAATGTGTTCCATTAGGGTTGACTGTAGTTTCGGAACGCCTATAATTCGGAACATCACTTCAACGGAACGGGTCAAATCATGCGGCGGATCTACTACGGTCGGGTTTCGACGCTGGACGGTCAGACGGCGGCAAGCCAGTACGCGGACGCTGCAGCCCAGGGCATCGATCGGGATGACGTGTTCATCGACGAGGGCGTGAGCGGGTACCACGTCGCGCCGGCCGACCGCCAGCAGTGGCAGCACGTCGAGCGCGACCTGCGCAAGGGCGGTGTGCTGGTCGTGCGCTGGCTCGATCGCATCAGCCGTCGTTACGACGAGCTGCACTCGACCATGCAGCGCCTCATGTCGAAGGGCGTTCGGGTCGTGTGCACGCTCAACGGCATGGAGTTCGACGGCGCCGAGACAGACCCAACGAAGAAAGCCGTGCGTGACGCCATCCTCGCCTTCATGGCGGCCCAGGGCGAGGCGGACTACCGTAACCGCCGCGAGATGCAGGCGCGCGGCATAGAGGTCGCGAAAGCGGAGGGGCGGTACAAGGGGCGTAAGCAGGCAGTGGACTACGCCGAGGTGCGGGCGTGGAAGGCCGAGCAAGGGGCTACCGTGCGCGCCACAGCCGAGCACTTCGGGGTAGGCGTCGCCACCGTGGCACGTGCACTCGCCGAGCAGTAGGGGGCCCCGCACAGCTGCAGCTCGCGCTGGCACGGGTGTAATGTCTGCCGGGGGCGCGCTGCCCCGCGTCGCGAGCGCCGCCACCGGCGCTCCCTGCTCGACCGCTCGCGCCCCGCGACGCGCAGGCCAAACTCTGGGACCACACGGGGCCCCGACGGACGGGGGCCAAAAATTCGCAGACCGGATCTCCGAACCGCGCAGCGAAAAAACACCCAGGCCCGAACCTGCATTTTTCAACGACTTTCCGCCAATCCCGATCCACTGATCCCGCGCCCGCGTGTGCGCGTGAAGTGCGCGCGTCGCACACATACGCCACGTTCGCACACGTAAAAACCGAGGGAAACGAAAGCAGAATCAGGTGCATGACCGTGATGGGAGCTGGAAGTGCACACCACGAAAAAATTGTCCATTGCCGCATTGCTGCTGGCGCCGATGTTCGCGCTCGCGCAGAGCTATCCGTCGCCGACGTTCCACACCATGACGTTGCAGAACCCGCTGACCACCTCGAACGGCGGAACGGGCACGACAACGTCAACGGGTTCCGGATCGGTGGTGCTTTCCTCGTCGCCCACGCTGAGTACTCCTAACCTCGGTACGCCGTCGGTGGTTACACTCACGAACGGCACGGGCCTGCCAGTCTCGACGGGCGTGACGGGGCTCGGCACGGGCGTTGCCACGGGATTGTCCAACGCCGCGACCGGCACCGGCGGCCCGGTGCTCGCGACTTCGCCGACGATCGCAAGCCCGACTGTGACTGGCACGCTCAACGGCACGACCGTCTCTGCGACGTCGTTTGCGCAGAATGTCGTGCTCAACGGGACAGGCCTCGCGGGGAACTGCACGGGCACGATCCCCACCACGAATTACTGTGCCAACTATTTCCAGCTTGGCGCCGCGTCACCGTTCGACGACGCGCAGCTCACGGATCCCACTGCATTCCTGAACGGGCTCGCGATCCTGCACAACTACGGCGGACAGACGGGCGGCCGGCAAACGTTCTACGTACAGTCGACGCTGGCGCAGCCGTCCGCCGCGGGGAATTCCAACCACTACTACGTGGCCGGCGAGTTCTACGCGCAGGCGGCTTCGGGCGATGGGGGCACCGCCACCACCGGTTCGCCTGCCTCGGTCGGCGCGATCTACGCGCTAAACCCGGTCGCCGTTGCCTACGCCGGCGCCACCAATCTTCTCGAGGTCACGAGCATGGAGGCCAACATCTCCATGCATACCGGCTCGTCAGCATGGTACAAGGCGGGGCTTACCGTGACGCAGGGGCCGTCCGACCAGGTGCAGGGCTCCGTTTACGACACCGCAATCGGGCTGTCGAATCAGGCTGGCTCGCCGGGCTGGCAGGACGGCATCCTGTTCGGCCCGATGAACGGCGCGTTCCCCGTCACCTCGACCGGCTGCCTCATCTGCTCTTCGGGTTCCGCTACCGCTGCTACCGGCATCGACTTCTCGAGCCTGTCGCTCACGAATTTCCTGCATGGGCCGGGCGGCTTCTTTGTGAACGGCTCCGGTGGCATCGCGGGGAGTTCGCTGCAAACCTCGGGCCCTATCGCCGCCCGGTATTCGCAGCCGAGCATCCAGATCGGTGACACGGGATCTTCGAGTTCTTCCCTCGTGTTTGAGGACAATACGACGAACGTATGGGGGCTGGCGAACAACACATCGACGAGTCAGTTCTGCCTGAACCGGTACGTGAGCGGATCGTTCTCAGATTGTCCGATCGGTGTTGCGAACTCGACCGGTATCGTCACGTTCACAGATGGCATTGCGGGCAACACAAGCGGCAACGTGGCGACGGCCGGCAACATCGGTCAGCTTCTTACGGGCCAGACGTCGGGCACTTCGCTGACAACCGGCACGTCCACCAACGCCACCAGCATCAACCTCACGCCCGGCGACTGGGACGTGGACTGCTCTGCCGACTTTGCGCCGGGCGCCACAACGACGATCTCGAGCCTGGGCGTAAGCATCTCGACGACGTCGGCGACGTTCGGCGCGAACGGCGCGAAGTCTGTCATTGGAGGGTCGTTCACGACCGGCTTTGGCGATTCGATGGCCACGCCGGTCGTGCCGCTGAACATGTCAGCCAATACGACCGCCTACTGCGTGGTCAACGCCAGTTTCGGCACAAGCACGATGTCCGTCACCGGCACGATTCACGCGCGCAGGTCGGCCAATACGCACTGAACACGCACTACACGAACGAACGAGCGATCCATGTCGATTATCGGCAACCTTCCCGACAACCTGCAGAACGGCACGACCGCCGATGCATCGCAGGTCATGGCCGACCTGAATTTCATCGTGAATCAGGTGAATGCCAATGCCGTGCCACTCGGCACGCTGGCGGCGCCGTCCGGCACGAGCATGGCGTTCCAGCAGGCCAGTGCGCCCGCAGGATGGGTCGCGCAGACCGGCACGGCTTTTCAGGATGCATTCCTGCGCTGCAATACGCCGTCGAACTACAGCGCGACCGGTGGCTCGGTGAATGCGAGCACGCTGTTTGAAGGCCCAATCACGGGCGACGGGCACACGCTGCTTATCGCCGAAATGCCTACGCACAGCCACACGGACTCTGGCCACGGCCACGGCACCAATGAATCGCCCCACTCGCACGGGCCCGGTTCCGGCTCGGCGTTCTACACCAATGCGGCTGGCTCGGGCAACTTCGGTGGTGGTGGAACCGCAATTAATACGGTCAACTCGACCGCCGGCGCGGTGACGGGCCTGTCGATCCAGACCGGCAACGCCAACATCCAGAACAACGGCGGCGGCGGTGCCCACAGCCATACCCTGACGGCGAACTGCAAGTACGTCGACCAGATCATCGCGACCAAGTCATGAGGGTGGCGGCCTGGGAACTCGTACGGATTGACATTGAGGTGAGCTATGGCCGGACTCTCGGGACTCCCTTACTTCCTGCAGTACCAGGCGCAGGCACAGCAGCAGGCCTACCAGCGTCAGGCGCAGGCGATGCAGCTCGCGCAGTGGCAGCAGGAACAGCAGAGCCGCCAGCGCCAGCAGGCCGCGCTCGAGGCGGCAGGCAATGCGCTGCCCGCGCTGCTCGCAGGCCAAGGGCAGGCCGCGCAGATGCCGCCCCCACCGCAGACACCGAATCCCGGTCAGCCGTCGCGGCCACAAGCGCAGTCTGTGCCTCCGGGCATGATCGCTTCCCCACCCTCGATGCGTGCGCAACAGCCTGTTTCGGCCACTGGTGCCGCGGCGCCATTGCCTTCCGGCCCGATGCCGGCGCAGATCGGGATGCCACCGCTGCCCGCGTCGATGCGCATTGCGCGCGGGCAGCAGGGCATTGCGCCATTCCGGCCACTTCCGTCCGGAGGCTCGCCCGCCGAAGGCGTGGCGCCGCAGATTTCCGCACCGCCATCTGCGTCGGGGGACTCCACGCAGGCGCCCAGCGGACCGCTCACGCTGGAAAACGCCATCAAGGTGCTCAAGGATCAAGGCCTGTCTGGCGCGGATCTCATGGCCGGGCTACAGCAGTTGACCCCGGTGCTCGATGCTCAGGCGAAGGCACAGACGGCTCAGCTCGAGCAGCAGTTCAACCGCGAGATGAAGCTCTCGGATCTCCAGTATCGCTACGATGCGTTGCGCCAGCGTGCGGACGATAACGCGCTGAATCGCGCCGATCGCGAGCAGGCACATGCGGACTCGATGGCGATCCGTGGCGCGATGCTGTCGCTGCAGCGTGAAAAATTCTCGGCAAGCAACGGTGGCGGAGCGGCGCCCGCATCTGATATTGGACCCGATTCCGCGGGTAACTTGCCGCCAGCAACAGCGGTCGGCGGATACAGCGGTGATGCCATCGACGCGATGGCGCGGGCATACGCGCAAGGGAATACGGGCATCGTTTCGGGACTCGGGCGCAACAAGGCCGACCGGGATGTGCGAGCGCAGGTGATCAGTCGTGGCGCCGCATACCAGAAAGGGCAAGGCGGCGATTTTGCGTCCTCGCCGATCGAATACAAGGCGAACGCCCGCGGCGCCATCGTGAACGCCCAGCAGGCCGCGAAGGTGGATGCCGCCGCAAATGCGCTCGTGCAGCAGGGCGGCATCGGTGACCAGTATCAGGAATCCATCGACGCGCTCGACCGGACACGGGTGCCGATCGCGAATGAAGCGCAGATGGCAGCTTTGCGCGCCGCGCGGGACCCGCGCGTGGCGACTTACGACACTGCCAAAAACGGCGTGGTGTCAGAAGCTGCGCAGATCCTCGGTCGCGGGACACTCACCGTCAATTCGATGGAAGAAGCGCGCAAGGTCGTGGACGGCTGGACGACGTCTGAGCAGGCACGAGCCGGTATCGCGCAGCTTAAGCGCGAAGCCGGGACGACGGTCAAGGCGTCGCGTGCAGAAGTGAAGCGCTCGGCTGGCGGTGCAAGCAACTCCGGTGCTGGCAGCAGTGCCGGGGGCGTCGTCGATTGGGGAGACCTTAAGTAATGGACGTTCGACTTCCAGACGGCACTGTCGTCAAGAACGTGCCAGACGGCACGACCAGAGCGCAGCTCGCGACAAAGCTGCAGGCCAATGGCAGGAACGTGCCGAAGGAATGGCTGGGTCAGGACGCGGCCCCATCGAAGCCGGCCGCGCAGGCTCAGTCGCCGCAGAGCATGGCCGGCTTCGTCGCTGGGAATCTGGGCAAGGGTGTCGCGCAAACCGTCGGCCCGATCGCGGAGAAGGCGCAGGAGCTCGTCGATATGCCCGCGCGCGCATTCAATCGCGCGCTCGATTTTGTGACCGGCAACAAGGGCAAACCGTCGAGCGTTCTGCCGACAACTGCCAGCCGCATGCCTGTCGACGAGGGCGCGCTGCAGGACACGTTGAAGAAAACCGGTGTTATCGGCCCGTCGGCGGAGCCGCGTACGACCGCGCAGCGCTATGGTGCCGCCGCGCTTCAGGCGTTGCCCGCGGCCGCGCTGCCAGGAGCGGGTGAGGGCGTGCTCGGTCGCGTGCTTCCGCAGGTCGGCGGCGCGCTCGGCGGTCAGGCCGGGCAGGATCTCGGCGGCGCACCGGGGCGCTTTGTGGGCACTTTGCTCGGCGGCGGTGCTGGCGGCCTGGCGTCGACACGCCCAAGCCAGATCGCACCTCCTCCAGTCAGCGAAGCGGCGCGCGCGTCGCAGTCGTCGGGTATCCCGCTCACGCTCGGGCAGGAAACCGGAAGCGCGTCGCTGAGATTCCTCGAGAACCGACTGCGCGAGCTCTTCCCGTCAAAGGGCACCGCAAACGTGGACGAGGCGCGTCAGGTCACTGCCGGCGCGCACCGCGTGAACGAGCTGGCGGACCAGTTGAGCACGCAAAGCGTCGCGGATCCGGAGGCAATTGGCAACCGGTTGCGGACCGCCTACAACGACACTGTCGGCAAGATTGCGACGCAACGCGAAACGCAAGCTGCGACGGACTATGGTCGGGTGCGCGAGCTGGCGGGCAACAAGCCCGTGATCCGCTACTCGAACACCGTGGGCGAACTGAAAAAGATCATCGCCGAGAACAAGGACGTGCCGGCCGGCGACGCAAAGAAGATTGCGAAGCAAGCGCAAGGCATGCTGGACGCGCTCACCGAAACGGCCCCGGGCAATGCCGCATCACGGATCGTGCTCCCATCGGGACAGCCCGCGCGCATGCCGACGCCGCCGACGCCCACGGCGATGACCGGCACCGTTTCTAGTGCGATGAAAACGCGCTCGGCGTGGGGGAAAGCGGCGCAGCGCAATGGGAACGTCTTCAGCGACATCGATCCGAACGCGAATCAGCTGCTTGCGCGGCGCCTGTTCGGCGCGATCAACAAGGACTTCGATGCCGCAAGCACCGACAGCACGCCGATCGCCAAGGCGCTGCGCGACGCTAACCAGAACTACGCGAAGGCCTCGAAATCAATCGAGTTCATAGAGCAGTCGGCGCTGGGTAAGCTGCTCGGCAAGGATGTGACGGACGCCGCGTTCACGGGCGAGACCTACTCGACGAAAGCGCCCGAGCTCATCGCGCGTCGTTACCTGACGATGCAGCCCAGCCAGGCGGCGCAGGTGACAGCGATCTTGCGCGAGCACGCGCCTCAGGTCCTTCAGGACGCCAAGTCGTACGTGCTGCGCAACGGCCTCGAGCAGGCGGCGAACACCGCGCCTGGCGCATCGGGCATCTCGTTCGCGAAGTTCCGGCGCGAGATCGGCCGCGTGCAGCCGAAGCTCGAGGAGATGGGCTTCACGGCGAAGGAGATCCGCGACATCGGGGACGTGACGGACACGATGGCACGTGCGGGTGACCGCACCGGCGCGAACCCCTCGGGCACGTCGGCCGCCGGTCACCTGATCGGCACGGCGGCGATCGCGTTGGCGCACCCGGTCGCCGCAGTTGCGTCCGTCATTACGCCGTACATCGCGTCGAAAGCACTGCTCACGCAGCAGGGGCGCGACCTGCTGAGACAGGCATACGCCGTGGGCAAGCCGGCTGCGAGCAACGCTGCACTCGGTTCGCTGCGTGCGTTGTACGGGCAGGGGCTGACAGACGTCGGGCGCTGATCAGAGTTTGATGAAGATGCTGAACAGGATGATGCCGACCATCGCGAGATCGAAGTGCGTCCACATGTTCACCTCCCAGTGTTGAGACAACCTTAGCAGGCCCGGTAGCGGGAATTCTAGCGAGCCTACGCCGAGCGCAATAGCGGCTCCGGCGAACGCGCAACGATCTCGCCAACGGCTTCCACATTACCGCGCCCTGCGGGACCCTGCCCGGCGCTTGCCAAGCCGTCCTGCGCCCATATCGTGACCGCCTCAGCGTGCGGCGCGAGGTGGTCGGGCGCCAGGTGCGCGTACCGTAAAACGTTCTCGTATTTCGACCAGCCGCCCAGCTCCATCAGCCGCGGCAACGGCGTGCCGCCCTGCACGTGCCACGACGCCCACGTGTGCCGGACATCGTGGAAGCGAAAGTGCTCGATGCCGGCGCGCTCCACTGCGCGGTTCCACTGCCCGATGTCCCACTTCGCGATCGGTTCGCCCTTGCGCACAAACACAAACGTGTTGTGCTTCCCGAGCTGGCGGCGGATCACTTCGACGGCTTCGCTGTTCAGCGGCACGCCGATTGGCCGCCGTGCCTTGGCCTGGTCCGGATGAATCCATGCCCTGCGCTTCACGAGATCGACCTGCGACCATTCCAGACCCAGCAGATTCGCCTGCCGCAGCCCCGTCGCGAAGCCCAGCATCGCCACATCGCGCATCCAGTCCGATGCGATTGCGTCGAGCAACCGTTGCGCTTCCTCGCGCGTGATCCAGCGGATGCGTTTCACGTTTCCCGGAATTGCTGGCAGGCTAGGCACGCGCTCGATCCACTCCCAATCCTTGAGGGCCGTGTTGAGCATGACGCGGATCGTCGAGAGATAAAGGTTTCGTGTCGTCTTCGAAACGGGCCGAGGCTCGCGCGTGCGCTGGTTGACCGTGGGCAACGCCGTGAAAATCTCATCGCGCGTGAGCGTCTCGAGCTTCCGGCCGGCGAAGTGCTGGCGGAAGTGCCGGATGTGTAACGCCTTGTTCACGTAGCCCGGTTCCCCTGCACTCTCCTGCAGGAACCGCAACGCCGCCTCGTCGAACGCGTGCGACGGCTTTTCGCCGAATTTCGCGAAGCGCCAGAGCTCGTGTTTCAGCTTGTCGTGGAGTTCCTGCGCTTCCGGCTTGTCGGTTGTGCCAGTAGTTTGTCTAATTCTCTTGCCGCCTGGCGTGCGGACATCGATGTACCAGACGTCGGAGCCATTTCGCCTGTAGATGGGCATGGCTTGATCTCCTCTTCGGTGGGCGTCGGTTGGAGGTTCTTGCTCGGCGAGGTCGCTTCGCGCAGTTTGTCCGGCCATACCCGCCAGGCCGACCCCACCTGAAAGAAGCCGAGCTTGTCGCGGTGCTCGTAGACGGTGCGGCGGGAAAGGCAAAGCAGGTCCGCAGCTTCCTGCAGGTTGAGGGCGCGCTGGTTCATATCTGGCCTGCGAGGCGGACTCTCGGGCACTGCAGGGGTACCCGGCGGATCCCCTCCTTCAGAAGGCTCATCAGGTGCCGGCTCGGGCGTCGCGGCGCGCGTCGCAGCCCGCTTGACCGGCACCGCCTTAGCAGTTGGCAGTGTGGCGGGGCTATGTGGCTCTCCGCCTTCGTGCTGAAGGCGCTCGAGAGCGTCGGCGGCCTGCCAGTCGAGCGATTCCTCCCGGCCGCGGCTGCGCGATGCGCGATGGCGGAGGCGCCTTACTACGTCATCGAGGTCATCCATGCTGCGCCTTCCGCATCGTTGCTCCTTTCTCGGTCACTCGTCGGGGGAAGCGCGATAACGCTGCGCATCGTCGGCGCGCTCCACTTCGTAATACATGGCGACTGCGACCAGCTCAAGCGCGTCAAGCAGTCCGCTTTGCGACTTGCGGCTGAGCGCGACCGGCTCGTCGTTGCCCTCTTCGAGAATGCTGTTGTTGATGAGCCTCGCGATCGTCTCGACGGCAGAAGACGCCCGACGCAGCGTGACGGATAGCCGGTTCTTCGACTCGATTGCATGCGGATCCCAGTCGAGAATCGTGGCGACATCGGGGAAGGTTACGTCAGCCATGATGCACCTCGGCGCGTGCGAGGTCCGCCAGCTGGCGCAGCGCTTCGCCGGTCACGTCGAGCGCGTCATAGACGGTCGGCGCCGTTGCGGCTTCGTGCAGGGCTTTGCGGATGATTTCGAGGGGAAGCTGAGTGTGCTCGGAACGAGCGGATGCGTTGCGACTCATGGTTTGGACTCCTGTGTTTTACAAGAGCCCGCCGCCGCTGCTAAACGGGTGGGCAGGCACATGGCAGGGTTAGCAGACCGGAACACAGGTACCGGCAGGCGCGAGCGCCTCCCCACCATGGCCCACCCGTAAAACTGGGCGCGCAATGATACTACGGACGAAAAAATACCGCCTGGCGGCGGCGGTCTGTCCGCCTGTGTTTCGCGGGCTGCTAAACCCGGTCGCTGTTGTCTCAGCGACGATTACAGAATAGGGCCGCATTCTGCGGAGGTCAAGCCGAACACGCGATTTTCTGCGACTTGTGGACGCTGCCGCACGTGCCAGAAAATTGCGGTCACTGCTGTGAAAAATACTGCTCGACGAGTTTCTTTATCTTGCCTGCCGGCTCGACGACGCCAATGCTGCCGATATTCAGAACTTCTGCGTAGACCGGCGAAACCTCGCCGGTCTTTGGGTCGGTGACCGTTATGTCGTGATCTTGCGCCCGGATCTTGGCCCGTTCACCTGAGTCCTGGACGACGATGCCAAGGAGCGAAGCCCCGCTGCTGACCACCAGCCCGCCTTGGCGGTTGAATCCCTGTGCGAGGTGAAAAACAGGACCGCCGCTATTGCCGTTGTATACGTTTGCGTCGATCAGGAATCGCTTTCCCAACGGGTCGATTGGGTCCGTCCACGACACGATCCCGGCACGTGCGAGTGGAGTAGTCAAATACTCTTCGCCAGCAATGGCGGGATAGCCGAGCACGATGACGTTACCCCCTTGATAGAGATCATCCTGGGTAGCGAAGTCTGAGAGCAGCACTGCGTGCACGGGTTGGTATTGCGACAGATCCGGCAGGGGAACAAGCGCTATGTCGCTCCCGTCCGGCAGTGATTGCCAAAGGTTCCTGCCATTCGAAACCAGCGGCACTCTCGCTCCGAAATCCGACGCGCCGGCAGAGTCGCCATGCGGGATGCGGATGTACATCTGACTTGGCACGTAGCCGCTTTTCGGATCAAACACGACATGCTTTGCTGTGATCAAGACACCGTGCTCGCTGTCGGCCGCGACGATGACAGCAGACCCGACGGTCATGAATCTCTCATGGCCACCATCGTTTACCACCTGGCCAACAGAGACAGTCGCGCGGCGAAAATGATCGAGGTAGTCGGGAGTTGCAACGCGCGTTGTCTGATTCGCATTGCCGGCTGGTGCCGTCGGCGTTTGCGCGGTGGCGCTGCCGCAGAGTGACAGGAAAGTAAGGCAAACCCCCGCTAACCTGCGCATATCGCCCCCGTAGAAGGTAAATTGACGCATCCGCGCCACACACGCTTCACGAAATTTAGCACGGCGAATGCGGTTCATCGCGGCCCGCGCGCCATCGAGATTCTTTGTTGGTATTTTTGTTGGTATGGCGGTCGTTGCCCGACAATGAATCCAGTCAGGACAAGAGTTTCCGGGATTTATTCGAGTCCGGTCCCCGCACCAGATGTTGTTCCAGTGGTTGTTCCAGCGAATTCCGCTGGATACCGGAAACCCGCGATGACTTGACGCTTCGCGGGTTTTTTATTGGCATGGCTTAATCCGTGCGGGCACACGAAGGGATCTGGCTACGGCGAAGGGGACAGCGGCAGAGGGCGGGAAAAACCCGGAGCAGCCGCGCAAAATGGCGGCGCGAGGATCGGTCGGGCGCTGCGCCGCAATAAGGCGCTTGCGCACTCAACGATTACCGATCTTTCCGGTCAGAGGATTGATCAGCCTTGCGAATCCGAACAAGGCCGCGATGCCAAAGGGGCAGGCGATGAAGAATGCGGTCAACATGACTCGGCCCTAAACGTAACAAAATGTATCGTCAGTCTAGCGCGGTCATGCGGTTTGGGTATCGGGGTGAACGACAACAAACTATTGCGCTAACGCGAGCAATTTGGTCTGCAACAGGGCGCTAACGGGCTGCAACGCCCGGTTGACGCGGATGAGCGAGAAGACTGTGCGGCCCCCATCAGATGCAGTCGAAGATTACTTCTACTGTCTGGGACGTCACGCCGCGCAGGCCTTCGCTGTGGATCTCGACCGTGTGCAACTGCTTCTTCTGTTTTTCGCAGTAGTCTTCGGCTTCGCTGAGCCCGGCTGCGCGCACGTGGTTCCACGAGACCAGATCCCAGCGCGCGCGGCTCGTGACGGTGAGATGCCCATCCTGTCTCGAATTGACGGCCGTCACCGATGTGCACGCCGCCAGCATGCTGACTCCAAACAACAGGATGCAACCTTTCATAGATTCTCCGTGGTCCGCGAGCATTCTCGCCGCCAACCCGGGGAATTGGCAACCGGCAGCGGTGCGCTTCGGCGCGCCAGGCGTGTTTGATGCAGTGGAACGCTGCCGTGCCGTAGGGCGCCTTCACGAACGGCCGCACGCGCAGCGCGGCCTCCGAATCGATCAGTGGACCGCGTCGACTCAGCAGACGGCGTGTGAATTTACCGGTGCCAGCGCCCAGGTCGACGACCGCACCCGAGGCGAAGGCCGGGGGCGTCGCGCAGCGAGGCGTTCACTTCGGGTAGGTAATCGGGACGGCCGCGGCCAACGTGGCCCGCGCCGCGAAACGCGTCTGGCGGTCGCGGCGCGCAGGGCGCTCAGTCGTGGGCGATCAGGTCGCCGACTTGACCCTGGCCCGAAACCAGACAGGAAGAGAGGAAGTTTTCGCTCTGGGCGCTCGCGCCGCGTTCGCCGAATCCGCGCACGAGTGCTTCGGCCTTGACGAGTGCGGAGCCCTGGGCACAGGTAAGCGAGCCAGCCTCGTGAGCCTGCACACGTGTCATGGCACGATTCGCGAGGAGGAGGGCGAGGACGATGACAACACCAACATTGAATGCCTGTCTCATGATTTCGTCTCCTTGTGCATTGAGACTATCTCAGCCGTTCGGCGTCCGAATCCAGGAGTTTCCCGGCGATGCACTGCAGCACATGTGGCGCGCAAAAACCCGCTTTCATGCAGTCTGCGTAATGCTTCGACATCCTTCGCTTGCACCCCACGCGCCGCTGCGCCTTGAGCAGCGCGGCACGGTAAAAAAGCGCCCGTACGCAGGATGGGGCGCTGCGTCGCAACAATGCCGCGACGCGTCAGATCCGACGTCTGCTAACAAATGTAGCCCCGTTGTGCGGCGAGCCGGACGTGGCACATCGACACGGTGTGTTTTTGCACAACGAGCCGTCTTGGCAGGGCGCCGATCCGGTTGTGCTCAACTCGTCTTGAAATGCGCCAGGGCTTCCTGCAAGATCGACGTCCGATCCCTTTTTTCTGTGCGAGGTGAACCCATGCAGTTGATCGGCATGATGGACTCCCCCTATGTGCGCCGCGTCGCGATTTCGCTCCATGTGCTGGGGCTTGAGTTCGAGCACCGCAGCATTTCGGTATTTCGGCAGTACGACGAATTTGCTCAGATCAATCCCGTCGTGAAGGCGCCGACCTTCATCGACGACGACGGCACCCAGTTGATCGACTCGACGCTGATCCTCGACTATCTGGATCGCAAAGTGCCCGCCGCGCAGCGGCTCATGCCGGAGGAGACGCAGGAGCGGACCTTCGCGCTGCGCGTGAACGGTTTCGCGCTCGCGGCCATGGAAAAGACGGTGCAGCAGGTCTATGAGCGCCAGTTGCGCCCGGCCGAGCGCCAGCACGAGCCGTGGTTCGAGCGCGTGAACGCCCAGATGCACGCGGCCTGGGCCGTGCTCGACCAGCTCGTGGCGGGCCGCGACGGCTGGCTGTGCGCGGGCCGCATCACGCAAGCGGACATCACCGCGGCCGTCGCGTGGCGTTTCAACCAGTACATGCTGCCCGGCTGCGCTGATCCCGCCCGATATCCGGCGATCGCCGCGCTTTCCGCGCATGCCGAGACGCTGCCGGAATTCGTTGCCACGCCCCTCGACTGAAGCGCGTCCGCACGGCCGGGATTCGCGCAAAGCACCGTTTGGCGCGGTAGCGCGCAATGACCGGCCGGCACGGCGGGCGCGCCGCCGGCCCTCCGCCTCCGCACTTGCTTCGATTGTTTGCGATTTTCGACAAGTGACTTCGCGGACGGCCCATTTATCGGCGCACGCTGCATTCCTAAAATGACAACCATTGAATGACCTTGCGTCAGTAGAACGCGGGGCATGCAGCGGGAGCGGTCATGAAATCCTTTATCGAACGACAGTTGTATCAGCCGGCATTGGTCCTCCCGATGGTGGACCTGATGCAGCTGATGGTGTCGCACGACTTCAACATGGGACAAGTCGGGCTGATGATGGCGACGCGCGGCGCGCGCGCCGCCTTCCTGCGCTCGCGCGAACTCTGGAGCGCGGGCCACGGAGAATGTGCGCCCACCGATTGCGTGCACTGATCGTGTGCTGATTGCAAGCAGATGGTTCCCCAAACTCTTTAACGACTGGATCTCCAGCTACAGATCGAACGCCTGACGCAAGCGCACCCGGCGTTCGCCGATCCCCCTGACGCGCAACGGCTTCGCCCGTTTGCTGTTGTGACGTCACCCTGTGAGCCGCCTCAACGTGTGAGGCGGCTCTTTTTTTGCGCCTGCGCTCTCCATCGCAATACACGCCGATACGGACCCGATACGCTGAACCACGCTGCGCGCGGTGGCCATTCGTCGCGCGTAAGATGGCGCGATCGGCCGCCTTTCGCGACTCGCGGCTCAATTCGCGTCAACGGCAAAGGAGAGCGGCATGGCACAACGTTTCGATGCGATCGTGATCGGCACGGGGCAGAGCGGCCCGCCTCTCGCGGTGCGGCTTGGCAAGAGCGGCCGCAAGACTGCGGTGATCGAGCGCGCGTCATTCGGCGGGACCTGCGTGAACGTGGGTTGCACGCCGACCAAGGCGTATGTCGCCTGCGCGCGTGCTGCCCACGTTGCGCGCCATGCGGCGGACTTCGGCGTGCAAATCGGCAAGGGCGCGCAGCCGGGTGACGTTCGCGTCGATCTTGCGTTCGTGAAGGCTCGCAAGGAGCGCATCATCGCGGCGTCGCGCGATGGCGTCGAGCAGTGGTTGCGCCATGCGCCGAACGTCACCGTGCTCAAGGGTCACGCGCGCTTCACGGGCGCGCATACGGTGCGCGTGGCCGCGCACGACGGCGCGCAGGTCGATCTCGAAGCGCCCGAGATCTTCATCAACACGGGCACGCGCGCGCTGATTCCCGCCATTCCCGGCGTCGAAACGATCCGCTACGAAACCAATTCGACGCTGCTTGCGCTGGATGAACTGCCCGAGCATCTGGCGATCTGCGGCGGCAGCTACGTGGCGCTCGAATTCGCGCAGATGTTCCGCCGCTTCGGCAGCCGCGTGACGGTGCTCGTGCGCGGGCAGCGCGTGCTCGCGCGCGAGGACGAGGATCATTCGCGCGCGGTCCAGGACGTGCTCGCACGCGAAGGCGTGGAATTTCGCTTCGGCGCAGAGCCGCGCAGCGTCGCGCCGCTGGATGGCCAGGCGGGCGTGCGTATCGTGCTCGACAGCGGTCCGCTCGACGTTTCGCATCTGCTCTTCGCGACCGGCCGCCTGCCGAACACGGACGATCTGGGGCTGGACGCCGCGGGCATCGAGCGCGACGCCCACGGGCTCATCGCAGTGGACGGCCAGTTGCGCACGCGCGCGCAGGGCATCTGGGCGCTCGGCGACGTGAATGGCCGCGGCGCGTTCACGCACACGTCATACGACGACTATCAGATCGTCGCGGCGAATCTGCTGGACGGCAAAGTGCGCAGCGCCGACACACGTATTCCCGCCTACGCGGTGTACGTCGACCCGCCGCTCGCGCGCGTCGGCATGAGCGAGCGCGAAGTGCGCGCGCTTGGCAAACCCGCGCTCATCGCCACGATGCCGATGTCGCGCGTGGGTCGCGCGCGCGAACGCGGCGAGACGGACGGCTTCATGAAGGCCCTGGTGGACCCGCAGACGCAGCGGATTCTCGGCGCGGCGATCTTTGGCATCGAGGGCGACGAGGCGATCCACACGTTCATCGACACGATGACGGCCGACGCGCCCTATACGACGTTGCAATACGCGATGCACATCCACCCGACCGTGAGCGAGCTGGTGCCGACCTTGCTCGACGGTCTGAAACCACTTCAATGAGCGCTTTTGCATGAACGAATCGAACACGGCCGCATTCGGCAATCTCTTCGCAGGCATTCATCACGACGCCAATGATGAGCGCACCGACACGCTCGTTTCGCGCGGCGAGGTGCTGATCGAGCGCATCGTCTCCACGGGCCAGGCGAGCCCGCCGGGTTTCTGGTACGACGACGCGCGCGAGGAGTGGGTGGCGCTTCTCGCCGGCGCGGCGACGCTGGAATTCGAGGACCCGGCAGCGCCGCCGCGACGCCTGCTGCCCGGCGACTACGTGCACATCCCGGCGCACTGCCGTCATCGTGTGTCATGGACCGATCCGACCGTGCCGAGCGTGTGGCTCGCGGTCTATGTGGGCGCGGCGCCAGGGGAGGGCGACGGCGAGGCATGAGCGCGGCGATAATCGGCAGTGTTCAACCAAAAAGCAACGGCATGTCCGCGAAACATCCGCCGCTTCCGCTACGTATTGCCCTGGTTTCCGACACGCACAATCTGCTGCGTCCGGAACTGCTCGCCTTCGTCGAGGGCGCGGACGCCATCGTGCATGCGGGCGACATCTGCGATCAACGCGTGCTCGACACGCTCGCGGCCATCGCGCCGCTCACCGCCGTGCGCGGCAACAACGATCATGGCGCGTGGGCCGAGGCGTTGCCGGTGCAGACCATCGTCGCGTTGGGTGGGGTTCGGCTTGCGGTGGTCCACGAACTGCCCGATCTGCAGGGCGATCCTGCAGCCGATGGCATTGCTGTGGTCGTGAGCGGGCATTCGCACCAGCCCGCGCTCGAAACGCGCGCGGGCGTGCTGTACGTGAACCCTGGCAGCGCGGGGCCGCGCCGCTTCAAGTTGCCGATCTCGGCGGCGATGCTGACGATCGGCAGCAAGGGCGCACTGGAGGTCGAGCACGTCAATCTCGTCGAATAGCACTAAGCGAGCGCGCAAGAAAAAAGGCCAGCACGAAGCTGGCCTTTTTGCGTTTCAGCGGTGCCGTATCAGGCGCGCACGGCGTTGGCGACGGCGTATTCCTCGTCGAGTTCGCGCGCGAGACGCACCCCGCGCAGTACCGCGTGCGCTTCCGCCCTGGTGCTCACGCTCGGCGCCGAGCCCGGCAGCGGGCGGCGCGCCGTTTCATGCAGCGCCAGCACCGAAATGATGCCGATCACCGCCGCGCCCATCAGGTAGTACGCGGGCATCATGAGGTTCTGCGTGTGTTCGACGAGCCATGCCGCCACGAGCGGCGTGGTACCGCCGAACAGCGACACCGACACGTTGAAGCCGATGGCGAGCGCGCCATAGCGGATCGCGGTCGGGAACAGCGCCGGCAGCGCCGAGGGCATCACGCCCGTGAAGCACGAGAGCAGCGCGCCGAGAATCAGGAGACCGAAAAACACCGGCACGAGCGCGCCCGTCTGGATCAGCGTGAGCGACGGGATCGACAGCAGGATCAGGCCCACGCAGCCCGCGAGCATCACGGGCTTGCGGCCCACGGCGTCGGACAGGCGGCCGAACGCGAGCGTCATCGGCATCATCAGCACCATCACGATCAGCACGAGGAAGAGGCCGTGCGTCTCGTTGAAGTGCAGCGTTGCCGAGAGGTAGCTCGGCAGGTACGACAGCGCCATGTAGTCGGTCACGTTGAAGATCAGCACGAGACCCACGCAGAGCAGGAAGGGGCGCAGATGCTGCGTGAGGAGCGAATGCAGCGTGAGCTTCGGGCGCGTGTGCTCTTCGGCTTCGCGCAGTTCCGCTTCGCGCTTGAACGCGGGCGTTTCTTCGAGCTTCGTGCGGATATAGAGACCCACGAGGCCGAGCGGACCCGCGATCATGAACGGCACGCGCCAGCCCCAGTCGAGCAGCTGCTGGTGCGAGAGCGCGGCGGTCAGCACGGCAACCGTGCCCGCGCCGAACACATAGCCGATCAGCGTGCCGAACTCGAGGAAGCTGCCCATGAAGCCGCGGCGCTTGTCGGTGGCGAATTCGGCGATGAAGGTCGCCGCGCCGCCGTATTCGCCGCCGGTCGAGAAGCCCTGCACCAGGCGCGCCACGAGCAGTAGCGCGGGCGCGGCAATGCCGATCGACTTGTACGAGGGAATCAGGCCGATGGCGAAGGTGCCGCAGGCCATCATGATCATCGTCATCGCGAGCACGCGCTGGCGGCCGATGCGGTCGCCGAGCGGCCCGAACACCATGCCGCCGATCGGGCGCACGACGAACGCGGCCGCGAACGTGCCGAACGTGGCGATGAGCTGCGCCGAAGGGCTGCTCGACGGGAAGAACACCTGGCCGAGCGTGACGGCGATGTAGCTGTACACGCCGAAGTCGAACCATTCCATGGCGTTGCCGAGCGCCATGGCGCCGACGGCGCGTTTGAGGAGGCTTTTATCGACGATCGTGATGTCGTCGAGGGTAAGGTCGGTCTGGGCCGACGAGCCGGAAGTGGAAGCGGTCAAGGTCTGCATCTCCAATGACTGCGACGAACCCACGAGGGCTCGCCACGGTTGCCGGAGAGTACCGTTTCGCGATAGCGGCGACATTTCGCGCACGGCTCGCCGCGTGACGTCAGAGACGAGGGCGGGCCGATGGTGCATCGCACAAGGCGAGCGGCGCACGAAAGCAATGCTGAAGTGTCGCGAAACGACACTCGGACGAATTGTGTTTAACGTTGCGCCTGCGTGGCCGTGGAAGGGGGGCAGGACGCATGAGGACGCTGGACCGGCACGAGGTGCCTGGGGTTGCCTGGTCAAAGCGCCGCTGAAACGAAAAAGAAGCCCGCGTGGCGGAGCGTTCCTTTTGTCATATGCGCATTCGGGATAATGGCGTTTTGGGGCGCCGTGCCAAATGCAATTGATGGCTAATGCCTGTTGAACGAGGCCACATGGTAGCACGATAACGGAAGATCGCGCAAACCTCGGCATCTGCGGGGATTCGGGGCGCGGGCTGGAAGGCCCATGTGGCGGGGGATTGCGCCGTTTTGATGGAACCGTTCCGCGGCCTGGAAAGCGCATGAAGCGCATAAAAAAACCGCGCCGGGGGCGCGGTTTTTGCGGAGCATTATGCTGCGTTTGTGCGGCTCGGGGACAAATCCCGGCGCGCAACGGAAGGCCTTAGCCTTCGGTCGGCGGCACGTAGCCCGAAGCCTGGTCGGCGCCTTCGCCGAAGAAGAACTTCTCGGTCTGCTTCATCAGGTACTGGCGCGCGCGCGGATCGGCCATGTTCAGCCGGTTTTCGTTGATCAGCATGGTCTGCTGCTTGAGCCACTGCTGCCATGCCTCTTTCGAGACGTTTTCGTAGATGCGCTTGCCGAGCTCGCCCGGCAGCGGAGGAAAGTCGAGGCCTTCGGCTTCCTTGCCGAGCTTCGCGCATTGGATCATACGGGCCATGCTGTGCTTCTCCTGTAGTCGTATGTGTGGGTGGCAGCGCGCTCAGAGCTGTTTCATCAGCACGAGCGATTTGCGCTGCCAGTTATAGAGGCGGCGGCGGTCTTCGGGCAGGTCGTCCACTGTAACCTTGACGAAGCCGCGCTTCAGGAACCAGTGTTCGGTGCGCGTGGTGAGCACGAAAATGCGCGTGAGGCCGCGCGCCCGCGCGCGCTGCTCGATGCGGCGCAAGAGGCGTTCGCCGTCGCCGGAGCCCTGTGCTTCGGGCGAGACCGTGAGGCACGCCATTTCGCCGATACGCTCCTGCGAATACGCGTAAAGCGCCGCGCAGCCGAACAGCACGCCATCGTGCTCGATCACCGAGAAGTGGTCGATGTCGCGCTCGATCTGGTGACGCCCGCGCCGCACGAGCGTGCCGTCAGTTTCGAGCGGCTCGATCAGCGTGAGAATGCCGCCGACGTCGTCAGGCGTAGCTTCGCGCAGGCTTTCCAGATTCTCGTAAGAGATCATGGTGCCCACGCCGTCGTGCAGGAACAGTTCGAGCAGCAAGCCGCCGTCGAGCGCGTAGGGAATGATGTGCGCACGGCCCACGCCGCCGCGGCAGGCGCGAATGGAGTGCTTCAGATAGAAGCCTTCGTCGCCGAGCACCGTGCCGCCTTCTTGCAGCTTGTAGGCGTCGTCGAGTGACATTTCGCGGATCAGCTCGCCTTCCTCGTCGATCAGGCCTTGCGTTTCCGTGAGGAAAACGATCTTGTCGGCGCGCAGCGCGATGGCCGCCGCCGAGGCGACGTCCTCCATCGACAGATTGAACGCCTCGCCCGTGGGCGAAAAACCGAGCGGCGAGAGCAGCACGAGCTTGCGGCTCGCGAGCGAGTGGCGGATCGAATCGGCGTCGATCTTGCGCACGACGCCCGTATGCTGGAAGTCCACGCCGTCGAGAATGCCGACCGGCCGCGCTGTCACGAAGTTGCCCGACACGACGCTGATGTGCGCATGCGCCATCGGCGTGTTCGGCAGACCCTGGCTGATCGCGGCCTCGATATCGAGACGCACTTCGCCGGCGGCTTCCTTCGCGGATTCGAGCGCGCGGGCATTGGTGATGCGCATGCCATGCGAGAACTCGGATTCGACGCCGTGCAGGCTCATCTGCTCCTCGACCTGCGGGCGCGAACCGTGCACGAGTACGATCTGGATGCCCATGGCCTGCAAAAGCGCGATGTCGGCGACGAGCGCGTTGAGCAGGTTCTGGTGCACGACCTCGCCGCCGAAACCGACGACGAAAGTCTTCCCCTGGAACGCGTGGATGTAGGGCGCGACCGATCGCATCCAGTCGACGAACTGCGCGTGCTGCGCGACGAGCTGCGAAGCGGAATCCGCAGCGGCCGTGGATGCCGGCGTGCTGCCGGTGGCGGGGACGAGGTCGGTTTGGGAATTCATGCCCGGGATTATAATGCGCCCCCATGTCGAATGTACCCAAAAGACCTGCCTCGGCGCAGGGCAGCAACACCCCGGCCGGGAAGGAAACGGCGCAGGACGGCGCGAAAGCGAAAAGCGCGTCGCAGAAGTATGGCGACGGGCAAAAGCTCGCGTCGACGGACAAGCTTGGCGCGCTGGTGGGCGGCGCGCGCGTGCAGGACAAGCGCGCGGAGCAGACGCAACCGCAGACGCAGCAGCAGACGCCGCCGCGCGCGGAGCAGCGCCCGGATCAGCGCCCTGAGCAGGGAAGCGAAACGAAGGCCGCGCCGCAGTCACAATCTCCATCGCGAGGTGAACCGCGTACGGAGCGCAGCGCCGCGCAGCCGGCCAGGCCACGCGAGGTGCGCGACGATCGACGCCCGGCGCAGCGAAACGCGCCGCGAGACCGCTCCGGCGAATCGCGCGAGGCGCGCGCCGAGGCGCCGCGCAATCAACCGCCGCGCGCGCAGCAACCCCCGAAGCAGGCGAAGCCGCAGAACCCACCGAATCCGCAGCGACCCACAAAGCCGAAATCGGAACATGCGCCGCGCCCCGGCAACGAAGACGAACGTGAACGTGAACGTGATCGCGCGCCGCGCGCTGAACGCCAGGAGCGTCCGCCGCGTGCACCACGCACGAGCGTCGAGCCGAACAAGGTGCCGCCCATCACGTTCCCCGAAGCGCTGCCGGTCTCCGGCCGACGTGAGGAAATCGCGCGTGCGATTGCGCAGAATCAGGTCGTGATCGTGAGCGGCGAAACGGGCTCGGGCAAGACCACACAGTTGCCGAAGATCGCGCTCGCGCTGGGCCGCGGCCTCGGCGCGGGCGGCACGGGATTGATCGGCCATACGCAGCCGCGCCGGATCGCGGCTTCAGCCACGGCGCGACGCATCGCCGACGAACTTAATACGCCGTTCGGCGAAGTGGTCGGCTATAAGGTGCGCTTCACCGACAATCTCTCGCCGGGCGCCTCGGTCAAGCTCATGACCGACGGCATTTTGCTCGCAGAGACGCAAACCGATCCGCTGCTCAAGGCCTACGACACCATCATCATCGACGAGGCGCACGAGCGCAGCCTGAACATCGACTTCCTGCTCGGCTATCTGAAGGAGATTCTGCCGCGCCGGCCCGACCTCAAGCTGATCGTGACTTCGGCGACCATCGACGCCGATCGCTTCGCGCGCCACTTCGGCAGCGAGGAAAAGCCCGCACCGGTCATCGAGGTGAGCGGGCGGCTGTATCCCGTCGAGGTGCGCTATCGCCCGGTGCAGGAAGACAGCCCGGCGGTGAAGAACGCGCAGGGCACGACGGGTCGCGAAAAAGGCGCGAAGTCGCAACGCGATACCGATCGCGACCTGATGGAAGCGATCGTCGATGCCGTCGACGAACTCTGCCGCGAAGGCTCGGGCGACGTGCTCGTGTTCCTGCCCGGCGAGCGCGAAATCCGCGACGCGGCAGAGGCGCTGCGCAAGCATCATCCGCCGCACACGGAAATCCTGCCGCTGTTCGCGCGGCTTTCCGCGCAGGAGCAGGAACGCGTATTCAAGCCGTCGAACGCGCGCCGCATCGTGCTCGCGACCAATGTGGCCGAAACGTCGCTTACGGTGCCGGGCATCCGCTACGTGGTCGATACGGGCCTCGCGCGCGTGAAGCGCTACTCGTACCGCAACAAGGTCGAGCAGTTGCAGATCGAGTCGATTGCACAGGCGGCGGCGAGCCAGCGCGCGGGCCGTTGCGGGCGTGTCGCGGACGGCATCTGCATCCGGCTTTACGAGGAAGCGGATTTCATCGCGCGGCCGCGCTTTTCCGATCCGGAAATCCTGCGCTCGTCGCTCGCCGCCGTGATTCTGCGCATGAAGTCGCTGCATCTCACGGCGATCGAGACGTTCCCGTTCATCGAGCCGCCGCCGGGCCGCGCGATCGCCGACGGCTATCAGCTGCTCAACGAGCTCGGCGCCGTGGACGACGACAACGCGCTCACGCCGCTCGGCCGCGAACTCGCGCGCCTGCCGCTCGATCCGCGCGTGGGCCGCATGATTCTCGGCGCACGCGACGAGCAGGCGCTGCGCGAAGTGCTCATCATCGCGAGCGCGCTTTCGGTGCAGGATCCGCGCGAGCGGCCGATCGAGGCGCAGGAGCAGGCGGACCAGGCGCATCGCCGTTTTGCCGACGAGCGCTCCGAGTTTCTCCAGTGGCTCAAGATCTGGGCCTGGTTCGAAGAGGCCGTCGCGCACAAGAAGTCCAACCGGCAACTGCTCGATGCCTGCCGCGCGAATTTCCTCTCGCACCTGCGTCTGCGCGAATGGCGCGACGTGCATTCGCAATTGCTGACGGTGGTGCGCGAGCATGGCTGGCGCATCAACGAAGCGGATGCAACCTACGAGCAGATCCATCACGCGCTGCTCACGGGCCTGCTCGGCAATATCGGCCTGAAGGCCGACGACGAGCCGCATTACCTCGGCGCGCGCGGCATCAAATTCCATCTGTGGCCGGGCTCGGCGCTAGTGAAGAAGGCGGGGCGCTGGGTGGTGGCGGCCGAACTCGTCGAAACGAGCCGCCTCTACGCGCGCTGCATCGCGAAGATCGAGCCCGAGTGGCTGGAGAAGGTCGGCGCGCATTTGCTGAAGAAGTCGCTCTCCGAGCCGCATTGGGAAAAACGCGCGGCGCAGGTGAGCGCGTTCGAGCGCGGGGTGCTGTATGGCTTGACGGTGTATCAACGCCGGCGCGTGGCGTTCGGCAAGCAGGACCCGGCGCGTGCGCGCGAACTCTTTATTCGCGGCGCGTTCGTGGAAGGCGAATTCGACACGAAGCTCGCGTTCTTCGCGCACAACCGCAAGCTGCTCGCCGATATCGAGCAGCTGGAACACAAGTCGCGCCGCCAGGACGTGCTGGTCGACGATGAGCTGATCTACGGCTTTTACGATCAGGCGATTCCCGAAGGCATTTACTCGGGGGCGTCGTTCGAGCGCTGGTATCGCGACGAGGTGAGGAAGGGCGGCCAGCACGAGGACAAGCTGCGTCTTTTGTACCTCTCTCGCGACGACCTGATGCGCCACGAAGCAGCGGGCGTGACGACCGAGCTGTTCCCGAAGCGCATGACGATGTCGGGCGTGGCGATGGCGCTCACGTATCACTTCGAGCCGGGCTCGCCGCGCGACGGCGTGACGCTCGCGGTGCCGCTCTACGCGCTCAACCAGGTGGATGCGCGCCGCTGCGAATGGCTCGTGCCGGGTATGCTCAAGGAGAAGGCGCAACTGCTCCTGAAGTCGCTGCCGCAGAAGCTGCGCCGCCACTGCGTGCCGCTGCCCGAGTACGCGGCCGGCTTCGCGGAGCGCGTGGGCGGCGAGCGTTTCGGTGCGGGCGGGCTCATGGAAGCGCTGATCGCCGACGTGCGCGAGCAAAAGCAGATCGCCCTGAAGTCCGCCGACTTCAAGCTGGAGACGCTGCCCGCGCACCTCTTCATGAACTTCAAGGTGATCGACGAGCACGGTCGCCAGCTCGCGATGGGCCGCAACCTCGCGCAACTGCGCGCCGAACTCGGCGCGCAGGCGCAGCAGCAATTCCAGAAGCTTGCGAGCGCGACGGCGCTCGCCGCGCTGGAAACGCATGCGCAGGGCGGTGAGGCACCGCAGAACGCTCCGGTCGAGCGCGCCGCAAACCACCACGCGCCGCAAAAGAGCAATGCGCCTCATACGCCCGCGACGGGCGACGCAACGCCCGCCACGGCGCTCTACGAAAACCTCTCGACGTGGAATTTCGGCAAGCTGCCCGAGCTGCTGGAAATCCGCCGGGGCGGACAGACGCTGTTCGGCTATCCGGCGCTCGTCGATCGCGGTACGCACTGCGACGTCGAGGTGTTCGATTCGCCGGAGGAGGCCGCGCGCATCCATCGCGCGGGGCTGCGCCGGCTCTTCGCGCTGCAGCTGCGCGAGCCGATCCGCTACCTGGAGAGGAACCTGCCGGGTCTGCGCGAGATGGCGATGCAGTTCATGGCGCGCGCCACGCAGGAAGAGCTGCGCGACCAGCTGGTCGAACTCGCGCTCGATCGCGCCTGCCTGCAAGACCCGCTGCCCGACGACGACGCGAGCTTCCACGCGCGCAAGGACGAAGGCCGCGGACGTCTTTCGCTGCTCGCGCAGGAAATCGCGCGTCTGGTGGGGCAGATTCTCGCGGAATACGCGTCGTTGGCCAAAAAACTCGTGCAGGCCAAGGCCTTCGGCGCGCCGGGGGCGGACATGCAGGCGCAGGTCGACGCGCTCATCGGCAAGCGCTTCATTCTGGAGACGCCCTATGCGCAGCTCGTGCATTTCCCGCGCTACTTGAAGGGCGTCGCGCTGCGTATCGACAAGCTGCGCGCCGACCCCGCGCGCGACGCGCGCCAGGCCGCCGAATTCCAGCCGCTCGCGCAGCAGTATCAGCGCGCGCTCTCGCAGCGCGGCGGCGTGTTCGATCCGCGTCTTTCGGAGTTCCGCTGGCTGCTCGAAGAGCTGCGCATCTCGCTCTTCGCGCAGGAATTGCGCACGCCGATGCCGGTTTCGGTCAAACGCCTCCACAAGGTATGGGAATCGATGCAGCGATAAGGCGCATTACGGGCCATAACAGTTGTTCGACTTGTTCGAAAAAGGGGCGCTTAATTGCGCCCCTTGCATATTTCAAGGGCCCTACGTCAACCTTGCGTGCGGGTAGACGTTCTACAATCACGAATCTGCCCGGGAACGATTCTTCATGCCGAACAACAACACCTTTAGCCGCGTCGCCGCCAAGGCCGCAACGTTTGCGCTCGCTTGCGCAGCGACGCTTGCCACCTTCGCCTCTACAGCCGCCTACGCGAACAACATCATCGTCCTGAATTCGGGCGAAGCGACGCTGAGCCTCATCGACGACAAGACGCACGAAGTCGTCGGCACCGTGCCCACGGGCAAGGAACCGCACCACCTCTTTCCCACGCCGGACAACACCTCGCTGATCGTCGCGAACTCGGTGTCGAACAACCTCCTGTTCGTCGATCCGAAAACCGGCAAGCCGCAGCGCTGGGTCGAAAACGTCGAAGACCCGTATCAGCTCGGCTTCTCGCCCGACCGCAAGTGGTTCGTCACTACGGGCCTGCGCCTCGACCGCCTCGACATCTACAACTACGCGGGCGGCAGCAACATCACGCTCGCCAAACGCCTGCCGCTCTCGGCCATGCCGAGCCACCTGGCGTTCACGAACGACAGCCGCACCGTGTTCGTTTCCCTGCAGGTCTCGGGCGAAATCGCCGCGGTCGATCTGCCGACGCAGAAGCTGCTCTGGAAGATGAAGGTCGGTGCCGCACCGGCAGGCCTGTGGCTCACGCCCGGCGACAAGTACCTGCTCATCGGCATGACGGGCGCCGACTACGTGGCGGTGGTGGACTGGCGCAACCAGAAGATCGTCAAGACGATCCAGGTGGGCAAGGCCGCGCACAACTTCCGCTCGCTCGTGGACGGCCGCCACGTGCTGGTGTCGAGCCGCGTGGCGAACGTCATCAGCATCATCGACGAGGACACGCTCGAAAAGACCGGCGAGATCAGCGGCCTGATGCCCGGCCCCGACGACATGGAGCTGACCGCCGACAAGCGCTACCTGTGGGTGACGTTCCGTTTCGCGAAGCACATCGGCCTCATCGACATGCAAACCCGGAAGCTCATCAAGACCATCGCCGTGGGCCGCTCGCCGCACGGCATCTACTTCTACGATCGCGCGCCCGTCACGGCGCCGAACGGGGCTTAAAGCAACGGGGCGCGCGCATGGATACGGTGGCGTCGTTGCTGGCTTTCATCGCGCACGCGGGGCAGTCGGTGGTCGCGTCGGCAGACGACCTCGTCTCCTGGCTGCAAACGCTCCTCTACATCAACGTCATTCAGCCGCTGCTCTTCCGCGTCGGCATGATGAACGTGGACGAAGACACCTACGACGCGCTGTACTGGGTGATCGTGGGCCTGCTCGAAGTGGGCCTGATGTACGCGCTGCTGCGCCCGCTCGAAGCGCTCGTTCCCGCGGAAAAGTGGCGCGACCGCAAGGGCGTGGGCGTCGATGCGCTCTACACGTGGGCCACGCGCCTCGGCATTCTGAACCTGCTGTTCTTCTTCACGATGCAGCCGTTCTTCGACCGTGCACAGAGCGCGCTGCGGCTCATGGGCGTGAAGACGGTGGATCTCGACAACCTCTGGCCGGGCGTCACCACGCAGCCGCTCGTGGCGTTCGCGATCTACCTCGTGGTGCTCGACTTCTTCAGCTACTGGTATCACCGGCTTTCGCATCGTTACGGCATCTGGTGGGAGCTGCACGCCGTGCATCACAGCCAGCGCAAGATGTCGCTCTGGTGCGACGACCGCAACCACTTGCTCGACGTGATCGGGCAGTCGTGCATGTTCGCCGCCGTGGCGCTCGTCATCGGCGTGCCGCCCGCGCAATTCGTGGTGCTCGTCGCGCTCACGA
The DNA here is from genome assembly GCF_024206515.1 of Paraburkholderia sp. CNPSo 3281. Lineage (NCBI taxonomy): Bacteria > Pseudomonadati > Pseudomonadota > Betaproteobacteria > Burkholderiales > Burkholderiaceae > Paraburkholderia > Paraburkholderia sp. CNPSo 3281. Next base: position 329,620 of record NZ_JAMBPS010000003.1, on the reverse strand, counting down.
ACTTCGTGCAGAGCGTGCAGCATGCCAATATTCGCGTGCATTTCGGCTGGCTCGGCGAGCGGCTCGTGGTGAGCCCGCGTTTTCACCGCCGGCATCACTCCATCGGCTATGGCCACGAAGGCACCCACTATGGCTGCAACTTCGGCGTGCTGTTCCCCTGGTGGGACATGATGTTCGGCAGCGCGTCGTTTAATCGCGAGATCGAGCCCACGGGCATTCGCGACCAGCTCGAAGGCGCGCGCTATGGCGAGGGATTCTGGGCGCAGCAGGGTTATGCGTTCACCCGCATCGCGCGGCGCCTGCGTTCGCGCGCCCGCGCCGCCACTGCCGTGCAGTCCGAGGCGCGCGACGACGCCACCGTGACCTGAGCGCCGGCGCGGCGTCCTTGCCCTTCCTCGCACCCGTCTTACCCGCCGTGCGCGCGGTGGTTTATGCTGTCGGCTTGGTCGCACCGATTTCGCCGACACCGTGTTCTCTACCTGTCCTTTTCGCCGTATTCCGCTCGCATGAATGACCTGTTGCGCTCGTTCGGACGCGCGCTCGCGAGCGTGTTCCATCCCGCCATGCTGCTCCTCACCTTCGTGCCATTTCTCGTGGCGGCGGCGGTGTGGGGCGCCGTGCTCTATGTGTTCTGGCAGCCGCTGCTCGACCTCATGCGCGGCGCGCTCGCGAACTGGTCGTCGACGGCCTACCTCTATCATCTATTCGACGCGCTCGGCTTCGGCTGGCTGCGTGCGACGATCGCGCCGTTTCTGGTCATCATCCTGACGATTCCGCTCATCGTGATCACGGTGCTGCTGCTGATCGTCGCGATCGCGATGCCGCGCGTGATCCGCCATCTTTCGAAGCGCCAGTACGGCATGATTGAGATGCGGCGCGGCGGCAGTTGGTACGGCAGCCTGTTCTATTCGCTTGTCACGACCCTCGTCTGCCTGATCGCGATGATCGTGACACTGCCGTTGTGGCTCATTCCACCGTTCTTCGCGCTCATTCCGCCGCTGTTGTGGGGCTGGCTCACGTATCGGGTGATGACCTACGATGCGCTCGCACTGCACGCAAGCGTGGAGGAGCGCCGCGCGCTGGTGCGCAGCCACCGCCTGCCGCTGCTCGTGATTGGCGTGGTCAGCGGACTGCTGGGCTCGCTGCCCACGGCGATCTGGGCCGTGTCAGCGTGGCTGCTGCTGTTCTTCCCGGTGCTGGCGGCGGTGACCATCTGGATCTATGCGTTCATTCTGGTGTTCACGGCGCTCTGGTTCGGGCACTACTGCCTGCGCGCGCTTCAGCGCATGCGCGCGCACGAGGCGCAGCAGGCGTCCGGTGACGTGACGATCGTGCACTAACGCTTAATCATCAAGACTATCAACGAGGCGACCCATGGCATTTGGCGTCATCATCATCGGCGACGAGATTCTCTCGGGGCGCCGCTCCGACAAGCATCTGCCGAAGGTCATCGAACTGCTCGGCGCGCGCGGCCTTTCGCTCGAGTGGGCCCAGTACGTGGGCGACGACCCCGAGCGCATCACCGAGACGTTGCGGCGCTCGTTCGCTTCGGGCGACATCGTGTTCTCGACGGGCGGCATCGGCGCGACGCCGGACGACCACACTCGCCAGTGCGCCGCAGCGGCGCTGGGCGTGCCGCTCGCGTTGCACCCCGACGCCGAAGCGGCGATCCGCGAGCGCATCCGCGACATGCACACGGGCGCCGATCCCGTGAACTACCAGTCACCCGAGAACCTGCACCGCTTCCAGATGGGCACGTTCCCGCAGGGCTGCGAGATCATCCCGAACGGCTACAACAAGATTCCGGGCTTTTCGATTCGCGATCATTACTTCGTGCCCGGTTTCCCCGTGATGGCCTGGCCGATGATCGAGTGGGTGCTCGACACGAAGTACGCACACCTGCATCACCAGACGCCGCACGCCGAGAAGTCGCTGCTCGTGTTCGAGCTGCCGGAGTCGACGCTCACGCCGCTCATGGAGCGCATCGAGCGCGATTTTCCGGGCGTGCGGGTGTTCAGCCTGCCGAGCGTGGGCGATACGGAGCGCGGCGGTATTTATGCGCGCCGGCACATCGATCTGGGCGTGAAGGGCGAGCCCGAAGCCGTGGCGGCGGCATTCGTGAAGCTGCGCGAAGGCGTGCACGAGCTGGGCGGCGATGTGGTCGAGCCGGCGGCGCCGGGCTAAGGCTCGCCCGATCGCGAGCGCCGCAGTGGGCCGCGCGCCGGTTTTTGAATCAGCGTGTGAAGGTGCGCCGCGTACGCCTGTAGGGCAGGCGGCGCATCATCGGCGTGTCACACCGGGCGCTCAGAGTGGCCCGTCAGGTTGGAGCGCAGCGGTCTTAGGCGCCGATCCACGGCAGGCCTCGGAAGCACCAGCCGGTGACGGTCTTGCGGTGCCCCTGGCCGTCCTTGTCGCCTTCGAAACCTTCGAGCAGGTCATAGGCCTTCGTGAAGCCGGCCTTTGCGGCCTCGATGGCGGCGAGCTTGGAGCGCGCGGCGCTGCGGCAGAGGAACAGCACGGGTGCGTCGGCATCCACGGCGCTCTTGAGCTGGGTGAGGAACTCGGCGTTGGGCACGCCGCCCGGATAGCGGGTCCATTCGACGTGCGAGTATTGGCCGTCGCCCACGACGGGACGGCCGACCCAGTCGAGTTCAGCGCGCGTGCGCACGTCGACGAGGCGCGCGCGCGGGTCGAGCTGGAGAAGCTCGAATGCCTCTGCGGGCGATACCGCGCCCGCGTAGGGCAGCTGGTTCTCGACGCGGCGCTTCTCCGCTTGGGCGTACAACTGTTCGAGCGTACTCATGACAACGGATCTCCTGTTTCGCGTTGGACCAAAAAACCATTCTAGCGCGCGGGGACGGGGCGGGTAGGACGGTGCGGACAAGGCGAAACCGTATCTGCGCGATGCTTTGGGCCGATACAAAGGGTTGGATGCATTGAAGTGGTGCATGAGAGGTGTTTTGCACCATAATTAAGAGAGATTCGCGCGCCAAATTCGGGATTGCACGAATTTGGTGCCGATGAGCCGCCACGCTGGCGGCTCCACAAAAGCGCGGCGCACGATTTTTGACTCCAAGTGCGTGCCGCGTAAGGGTTTTGCGCCACGTTGGCGCATGCATGGCATGGAAGCTGCTTTATATGTCTCGATCGATCGCAGCCGGCCAGTCGAGGTCAGCAGGACAGACCTGGGAAGGAGGCGGCCGGCGGGGATCAACAAGATTGGGACGGCGGCAGCGTTCGCCGAAATCGTTAATCAGGAGAATAGGTTATGAGTAAATCCGTGGCCGACGTCATGCAACTCGTCAAGGACGAAGACGTCAAGTTTGTCGACTTCCGCTTTACCGACACGCGTGGCAAGGAGCAGCACGTTTCGGTTCCGCTGTCGGCATTCGACGAAGACAAGTTCGAGTCGGGTCATGCGTTTGACGGTTCGTCGATCGCCGGCTGGAAGGGCATCGAAGCCTCGGACATGCTGCTCGTGCCGGACCCGAACACGGCCTTCATCGACCCGTTCTACGAAGAATCGACGCTCGTGCTGACCTGCGACGTGGTCGAGCCGGCCGACGGCAAGGGCTACGAGCGCGATCCGCGCTCGCTCGCCAAGCGCGCTGAAGCCTACCTGAAGAGCACGGGCCTGGGCGACACCGCCTTCTTCGGTCCGGAGCCGGAATTCTTCATTTTCGACTCGGTCCAGTGGAGCGCTGACCAGTCGGGCTGCTTCGTCAAGATCGGCTCGGAAGAAGCACCGTGGTCATCGGGCAAGGAATTCGAAGGCGGCAACACGGGTCACCGTCCGGGCACGAAGGGCGGCTACTTCCCGGTTGCGCCGGTCGACTCGTTCCAGGACATCCGCTCGGAAATGTGTCTGCTGCTCGAGCAGATCGGCATTCCGGTCGAAGTGCACCACCACGAAGTGGCGGGCCAGGGCCAGAACGAAATCGGCACGAAGTTCTCGACCCTGGTTCAGCGCGCGGACTGGACGCAGCAACTGAAGTACATCGTCCACAACGTCGCGCACACGTACGGCAAGACGGCAACGTTCATGCCGAAGCCGGTCGTTGGCGACAACGGTTCGGGCATGCACGTTCACCAGTCGATCTGGAAGGACGGCCAGAACCTGTTCGCGGGTAATGGCTACGCAGGTCTGTCGGAATTCGCGCTGTTCTACATCGGCGGCATCATCAAGCACGCTCGCGCGCTGAACGCCATCACGAACCCGGGTACGAACTCGTACAAGCGTCTCGTGCCGCACTTCGAAGCGCCGGTCAAGCTCGCTTACTCGGCACGCAACCGTTCGGCATCGATCCGTATTCCGCACGTGTCGAACCCGAAGGGCCGCCGTATCGAAACGCGCTTCCCGGATCCGCTCGCTAACCCGTACCTGTGCTTCTCGGCACTGATGATGGCGGGTCTGGACGGCGTGCAGAACAAGATCCACCCGGGCGAAGCCGCCGACAAGAACCTGTACGACCTGCCGCCGGAAGAGGATGCAAAGATCCCGACCGTTTGCGCCGGCCTCGACCAGGCTCTCGACGCGCTCGACAAGGATCGCGAGTTCCTGACGCGCGGTGGTGTGTTCACCGACGGCATGATCGACGCGTACCTCGCGCTGAAGGAAAGCGAACTGCAACGCGTGCGTATGACCACGCACCCGGTCGAGTTCGAACTGTACTACTCGCTGTAATTGGCGATGGCGCTTCGCTGCACGCTACACAGCGAAGCGCCGGTTCAGTTTCTTCGACTCGCAGGACGCGTGGGCGTTGGGTCTCCCAGGGACGGCGGCGCCGTCCCTTTTTCGTTGGGCCGCTTTGTCGCTTGTCGACGAGGCGTATTGACCCGCTTGTTGACCAGCGTAGTGACCAGAATTAACGACCAGGACCGTTGCTGGTGCGCCGTGTGGCGGCCGGCCTGAAACATGGTGCTCAAGAATCTGATCAAGGCAAGAAAGGGCCACGCCGAACCGCTCTCCGACGACGCGCCGCTCGTCGAGTCGGGCCTGTTGCCCGGCTTCGAGGCGTTGCCCACTGTCGTGCTCGTGCTCGACAAGCGCACACTGCGTGTCGCCTTCGCGAATCCTTCTGCGGAGGCGATGCTCGATCTCTCGCGCCGTCAGCTCGCGCAGATGGCGTGGTCCGATCTCTTCTCGAATGCGGACGAGCTGCTTTCGACGATTGCGTCGATCGCCGAGCATCGCTTTCACGCGACGCGGCTCGACGCTTCGCTGGAACGCCCCGGACGCGAACCGCTGAACGTACATGTGGTCGTGGGTTTTCTCGAAAGCGCGCCCGATTACGTGCTGCTCGAACTCTTCGAGAACGAGCGGCACCTGCGCAGCGACCGAGAGGAGCGCATTCACGACCTCACGGCGGTGAACAAGCATCTGATCCGCAATCTCGCGCACGAGATCAAGAACCCGCTCGGCGGTATTCGCGGCGCGGCGCAGTTGCTCGAATTCGAACTCGGCGCGCTGGAGCGCGACGAACTGCGCGAGTACACGCAGGTGATCATCAAGGAGTCGGACCGCCTGCAGACGCTCGTCGACCGGCTGCTGGAGCCGCACCGGCATCCGCATATCGTCGGCGACGTGAATATTCACGAAGTGTGCGAGCGCGTGCGCGCCGTGATCCTCGCGGAATTCCCGCGCGGCCTCACCATCGAGCGCGACTACGACGTGAGCGTGCCCGACCTGCGCGGCGACAAGGAGCAATTGATCCAGGCACTGCTGAACATCGTGCGCAACGCGGCGCAGGCGTTGCGCGAACGCATTTCGCAGGGCGACGCGCGCATTGAATTGCGCACGCGCATTGCGCGCAAGGTCACGATTTCCAAACGATTATGCAAGCTGGCATTGGACTTGCATATCACTGACAACGGACCCGGCATTCCCGAGGATATTCGCGACCGCATCTTCTATCCGCTCGTCTCCGGGCGCGAGGATGGCAGCGGTCTCGGCCTCACGCTCGCGCAGACGTTCGTCCAGCAGCACGACGGACTGATCGAAGTGGATAGCCGGCCGGGCCACACCGAGTTTCAGATATTGCTGCCGCTTGATAGTTGAATCGATAGCTAAACCTGAATTTAGATTTACCGATACCGCACGCCACCAGGACTTCTGACCGATCTTATGAAGCCGATCTGGATAGTAGACGACGACCAATCGATACGCTGGGTGCTCGAAAAGGCCCTTGCCCGCGAGAACTTCGCCACCCGCAGCTTTTCGAACGTGCGCGAAGCCGCGAGCGCGCTCGATCACGACAGCCCGCAGGTGCTCGTCTCCGACATCCGCATGCCGGGCGGCTCGGGCCTCGAGCTGCTGCAAACCGTGCGTGAGCGCGTGCCGGGGTTGCCCGTCATCATCATGACGGCGTTCTCCGACCTTGACAGCGCGGTCGCCGCGTTTCAGGGCGGCGCGTTCGAGTATCTCGCCAAGCCGTTCGATGTCGACAAGGCCGTCGAGCTGATTCGCCGCGCCGTGGACGAAAGCATGCGTGGCGAGCAGCAGTGGGACGAGCGTCCCGCCGAAGCGCCCGAGATGCTCGGTCAGGCGTCGGCCATGCAGGACATGTTCCGCGCCATCGGGCGGCTTTCGCATTCGGCGGCGACCGTGCTCATCACCGGCGAGTCTGGCACCGGAAAGGAGCTTGTCGCGCGCGCTTTGCACCGACATAGCCCACGCGCGAACGGGCCGTTCATCGCGCTGAACACTGCGGCGATCCCGAAGGATCTTCTGGAATCCGAACTGTTCGGCCACGAACGCGGCGCGTTTACCGGCGCGCAGGCCATGCGCCAGGGCCGCTTCGAGCAGGCCGAGAACGGCACGCTTTTCCTCGACGAAATCGGCGACATGCCGTTCGACCTGCAAACGCGTCTCTTGCGTGTGCTCTCTGATGGGCAGTTCTACCGCGTGGGCGGGCACAACCCGCTGCGTGCGAACGTGCGCGTGATCGCCGCGACGCACCAGAACCTCGAAACGCGCGTGCGCCAGGGGCTGTTCCGCGAGGACTTGTATCACCGGCTCAACGTGATTCGCCTGCGTTTGCCTGCGCTGCGCGAGCGCAGCGAGGACATTCCGCTGCTCGCGCGCCACTTCCTCCAGAAAAGCGCGCGCGAGCTGGGCGTGGAGCCCAAGCGCGTGTCGGACGAGGCGCTTGCGTGGATGTCGTCGCTGCCGTTTCCGGGCAATGTGCGCCAGCTCGAGAATCTCGCGAACTGGCTCACCGTGATGGCGCCCGCGCAGACGATCGAGATCAAGGATCTGCCACCTGACCTCGTGCCTGCGCACGGCTCGGCGGGAGCGGCGGTGCATCTCGCTGAGGCTTCGGCCGCTTCCGAAGCGGGCGCGGGGACCAATGGCGCAGGCGGCATATCGCCGGTTGCGGGTGCCGTGGCGGGCGCGGGCTTGCTCGGCGGCGTCTCGGGCGGCGTGGTGTTCGGGACGCCGGCGTTCGGCGCGTCCAACGGCACCGCTGCCGCTGTCTCGCCGCTGAGCGTGTGGGAGAGCGGTCTGCGCACGGAAGTCGCGCGTCTCTTGCGCGAAAACAGCGCCGACGTCATGGACGAACTCTCGCGCCGCTTCGAAGCCGCCGTGATCCGCGAGGCGCTCGACTTCACGCGCGGGCGCAAGGTCGAGGCGGCCGAGCGTCTTGGCATCGGCCGCAACACCATCACGCGCAAGATCCAGGAACTCAATCTGGAATGAGTGTGTATTAGCATGTGGCATCGGGCCGGCCTCGCGCAACGCGAGCCGGCCCGGCGCGCAGTGCACCGGCGCGCACACAGGGCATAATCGACGCTGTTTTCCTGTCGACGACCGATCATGCCTGTGACTTCTCCCTGGCCCACCGAGGCCGATCCGTTCCTTTCGCTCGAATCGCTCGACGACCCCGCCGTCATGGCCTGGGTCGAATCGCAGAACACGCGCACGCGCGCCGCGTGGCAGGGCGGTGCGCGTTTCGAGGCGCTCGAAAAGCGCCTCGCACAGGCCTATTTGCCGCGCGAGCGGCCCGTGATTCCGAGCCGCTGGCAGGAGTGGGCCTACGACCTCTGGGAGGACGAGGACAATCCCAAGGGCCTGTGGCGCCGCGCGCTCTGGGCCGACTGGCGCGCCCACAAGCCGCAGTGGCAAACGCTCATCGACTTCGACGCGCTCGGCGCGAAAGAGGGCATGCCATGGGTGTGCGCGGGCATCGACATCCTCTATCCGGACGGCGACCGCGCGCTGATCCAGCTTTCCGATGGCGGCTCCGACGCGGTCATTGTGCGCGAATTCGACATTGTGAAGCGCGCGTTCGTCGACGATGGTTTCGCCATTGTGAAGGAAGGCAAGCACATCATTTCGTGGATCGATCGCGATACCGTGTACCTGGGATGGGACGCGGGCGGCAAGAGTGGCAAGAAGATGCTCACGCGCTCCGGCTATCCGCGCGAGGTGCGCCGCTGGACGCGCGGCACCGCGCTCGCCGACGCGCCCGTGGTGTTCAGCGGCGAATTCGACGACATCAGCGTGGAGGGCGACTACGATCCGGTCGAGAAGCGCCACGACCTGGTGCGCAGCGTCGACTTCTTCGATTCATACACCTATCGTCTCGATGAGCGCGGCGACTGGCAGGTGTATGACCTGCCTACGCATGTCTCGGTGGGCGCGTGGCATGGCTGGCTGCTGCTCGAGCCGCGGCTCGACTGGGCCGTTTCGGGCGTAACGTACAAGGGCGGTGCGTTGCTCGTGATCCGCGAAGATGCTTTCCTCACGGGTGATCGCGCGTTCACGACGCTCTTCACGCCCACGCCCGTTACGTCGGCGTGCGACTGGACCAATACGCAAAACGTCTTGATCGTCTCCTGGCTCGACGATGTGGAGAGCCGCACGATGCTCTGGCTGCCGCAGCAGGAAGATGGCGCGTGGCGCTGGGAGTCGCGGGTGTTTCCCACGCGTACGAGTTCACAGGTGGATGTCTCGCCCATCGAAGACACGCTCAACGACGAGGTATTCGTCGACGTCGACGATTACCTTCTGCCGCCCGAATACTGGCTCGCCGATCTCGCGCAAACCGATCTCCAGCAGTGGGAATTGCTCGACCGCTGGCCCACGCAGTTCGATTCCGGCCCGCTCACGGTCATCCGCTCGCACGCGCGCTCGGCGGATGGTACGAGCGTACCGTTCACCGTGATCGGCCCGAAGGCCGTACTCGAAGGCGAGTCACGCAAGGCGTCGCCGTGCCTGCTCACGGGCTATGGCGGCTTCGCAATCGCGCTCACGCCGCAATATCTCGTGGGCTCGGGCATCGGCTGGCTGGAGCAGGGCGGCGTGGTGGCGATCGCGCACATTCGCGGCGGCGGCGAGTACGGCACCGCCTGGCACGTCGAGGCGCAGCGCGAGCATCGTCAGCGCTCGTTCGATGACTTCATCGCGGTGGCCGAACAGTTGATCGCCGATGGCTATACGAGCGCCGTGCAGCTGGGCATCAAGGGTGGCAGCAACGGCGGGCTGCTCGTGGGCGCGTGCATGGTGCAGCGTCCCGAGCTGTTTGGCGCCGTGGTGTGCGAGGTGCCGTTGCTCGACATGCAGCGCTACCCGGTGCTGCATGCGGGTGCGTCATGGATAGACGAATATGGCGATCCTGAGGATGCCGAAGAATCGCGCGCGCTTGCCGCCTATTCGCCTTACCACCATGTGAAGCCAGGTGTTGTGTATCCGCCGTCGCTGTTCACGACTTCGACGAGCGACGACCGCGTGCATCCCTCGCACGCGCGCAAGATGGTCGCGCGCATGGAGCAGCAGGGGCACGCGAATGTCTGGTATCTGGAGAACACGGAAGGCGGTCACGGCCCCGGCAGCGATTCGCTCGAGCGCGCGGAGTATGACGCGCTCGTTTATCGCTTTCTGTGGACCACGCTCGCGGGGAACTGGTAAGGCGCGCGTTCAGCCCGCAATATCGAGCGTGGCGATCACCGGCGTGTGATCGGACGGCTGTTCCCACTTGCGTGGGACCTTGTCCACTTCGCACGCGGTGAGGTGCCCGGCAAGCGCGGGCGCGAGCAGGATATGGTCGATGCGCAAGCCCGCGTTGCGGCGAAACGCGAACATGCGATAGTCCCACCACGTGAAGAGTTTTTCGGGCTGCTCGAACTGGCGGAACGCATCGACGAAACCCAGTTCGATCAGGCGGCGAAACTGCGCGCGCTCTTCGGGCGAGACGAGGTTCTGGCCTTCCCAGGCCTTCGGGTCGTGCACGTCGCGGTCTTCGGGCGCGATATTGTAGTCGCCGAGCAGCGCGAGCTTCGGGTAGCGCTGCATTTCCTGCGCGAGCCAGTCGTGCATGGCGTCGAGCCATTGCAGCTTGTACGCGAACTTCTCGGTGCCGGGCGCCTGGCCGTTCGGGAAGTACGCGCTCACCACGCGCACGTCACCAATGGTCGTGGCGATCACGCGCTGCTGCGGATCTTCGAAGCCCGGAATGTTGCGCACGACCGTGGCTTCGTCGACGAACAGGCCTTCGCGCACGAGGATGCCCACGCCGTTATAGGTCTTCTGGCCCGCGAACCAGCTGCGATAGCCGTGTGCCTCGAGATCGGCGCGCGGGAACTTGTCGTCGGTGAGCTTGAGTTCCTGGAGACAGAGCACGTCGGTCTTGCTCTCGTTGAGCCAGTCGATGACGTGCTGCAGACGGACCTTGAGGGAGTTGACGTTCCAGGTGGCGATTTTCATGTGAGGCTCGATAGGGTGACGGTGTGCATTCGGTGCACTTCGGCGCCATTATCGCCTGCTTCGCAAAGCGGGCAACAGTTCCCTCACCATGGTTCCAGCCACGGCCGCAGATCGAGTTCGTGCGTCCAGGCATCGCGCGGCTGCTGGTGCAGTGTCCAGTAGGCGTCGGCGATGTGCTCGGGGTTCAGGATGCCGTCGCGTTCCTTGAGCTTGTAGCGCTCGGGAAAATTCTCGCGGATGAACTCGGTGTCGATCGCGCCATCGACAATGATCTGCCCGACATGAATGCCCTGCGGCCCGAGTTCGCGCGCCATCGACTGGGCGAGGGCGCGCAGCGCGTGTTTCGCCCCCGCGAACGCCGCGAAGCCCTCGCGCCCGCGCAGGCTCGCGGTCGCGCCCGTGAAGAAGATCGAACCGCGCTCGCGCGGTAGCATGACTTTGGCGGCTTCGCGGCCCATCAGGAACCCGGCGAAGCAGGCCATTTCCCAGACCTTGTGATAGACGCGCGCCGTGGTTTCGGTAATGCCGAAGCGCACATTAGCGCCGATATTGAAGATCGCCACCTCGATGGGCGCGATGCGCGTCTCGATGTCCGCGAACAGCGCGATCACGTCCTCTTCCTTGCGCGCGTCCGAGCCGAAGGCGTGCGCTTCGCCGCCCTCGGCTTCGATCTGCGCGACGAGCGGCGCGAGTTTGTCGGCATTGCGGCGCGTCACGCATGCAATGTAGCCCTCGCGTGCGAAGCGGCGCGCGATGGCGCCTCCGGTGGCGTCGCCTGCGCCGATTACCAGTACGGCTTTCTTTTGCGTCATGGTGCTTGTCTCACTGTCGATTACAGCGGCCCGGTTTCAGGTATCTTAGGACGTCGGCGCGCCCGGGCAAAGGCGCGCGTATTCACATAAGGGAGACACGATGGCTGACATCAAGGTGCAGTTTCTGTTCGACTTCGGTAGTCCTAACGCTTACCTGTGCCACAAGGTGATCGGTGGCATCGAAGCGCGCCAGCAGGTGCGTTTCGAGTATGTGCCGATCCTGCTTGGCGGCCTTTTCAAGTTGAGCGGCAATCGCTCGCCGGCCGAGGCGTTCGCGGACATCGAGAACAAGCGCAAGTTCATGATGCTGGAGATGCGGCGCTTCATCGAGCGGCATGGGCTGACGGCCTATCGGCACAATCCGCACTTCCCCGTGAACACGTTGCAGATCATGCGCGGCGCAATTGCGGCGCGGCGCTTCGGCACGTTCGAGCGCTACGTGGACCGCATGTTCGCGCACATGTGGGAAGAGGGCCTCAAGATGGACGACCCCGCCGTGATCCGCGCGGCGCTCGAGGCGGACGGCCTCGACGCCTCGGCGTTCGAAACGGCGATTCAGGACGCCGATGTGAAAGCCGCGCTGCTTGCGAACACGCAGTCGGCGTTCGAGCGCGGCGCGTTCGGTTCGCCGACATTCTTCGTCGGCGAGGAAATGTACTTCGGCAAGGATCAGTTGCGCGATGTCGAAGAGGAAATCGCGCGCGTGAAGTCGCGCGCATAAAACACGGCGGTTCATCACGAGGCGAGGCGGACGCGGCATGATCGCTCCCGCCTCGCGCCGCGCATCAAAGCGCGGCTTGTTCCGCCGTTTGTTCCTCGGCTTGCGGCGCGGCGACCACGCCCAGACGCACGCGCGCCGCCTCGTATTCGCGCTTCAAACGCGCGATGAGTTCAGCTGCCGGCACGATGCTCTTCACCGCGCCAATGCCCTGGCCCGAGCCCCAGATGTCCTTCCACGGCTTCACGCGCGTCGAGCCGAAATTCATCGCCGACGGATCCGACTGCGGCAGCGCCTCCGGATCGAGACCGCTCGCCACGATGCTCTGGCGCAGATAGTTGCCGTGCACGCCCGTGAAGAGATTCGAGTACACGATATCGCCCGCGCCGCCCTCGACGATCATTTGCTTGTACGCGTCGATGGCATTCGCTTCATGCGTGGCGATGAACGCCGAGCCGATATAGGCGAGATCGGCGCCGGCCGCCTGCGCCGCGAGAATCGCGTTGCCATTGCCGATCGCGCCCGACAGCAGCAGGGGGCCGTCGAACCATTCGCGAATTTCGTGGATGAGGGCGAACGGCGAGAGCGTGCCCGCGTGGCCGCCCGCGCCGGCAGCCACGGCGATCAGGCCGTCCGCGCCTTTCTCGATGGCCTTCTTCGCGAAGGTGTTGTTGATGACGTCGTGCAGCACGATGCCGCCCCATGCGTGGATCGCGTGGTTGACTTCTTCGCGCGCGCCGAGCGACGTGATGACGATCGGCACCTTGTATTGGGCGCACACGCCAAGGTCGTGCTCGAGGCGGTCGTTCGACTTGTGCACGATCTGGTTGACGGCGAAGGGCGCCGCCGGGGCGTCCGGGTGCTTCGCGTTGTACTCGGCGAGTTCGGTGGTGATGCGGTCGAGCCATTCACCGAGCACGTGTTCAGGGCGCGCATTGAGCGCGGGGAACGAGCCGACGACACCCGCCTTGCACTGGGCGATCACGAGATCGGGATTCGAAATGATGAAAAGGGGCGAGCCGACGACCGGAATCGACAGGCCGCGGCGCAGCACGGCGGGCAGGGACATCCATATCTCCTTGACTGGGGCAGCCGCCGGGTGCGGCTACCCTCGCGTGGTTCGATGCGCCGGCGTGCGCGCCGGCTGGCAGGCTCAAACATAGCAAACCCGTCTAAACTATGCAACCAGTTGCATAGTGGAAAAATTCGATCCGCAACAGATCGGGCATCGGGTGGGGCGTGGTTTAGAATCGCCGCATGTCGACGCCGCATGCCATCCTCATCGCCTTGCTGGAAAAGCCTTCGTCGGGCTACGACCTCGCGCGCCGCTTCGATCGCGCGATCGGCTACTTCTGGCACGCCACCCATCAGCAGATCTATCGCGAACTGGGCCGCATGGTCGAGGCGGGGTGGGTGTCGGTCATCGAGGACGAGACGGCCGCCGCGTCGCGCAAGAAGGTGTATTGCGTGTTGCCTGTGGGGCGAGTTGAAGTGGCGCGCTGGGTGCGCGAGACCGCGCTCGACCTCGACTCGCGCAACGTGTTTCTGCTCAAGCTACGGGCCGATGCGGTGATCGGGCCGCTCGGCCTCGCCGAGGAACTCACGCGGCTCATCGAAGAAAATCGCGCGCGGCTCGCGACCTATCGGGAGATCGAGCAGCGCGATTTCGGCGCGGCATCGCTCACGCGCGGGCAGCAGTTGCAGTACGCGATCCTCAAGGCGGGCATCCATACGCAAGAGATGTGGCTTGCCTGGGCGGAAGAAGTGCGGGCGCTGGTGGAACCCACGCAGGCGTGGTGAAATTTGCCAGGGTGTCCGAAATAATTCTCGTGTCGCGATTGCCTGCCCGACGGTGTCCGAGCGCGCGATGTTTCGATCGTGTGAAAAAGACCCTTGACGGAGTGATCCCGGCACCCTATAATTCTTTTCTCTGACGGACGCGGGGTGGAGCAGTCTGGCAGCTCGTCGGGCTCATAACCCGAAGGTCGTAGGTTCAAATCCTACCCCCGCAACCAAACGTATTAAGCAGCAAGGCCTCGTGCCAATCAATCAACCCGCTATCAGCGGGTTTTTTGTTTTCTGCGCTTCGAAACTGCAACGAGCGCCATCGCTAGGCGCCGGCTTCGCTTCCAATCGCCCAATCCACCGCAGCCTGCGCGTGCAACGCGGTGGTGTCGAACACGGGCAGTGCCGAGTCGGTTTGTCCGATTAGCAGCGTGATTTCCGTGCAGCCGAGAATGACCGCCTGCGCGCCGCGTGCCGCGAGGTCTTCGATCACGCGCTGATACACGCGCCGCGACTCTCCATCCACGTTGCCGTGACATAGCTCGTCGTAGATGATCCGATGCACGTCCGCGCGATCGTGTTCGTTCGGCACGATCGCTTCGATGCCATGCGCCTCGCGCAATCGTCCCACGTAAAAGTCCTGCTCCATCGTGTAGCGCGTGCCGAGCAGGCCCGCTCGCGTGAAGTCCGCGGCGCGCAGCGCCTGGCCAGTCGGGTCCGCGATATGCAGGAAGGGGATCGAGATCGTTGCCTCGATCGCCGCGCGCACGCGGTGCATCGTGTTCGTCGCGAGCAGCACGATATCGGCGCCCCCGCGTTCGAGCTGTTGCGCGGCCTCGGCCATCTGCACGCCTAGCGCGTCCCAGTCGCCCGCGCGCTGGAGCGCTTCGACCTGCGCGAAGTCCACGGTCACCATCAGGCTGCGCGCGTTGTGATGGCCGCCCAGACGCGCCTTCGCGTGGCGGTTCAGCAGCCGGTAATACTCGGCCGACGATTCCCAGCTCATCCCCCCAATCACGCCGATCGTTTTCATCGATTCGTTCCTTACTCTCGTGGCCTGTTCAGTCCGCACGAGTATAGGCCTGCGCAGCCAGCAGTCCAGAGACGGTCTGGCCGATCCGAAGCGGTACGGGAGCCGATAAAGGGCGCGGACAGTTGTCTTGAAAATAGCACTGTGTTTTTGTACAGTATCGAGACTGTGAACGCGCCTTCTTCCGACCTCGCGCCGCCGCCTGCGCCCGACCCGGGGCGCTCCGCCGCCGCACTTGCCGCCGCCTGCGCCCGACCCGGGGCGCTCCGCCGCCGCACTTGCCGCCGCCGCTCGCAAGATCATCCATTGCGACTGCGACTGCTTCTATGCGTCTGTCGAAATGCGCGACGACCCCTCATTGCGCGGCCGTCCGCTCGCGGTGGGCGGCCGGCCCGACCAGCGTGGCGTGATCGCCACCTGCAACTACGAGGCGCGGCGCTTCGGCATTCATTCGGCGATGTCGTCGGCGCTCGCGATGCGCAAGTGTCCCGAACTGCTGATCCTGCCCACGGCGATGGAGAAGTACCGCACCGCCTCGCGCGAGATCATGGCGATCTACCGCGACTACACCGCCGACGTCGAACCGATCTCGCTCGACGAAGCCTATCTCGACGTCACGCGCGCCCCGCGCTGCAAGGGCAGCGCCACGCTGATCGCCGAGGAAATTCGCGCGCGCGTGCGCGAAACCGTGGGCGTGACGGTATCGGCCGGCGTGGCGCCGAACAAGTTCATCGCCAAGATCGCCTCGGACTGGAACAAGCCCGATGGCCTCTTCGTCGTGCGTCCGCCTGAAGTCGATGCCTTCGTCGCTGCGCTGCCCGTGCGCAAGATCCACGGCGTCGGCAAAGTCACGGCGGCGAAGCTCGAAAACCTCGGGCTCACCACCTGCGCGCAACTGCGCACGTGGTCGCTGTTCGATCTGCACCGGCATTTCGGCGTGTTCGGCAAGCGGCTCTACGAACTCGCGCGCGGTATGGACGACCGGCCCGTGCGCGCCGATCAGGAGCGCAAGTCGGTGAGCGTCGAGACGACCTATGTGAACGATCTGCTCACGCTCGAAGCGTGCAGCGAGGAGCTCAAGCGGCTTGCGGTGCTGCTCGACGCGCGCATCGAACGCGCGGGTTGCGCGCACGCGGTGCGCAAGCTCTTCGTGAAGATCCGCTTCGCCGACTTTCAGCGTACGACGGTCGAGTGCGTGGCCGATGCCACCGATGTGCGTACCCTCCTGCTGATGCTCGAAAAAGGGCTCGCGCGGCGCAAGCTGGCGGTGCGGCTGCTCGGCGTGGGCGTGCGGCTCGAAGAGGAGAATCCGGCGCTGCGCGGGCAGTTCGCGCTCTTCGACGACGATCCCGCGGAAGATGACGGACTGGTCGCGCTCGTCTGACGCCTTCGCGTGGAGGCGGGCCACGCCGCTGGCGGCGTCATTCTGGCGCCGATAGAATCGACGCGAGTCAAAACGAAAGCGCCACGCCGCCACGCCAGAACAAGGAGCCGCAGATGGACCTGATCATTCGCCGCGCGGTGCTCGCGCATGCGCATCCCGCTGGGTATCCCACGGTGGATATCGGCATCGAGGGCGGGCGCGTTACCGCGGTAGAGCCGCATCTCACGACGGCGGCGCGCGAGGAGATCGATGCCGCGGGTGCGCTCGTGAGCGCGCCGTTCGTCGATGCGCATTTCCACATGGACGCCACGCTCTCGTATGGCCTGCCGCGCGTGAATGCGTCGGGCACGCTGCTGGAGGGCATCGCGCTGTGGGGCGAGCTCAAACCGCATCTCACGCAGGAGGCGCTCGTCGAACGCGCGCTGCAGTACTGCGACTGGGCCGTCGCGCGCGGGCTCCTTGCGATTCGCTCTCACGTCGATGTGTGCGACGCGCGGCTGCTCGCGGTCGAGGCGCTGCTCGAGGTGAAGCGCCGTGTCGCGCCGTATCTCAATCTCCAGCTTGTGGCGTTTCCGCAGGATGGCGTGTTGCGCAGCCCCGGTGCGTTCGACAATCTCAAGCGCGCGATCGCGATGGGCGTGGACGTGGTGGGCGGCATTCCCCACTTCGAGCGCACGATGGCTGACGGCGCCGAATCGGTGCGTCTGCTCTGCGAGTTCGCCGCCGAAAAGGGCCTGCGCGTGGACATGCATTGCGATGAATCCGACGACCCGCTCTCGCGCCACATCGAAACGCTCGCGGCGCAAACGCATCGGCTGAGCATGCATGGGCGCGTGGCCGGGTCGCATCTCACGTCGATGCATTCGATGGACAACTACTATGTGAGCAAGCTGATACCGCTCATGCGCGAGTCGGGTGTCGCGGCGATTGCGAATCCGCTCATCAATATCACGCTGCAAGGGCGCTCCGATACCTACCCGAAGCGCCGCGGCATGACGCGCGTGCCCGAGTTGATGGCGGCAGGCGTGACCGTCGCGTTCGGCCACGACTGCGTGATGGACCCGTGGTACAGCTTCGGTTCGGGCGACATGCTCGAAGTCGCGCACATGGGCCTGCATGTGGCGCAAATGACGGGCACCGAGGCCTCGCGCGCCTGCTTCGACGCAGTGACCGCGAATGCCGCGACGATCCTCGGCCTCGAAGGCTACGGCGTGGCGCCCGGTTGCGCGGCGAACCTCGTGGTGCTCGACGCACGCGATCCCATCGAGGCGATCCGGCTGCGCGCGGCGCGGCTCGCGGTCGTGAGCCGGGGCAGGGTGGTGAGCCGGCAACCCGCGCAACGCGCGGCGCTTGCGCTCGAAGGACGACCGCAAAGCGTCGACTTCAGGCTGCATCGATAACATGCGAGCAATAAAAAACCGCGCATGGGTCGCAACCCATGCGCGGTTTTAGTTCGGATCGCTTACGAGCGAGTCACGTGTTCACTGCTGTGCCGGCGGCTGCTCCATGCCGTTGTGGCGCAGCAGCGCGTCGATGTTCGGCTCGCGGCCGCGGAAGGCCTTGAACGACTCCATCGCCGGGCGGCTGCCGCCCACTTCCAGAATTTCCTTGCGGTAGCGCGTGCCGGTCGCTTCGTCGAGCACGCTCGACTTCGCGGCTTGCGCGGCTTCCTCGAAGGCGGCATAGGCATCGGCGGAAAGCACTTCGGCCCACTTGTAGCTGTAGTAGCCGGCCGCGTAGCCGCCCGCGAAGATGTGGCTGAACGTGTTCGGCCAGCGCGAGAACGGCGCCTGTGGAATGACGTGGTAGCGCTCGTTGATCTCGCGTGCCAGGTCGTTCGCGCTCTTGCCCTTCGAAGCGTCGAAGTCCACGTGCAGCGCCATGTCGAACATCGAGAACACGATCTGGCGCAGCGTGCCAAGACCGCTCTGGAAGTTCTTCGCGGCGAGCATCTTGTCGAAGAGTTCGCGCGGCAGCGGCTTGGCCGTCTCGACATGCGAGCTCATTTCGCGCACCACGTCCCATTCCCAGCAGAAGTTTTCCATGAACTGCGAGGGCAGTTCGACGGCATCCCACTCCACGCCGTTGATGCCCGACACGCCCAGTTCGTCCACACGCGTGAGCATGTGGTGCAGGCCGTGGCCGAACTCGTGGAAGAGCGTAATGACTTCGTCGTGCGTAAAGCACGCAGGGCGGCCGCCCACCGGGGCCGAGAAGTTGCACGTGAGATACGCGACCGGCGTTTGCACGTCATTGCCTTCGAGCTTGCGGCGCGAGCGGGCGTCGTCCATCCATGCGCCGCCGCGCTTGCCTTCACGTGCATAGAGGTCGAGATAGAACTGCGCGACGAGCGTGCCGTCCGCGTTTTCCACGCGGAAGAAACGCACATCGGGATTCCACACCGGCGCGCTGTCCGGGAGGATGCGCACGCCAAAGAGCGTTTCCGTGACCTTGAACAGGCCCTGCAGCACGAAGTCTTCCGGGAAGTACTGCTTCACTTCGTTTTCCGAGAACGAGTAGCGCTTCTGGCGCAGACGCTCGGCGGCGAACGCCATGTCCCACGGCTCGATCTGCGTGAGGCCCAGTTCGCTCGCGGCGAATTCGCGCAGCTCTTCCCAGTCCTTTTCGGCGTGCGGGCGCGCGCGCGTGGCGAGGTCTTCGAGGAAGCTCATCACCTGAGCCGGCGTTTCCGCCATCTTCGGCGTGAGCGAGACTTCGGCGAAGTTGTTGTAGCCGAGCATCTTCGCTTCTTCGGCGCGCAGCTTCAGTTGCTCCTCGATGATCGCTGTGTTGTCCCATTCGGCCTTGCCGCTGCCGTAGACGGGGCCAAGTTCGGACGCGCGCGTGACGTAGGCACGGTACATCGTCTCGCGCATCGCGCGGTTTTCCGAGTACTGCAGGACCGGGAAGTACGAGGGGAAGTGCAGCGTGAACTTCCAGCCTTCCTTGTTCTCGCGCTCGGCGGCTTCGCGTGCGGCGGCGATCACGTCCTCGGGCAGGCCCGCGAGATCGGCTTCACTGGTGGCGTAGAATGCGTAGCCGTTGGTCGCGTCGAGCACGTGGTCGGAGAAGGCTTTGGCGAGCGCGGCCTGGCGCTCCTGCAGTTCGGCGAAGCGCGGCTTCTGGTCTTCGGGCAATTCCGCCCCGGAGAGGCGGAAGTCGCGCAGCGAATTGTCGAGGATCTTCTTGCGCTCGCCCGAGAGCAGCTCGAACGAGTTGTGATTCGTGATGGCCTTGTACTTCTTGAAAAGCTCCAGATTCTGGCCGACGCTCGACCAGAATTCGGTCACGCGCGGCAGGTTCTCGCCGTGGGCGGCGCGCAGTTCCGGCGTGTCGGCGACGGCGTTCAGGTGGCCGACCACGCCCCAGGCGCGCGAAAGCGGCTCGCTGGCGCGCTCGACCGGCTCGACCACGTCGCTCCATTGCGCGGGCGTCATGGGTTGCGCGGCACGGTCGACCGCGGCCTTCGCGTTCGCGAGCAGGACGTCGAGCGCGGGCGTCACGTGCTCGGGGCGGATTTCGCCAAAGCGCGGCAGTCCGGTGAAGTCGAGGAGCGGATTGTCGGAGGGGGTAGTAGCCATGATGCTTCCTGTTCCTGTCTGTCGCGGGTTAGGGGGCCGGGGCGCGGCACGCGCGCCCGATAGCCAGAGTATTGGGGCGCCAGGCGCGCTTTCCAACCGGGTTATCCGAGCAAATTAACAGATGTCGGGAGGCGGTGGCGCAATCGCGGCTGTCGCCGTGCGAGCGGGCGGCGCCGCAAAAAAGAAAGCGGCCCGTGATGGGCCGCTTCGGGAACGTCATGCTGTGACGCGTCGTCGCGTGTTGCTTACGCGCCTGCCGCGCGCTCCGCCGCTTCGATCGTGTTCATGAGCAGCATCGTGATGGTCATCGGGCCGACGCCCCCCGGCACCGGCGTGATGAAGCCGGCCACGTCCTTCAGGCCCGCAAAATCGACGTCGCCGCAGAGCTTGCCGTTGTCGTCGCGGTTCATGCCCACGTCGATCACGGTCGCGCCGGGCTTCACCATGTCGGCGGTCAGGACGTTGCGCTTGCCCACCGCGGCGACCACGATATCGGCGTCGCGCGTGTGCTTCGCGAGGTCGCGCGTCTTGCTGTGGCAGATCGTGACGGTCGCACCCTTTTCGAGCAGCAGGAGCGCCATCGGCTTGCCGACGATGTTCGAGCGGCCGATCACCACGGCGTTCGCGCCTTCGAGCGGGATCCTGTATTCCTCGAACATCTTCATCACGCCATAGGGCGTGCAGGGGCGAAAGAGCGGCTGGCCCGTCATGAGCGCGCCCGCGTTGGCGACGTGAAAGCCGTCCACGTCCTTCTCGGGCGCGATGGCCTCGATCACCTTGTGGCTGTCGATGTGCTTCGGCAGCGGCAACTGCACGAGAATGCCGTTGATCTTCGTGTCGCGGTTCAACTCGTCGATGCGCTTGAGCAGGTCGGCTTCGGAAAGCGACTCGCGATAGCGGTCGTACGACGAGTAGAGGCCGTTGTCTTCGCAGGCCTTGATCTTGTTGCGCACGTAGACTTCGCTCGCCGGATTGTCGCCGACCAGCACGACGGCAAGTCCCGGCTGATGGCCGCGGGCAGTGAGGGCGGCGGCGCGCGTGGCGACTTGCGCGCGCAGTTTCTTGGAGAGGGCGTTGCCGTCGATGATAGTGGCAGTCATGGTCGGTCGGGGTCGAGAGTGGGCAATGCGGGCTCGAGTGCGCTCGTGCGGGCGCGAGCGCTGGCGCGCGTGGGGCGGGCGCCATTCGAAGGGCGACATTATACCCGCGCGGCGGGCATGCTCCGGCCAGAACGGACGATGGGCGAGGGAAGAGAGTCGCGGCGAGACGCCGCCGGCAGCATTCGCGCGCTGTGGCGCGCGAATGCTGCCGGAGAAAGACGCGCTTACTGCTGCGCCTGTTGCGGCTTGTTGGAGAGCGCGAGACGCAGCAGGTCGGCGACCGTGTTGACGTTGAGCTTCTCCATGATGTTGGCGCGATGCGCCTCCACCGTCTTGATGCTGATCCCGAGGTCGTCGGCGATCTGCTTGTTCAGGCGCCCCGCGATGATGCGCTCGAGCACCTGGTGCTCGCGCGCCGTGAGCTTGCCGAGACGTTCGGCGGCCGCGCGCTGTTGCTGCACGTTGCTGCTTTCGTTGCGCGCCTTGTCGAGCATGCGCTCCACCAGCTTGCGCAGTTCGGCTTCGTCGAAGGGCTTCTCGATGAAATCCATCGCACCCTTCTTCATGGTCGAGACGGCCATCGGCACGTCGCCGTGGCCCGTCACGAAGATGATCGGCAGCGAGGCGTTTTCCGCGATCAGGCGTTCCTGCAGTTCGAGGCCGCTCATGCCCTGCATGCGCACGTCCAGAATCATGCACGCGATCTGGCCGGCCTGTTGCGCCGGCTGGTATGCCTCGAGGAACTCCTCCGCGCTATTGAAACACTGGACGCGGTAGCCGTTCGCTTCGAGGAGCCAACGCAGGGAGTCTCGTACTGCCTCGTCGTCATCGACAACAAAGACGGTTTCCTGGGTGGTGACTGGGCTGTTCATGACTCTCCCGTAACGGTTTGTGGAGTCGGTTCGTCGGCGTTCCGCGAGAGGGTGTCCGATTCGCCGATAGGCAGACTGCAATGGAACGTTGCGCCGCTGATGTGGCCGTCGGATTCGACGTTGTTGACCACCCAGAGACGCCCGCGGTGCGATTCGATAATGGAGCGGCAGATGTTCAGGCCCATGCCCATGCCGTCCGATTTGGTGCTGTAAAAAGGCTCGAAGAGGCGCTCGGCCGTGGCTTCGTCGACGCCGGGGCCCTGATCGACCACGCTGATGCATACGTTGCCGCCTTCACGCTTCACGATCACGCGGATCACCGGGTCGATCGCATTCGGGCGCGCTTCGGCCATGGCTTCCGCGGCGTTCTTCAAGAGATTGACGAGCACCTGTTCGATCAGCACCGGATCGACATAGATCACGGGCATGCGCGAGCGCATGTCGGTCACGATGCGGATGCGGCGCTTGCGAGCCTCGATCTCGGCGAGGCCGACCGCGTCGGCGACGATGTCGGCCACGCGTGTGGCCTGGCGCTTGGGCTCGCTGCGCTTCACGAATTCGCGGATGCGCTTGATGATCATGCCCGCGCGCACGGCCTGCTGGGCTGTTTTCTCGAGCACGGGCAGCAGGTTGTCGGGCGCGGCGCGGCCCGACTTCACGAGCGCGACGGTGCCCGAGGCATAGTTGTTGATCGCGGCGAGCGGCTGGTTCAGCTCGTGCGCAAGCGACGAGGCCATTTCGCCCATCGTCATCAGGCGGCTCGTGAACTGGAGCTTCTCGTCCTGCTGGCGGGCCAGTTCCTGCGCCTGCTTGCGCGTGGTGATGTCGGTCGCGATCTGCATCTGCGCGAGGTGGCCGTCCACCCACTGGATGTACTGGCGGCGCACTTCGAACCACTTCTGGATGCTCTCGACGTAGACCTCCTGCGCGTCCGCCGTGCTCTCGGTGAGCGCGGTGGCGGGCAGGCCGGCGAAGGCGTCGACCATGTCGATCGAATCCGAGGAGGCGCTCGCCGAATCGAAGCCGCCGCCGCCCGCGAGTTCCAGATGGCCGTCCGGGCGGATGCCGAAGAGATGGCGGTAGTAGCGGTTCGCAAACAACAGTTCGGCTTCGTCGGCGGCGAGCACCGAGACGGCGGCGTCGAGGCTTTCGAGCACGGTGGTGAAGCGCTCGTGCGCGGCGGCGAGTTCTTCGCGTGCGCGCTTGGGCTCGGTGATGTCGGTCATCGACGACATCCAGCCAGTCTGGCGGCCCGAGCTGTCGATCAGCGGCGAGACATAGAGCCGCGCGTGGAACTGCGAGCCGTCCTTGCGGCGCACGCGCAGTTCGAACCCCGAGGAGGGCGCCTTGCCGCGCAGCGTCATGTCGAGCTGGCGCTGCATTTCGGGGTAGGCGTCGCGCGGCCAGTAGGGGAACGGTGCGTTCTTGCCCACGAGGTCGCTTTCGTCCCAGCCGGTCATGCGGCAGAACGCCGGGTTCACGTGCGTGATGCGGCCGTGCATGTCGAGCACGCGCATGCCGATCAGCACCGAGTTTTCCATCGCGCGGCGGAAGAACGCCTCCGCGTAGAGCGCCTGCTGTGCCTCGAAGCGCTGGCGCGTGTGCTTCCAGAGGCTCCAGAGGCTCCACAGCACGAAGCACGACAGCCCCGCGACCAGCCACACGAGCGTGTTGTTCGTGAAGTTGGTCATCTGCGGATACGAGTACACGCGTACCGAAACGCCCTGGCCGGGCGGGTCGAGCGGCAGGTCGTAATAGACGTCGCGCGGCAGGCGCGGACGCGTCGAGGTGGTGGCGAGCTCGCGGTTGTTCGCGTCGAGAATCGAAATCTTGTACTTGGCCGACAGCTCGGGCGGGATGTCGTGCTTCAGGATGCCTTCGACCGAGAACACGGCCGCGATCGAACCAAGAAATTCCCGATCGCGGTATACCGGCGTTTGCAGCGTGATGTAGCCGTTACCGACGTCGTCGTAAATAAGCGGCGAATACACCTGGCGGCGCGTGGCGCGCGCCTCGGCGAAAGCGGCCTTCACGGCCTCGTCCATTTGCGCGTCGTTGGGCTTCGCGAGGCGCTGGCCGAAGACCGGCATCGCCGTGTTGGGCCAGCGCGGCTCCTCCTGGCTCGTGTACCAGTTCAGATAGAGGATCTCCGGATGGCCCTGCATGATGTCCGTGGTGGACGTCTGGAAAAACTGCGGATCGCTGTGGCCTGCGGCGAGGTCGCGAGCGAGCGCCTGCAGCTGTTCCTGCGCGCCTGTCATGGAAAGCCGGATCTGCTGCTGGGCCCATGCGACGTTGCGGTAGAGCGTGTCTTCCTGCTGTTGTTGCTCGCGGCGGTTCAGGCTCCACAAGATCAGGCTCATGACGATCAGGAACACGAGGATCGACAGGAGCGGCGTCAGCAAATAGGAATTCGACCACCAGGGTCCGTGGTGCCAGCGAGATGGCGACGACTCGCCGGGCGTTCCGGGCGGCCGCGCCGAGCGTGCGAAAAGCCGTTCGGTCAACATGGCAAGGATTGTAGCTCAGCGTAAGACACGGAAATGCCGCGAAAAAAGCCGTAAATCGCCGATAAACGGGTGCAAACTGGCCGTTATCGGCTCAAGGGCGCGAACGATTAAGCGTGCGCTGCAGCAATTTTTCGCATTATAAAATCGCATCTCGCAATTCGAAAATTTTGTTGCGCGATGGTCGGGGGGGTCATTACAATCGCCCCGAAGCTGCTGCGGTTGGCCCGGTCACGTCTTAAGCGTCGCCGCCCGCATGGTCCGATCAACAGCGTTCCCCTAAATCCAGGAGACGAGCATGTCCGCTGTACCCGACGAAGTCCTCAAGTACGTTGCCGCCGACAAGGACGAGGATCCCCAGGAAACCGCCGAATGGCTCGAAGCGCTGGACGGCGTCATTTCGACTGTCGGTCCTGATCGCGCCCACTACCTGATCGAAAAGCAGATCGAATTCGCCCGCGTGCACGGCGAGCATCTGCCGTTCTCGGCGAACACGCCGTACATCAACACGATCCCCGTCGCCAACCAGGCGAGGAACCCGGGCGACCAGGACATCGAACACCGCATCCGCTCGTACACGCGCTGGAACGCCATGGCCATGGTGCTGCGCGCGGGCAAGCATACGAACGTGGGCGGCCATATCGCTTCGTTCGCGTCGGCGGCCACGCTGTATGACGTCGGCTACAACCACTTCTGGCGCGCCCCGTCGGCCGACCATGGCGGCGACCTCGTTTTCGTGCAGGGCCACTCGTCGCCGGGCGTCTACTCGCGCGCGTTCCTGCTCGGCCGCCTGACCGAAAAGCAGCTCGACAACTTCCGCCAGGAAGTGGGCGGCGAGGGCATCTCGTCGTACCCCCACCCGTGGCTGATGCCGGACTTCTGGCAGTTCCCGACCGTCTCGATGGGTCTCGGCCCGATCATGGCGATCTACCAGGCGCGCTTCATGAAGTACCTGCAGGCGCGCGGCATTGCCAAGACCGACGGCCGCAAGGTCTGGGCCTTCCTCGGCGACGGCGAAACGGACGAGCCGGAATCGCTCGGCGCGATTGGCATGGCCGGGCGCGAGCGTCTGGACAACCTCGTGTTCGTCATCAACTGCAACCTGCAGCGCCTCGACGGTCCGGTGCGCGGTAACGGCAAGATCATCCAGGAACTCGAAAGCGAGTTCCGCGGCGCCGGCTGGAACGTCGTCAAGGTCATCTGGGGCAGCCGCTGGGACGCACTCTTCGCACGCGACAAGTCGGGCGCGCTAATGCGCCGCATGATGGAAGTGGTCGACGGCGAGTACCAGACGTACAAGTCGGAGTCGGGCGCGTTCGTGCGCGAGCACTTCTTCAACACGCCTGAACTGAAGGCGCTGGTCGCCGACTGGTCCGACGACGACATCTGGAACCTGAACCGCGGCGGCCACGACCCGCACAAGATCTACGCGGCGTTCCACGAGGCTTCGAACTCGAAGGGCCAGCCGACCGTCATCCTCGCGAAGACGATCAAGGGCTATGGCATGGGCGAAGCCGGCCAGGCCATGAACATCACCCACCAGCAGAAGAAGATGCAGGTGGATCAGCTCAAGAAGTTCCGCGACCAGTTCCGCTTGCCGATTACGGACGAGCAGATCGTCGACGTGCCGTACCTCACGTTCGAGGAAGGCTCGAAGGAACTCGAGTACATGCGCCAGAAGCGCATGGACCTCGGCGGTTACCTCCCGGCTCGCCGCCAGAAGGCCGAGTCGCTGCCGGTGCCGGCGCTCGACGCATTCGAGCCGCTGCTCAAGGGCACGGGCGAAGGCCGCGAGATCTCCACGACGATGGCGTTCGTGCGGATCCTGAACATCCTGTTGAAGGACAAGGCGCTCGGCAAGCGCGTCGTGCCGATCGTGCCGGACGAGTCGCGTACCTTCGGTATGGAAGGCCTGTTCCGCCAGATCGGTATCTGGAATCAGCAAGGCCAGAAGTACGTGCCGGAAGATTCCGACCAGCTGATGTTCTACAAGGAATCGGAAACCGGTCAGATCCTGCAGGAAGGCATCAACGAAGCCGGCGGCATGTCGGACTGGATCGCAGCTGCGACGTCGTACTCGACGCACGGCGAGATCATGATCCCGTTCTACATCTTCTACTCGATGTTCGGCTTCCAGCGTATCGGCGACCTGGCCTGGGCCGCGGGCGACATGCGTTCGCGCGGCTTCCTGCTGGGCGGCACGGCGGGCCGCACGACGCTCAACGGCGAAGGTCTGCAGCACGAAGACGGCCACTCGCTCCTGTGGGCGGCTTCGGTGCCGAACTGCGTGAGCTACGACCCGACGTTCGGCTATGAACTCGCGGTCATCATGCAAGACGGTCTGCGCCGCATGGTGCAGGACCAGGAAGACGTGTTCTATTACGTCACGGTGATGAACGAGAACTACGAGCACCCGGCGATTCCGCAGGGCGAGAGCGTGGCGGCCGACATCATCAAGGGCATGTACTCGTTCAAGAAGGCCGATGCGAACGCCAAGGCGCCGCGCGTTCAGCTCATGGGCGCGGGCACGATCTTCAACGAAGTGATCGCCGCCGCCGACCTGCTGAAGAACGACTGGGGCGTCGAAGCCGACCTCTGGAGCGTGCCGAGCTTCACCGAACTCGCGCGCGAAGGTCACGAAGTCGAGCGCTGGAACCTGCTGCACCCGAGCGAGCCGCGCCGCGAATCGCACGTCGAGAAGCTGCTGAAGGACACGCAAGGTCCGATCATCGCTTCGACCGACTACGTGCGAGCGCTGGTCGACCAGATCCGCGGTCTGGTGCCGCGCAAGTTCGTGGTGCTCGGCACCGACGGCTTCGGCCGTTCGGACACGCGTGAGAAGCTGCGTCACTTCTTCGAAGTCGATCGTTACTGGACCACGGTTGCGGCGCTCAATGCGCTCGCGGACGAAGGCAAGATCGAGCGCAAGGTGGTTGGCGAGGCGATCGCCAAGTACAACCTCGATTCGTCCAAACCCAACCCGATGACCGTCTAACCCATCACCCCTGTGCATGGCATGCGCGCCTCCCCGAAGCGGGGAGGCGCGTCGTATGCGGCCCCGGAGACACTAACAATGAGTCAAGCGATCGAAGTCAAGGTGCCGGACATCGGCGATTACAAGGACATTCCTGTGATCGAGGTGCTGGTGAAGGCGGGCGATACCGTCGAAAAAGAGCAGTCCCTCGTCACGCTCGAGTCGGACAAGGCGACCATGGACGTGCCGAGCCCGGCGTCGGGCACGGTCAAGGAAGTGAAGGTCAAGGTCGGCGATAACGTGTCGGAAGGCTCGCTCGTGCTGGTGCTCGACGGCGCCGGCGCAGGCGCCGCTCCCGCGCCCGCTGCGAAGGCAGAGAAGGCCGCTCCTGCCGCCGCGCCCGCGCAAGCGGCTGCGCCGGCGCCCGCTGCAGCGCCCGCCGCGAGCGGCGGCGCGCAGTCGGTCAAGGTCCCCGACATCGGCGACTACAAGGACGTGCCGGTCATCGAGATCGGCGTGAAGGTCGGCGACCGCGTCGAGAAGGAGCAGTCGCTCGTCACGCTGGAATCGGACAAGGCGACCATGGACGTGCCGAGCCCGGTGGCCGGCGTCGTGAAGGAAATCAAGGTCAAGGTCGGCGATAACGTGTCGGAAGGCACCGAGATCGTCGTCGTCGAAGCGGAAGGCGCCGCGGCTCCCACCGCCGCACCGGCTGCGAAGCACGTCGAAGAGCCGGCGGATGCGCCCCAGCAAGCACCCGCCAGGCCCGCTGCCGCCGCGCCGTCCGCACTCGCGCAAGCGCCGATCATTCCGGCAGGCGAAGGCGGCACGCGCCGTCCGAGCCACGCCTCGCCGTCCGTGCGCAAGTTCGCGCGCGAACTCGGCGTGGACGTTGCCCGCGTTGCGGGTACGGGTCCGAAGGGCCGCATCACCCAGGACGACGTCACCGCGTTCGTGAAGGGCGTGATGACGGGCGCGCTGGCCGCTCCGGCTGGCGCTGCCGCCGCACCGGCCGCCGGCGGCGCGGGTCTGAACCTGCTGCCCTGGCCGAAGGTCGATTTCACGAAGTTCGGTCCGATCGACACGCAGCCGCTTTCGCGCATCAAGAAGATTTCCGGCGCGAACCTGCACCGCAACTGGGTCATGATCCCGCACGTCACGAATAACGACGAAGCGGACATCACCGACCTCGAAGCGCTGCGCGTGCAGCTGAACAAGGAAAACGAGAAGGCGGGCGTGAAGTTCACGATGCTCGCGTTCGTCATCAAGGCCTGCGTCGCGGCACTGAAGAAGTTCCCGACGTTCAACGCGAGCCTCGACGGCGACAACCTCGTCTTCAAGCAGTACTACCACATCGGTTTTGCGGCCGACACGCCGAACGGCCTCGTCGTTCCGGTGATCCGCGACGCGGACAAGAAGGGTCTCGTCGACATCGCGAAGGAAATGGCCGAGCTCTCGAAGCTCGCGCGCGAAGGCAAGCTCAAGCCGGACCAGATGCAAGGCGGCTGCTTCTCGATCTCTTCGCTCGGCGGCATCGGCGGCACGCATTTCACGCCGATCATCAACGCACCGGAAGTGGCGATCCTCGGCCTGTCGAAGAGCGCAATGAAGCCGGTGTGGGACGGCAAGCAGTTCGTGCCGCGCCTCACGCTGCCGCTGTCGCTCTCGTACGATCACCGCGTGATCGACGGTGCGGCTGCCGCGCGCTTCAACGCGTACCTCGCTTCGATCCTCGGCGATTTCCGCCGCGTGATTCTGTAAAACCGATCTGACCGGCTCGCGCCGCCGCGCCGCACGCTATTGGCGTGCGCGCCGCGGCAGGCGCGGCCGGTCATCCTTTAGGGGTAGGGGACACCATGAGTCTCGTCGAAGTGAAAGTGCCGGATATCGGCGACTTCAAGGACATCGACGTCATCGAAGTCAACATCAAGGCCGGTGATGTGATCGAGAAGGAGCAGACGCTGCTCTCGCTCGAGTCGGACAAGGCCACGATGGAAGTGCCCAGCGACGTCGCGGGCACCGTCAAGGAAGTGAAGATCAAGGCTGGCGACAAGGCTTCGCAGGGCACGGTGATCGCACTGGTCGAAGCGTCGGAAGCGGCGGCCGCGCCGGCTCCGAAGGCTGAAGCGCCCAAAGCTGCGGAAGCGCCCAAGGCCGCCGAAGCACCGAAGGCCACAGCACCGGCGCCGCAAGCCGGCAGCTTCAGCGGCAGCGCCGACGTCGAATGCGACATGCTCGTGCTCGGCGCAGGCCCCGGCGGCTACTCGGCGGCGTTCCGCTCCGCCGACCTCGGTATGAAGACCGTGCTGGTCGAGCGTTATTCGACGCTCGGCGGCGTGTGCCTGAATGTGGGCTGCATTCCGTCGAAGGCGTTGCTGCACACGGCGCTCGTAATCGACGAAGCTGAAGCGCTCGGCTCGCACGGCATCACGTTCGGCAAGCCGCAGATCGATCTCGACAAGTTGCGCGACTTCAAGTCGGGCGTCGTCAAGAAGCTCACGGGCGGCCTGGCCGGCATGGCGAAGGCGCGCAAGGTCGAAGTCGTGACGGGCGTCGGCACGTTCCTCGATCCGAACCATATGGAAGTGGCGGGCGAGAACGGCAAGAAGATCGTCAAGTTCAAGCAGGCGATCATCGCTTCGGGCTCGCAGGCCGTGAAGCTGCCGTTCATGCCGGAAGATCCGCGCGTGGTCGATTCGACCGGCGCGCTGGAACTGCGCCAGATTCCGCAGAAGATGCTCGTGATCGGCGGCGGCATCATCGGTCTGGAAATGGCCACCGTCTACGCGACGCTCGGCGCGCAGATCGACGTCGTGGAAATGCTCGACGGCCTGATGGCCGGCGCGGACCGCGACCTCGTGAAGGTCTGGGAGAAGTACAACGCGAAGCGCTTCGCGAACGTCATGCTCAAGACCAGGACCACGAAGGCCGAGGCGAAGGACGACGGCATCTACGTCTCGTTCGAGGGCGAAAAGGCGCCGGCGGAAGCACAGCGCTACGACCTCGTGCTGGTCGCCGTGGGCCGCTCGCCCAACGGCAAGACGATCGGTGCGGACAAGGCTGGCGTGGCGGTGACGGATCGCGGCTTCATCGAAGTCGACAAGCAGATGCGCACCAACGTGCCGCACATCTTCGCGATCGGCGACGTGGTCGGCCAGCCGATGCTCGCACACAAGGCGGTGCATGAAGGCCACGTGGCGGCGGAAGCGGCGCACGGCGAGAAGGCGTACTTCGACGCGCTGCAGATTCCTTCGGTGGCCTACACCGATCCGGAAGTGGCGTGGGCCGGCAAGACCGAAGACCAGTGCAAGGCCGAGGGCATCAAGTACGGCAAGGCGGTGTTCCCGTGGGCCGCTTCGGGCCGCGCGATCGCCAACGGCCGCGACGAGGGTTTCACGAAGCTGATCTTCGACGAAGAGACGCATCGCGTGATCGGCGGCGGCATCGTCGGCCTGAACGCGGGCGACCTCATCAGCGAAGTCTGCCTCGCGGTGGAAATGGGCGCGGATGCGGCCGACATCGGCAAGACGATTCACCCGCACCCGACGCTGGGCGAGTCGATCGGCATGGCCGCCGAGCTGTACGAAGGCGTGTGTACCGACCTGCCGCCGCAGAAGAAGTAAGTTCGTGGCGCGCCGCTCGTTTCGGCGCGCATGAAGAAACGGCGCACGCCTTGAGGGGTGCGCCGTTTGCTTTTGGATCCTGCGGTATGTACTGCGAGAGGCGCCGGAGCGTAAAAAGATTCCCGGTCGGCGACCGGGCAAGCGACATGCCGGGCGGCATGCCGGAGCGTTCAGGTTCGGCGCCCGGTGCGCCGCTGCTTCAGCGCACGCACCGGTTCAATACAACTTTCAGACAGGCTTCTTGGCCGAAGCGGCGGCCGAGCGCGACGCCTGAGCGGCGGCCTTGCTCGCAGCAGCGGTGGCGGCGTTGAAGTTGCTTTCCGCCATCTCCACGGCTTGCTTCGTCGCCTTGTGGACCGTTTCGTAGGTCGTGTTCGCGGCGTTGATGGCCGACTTGATCACGGCGACTGCGGTTTCCGAGCCGGCCGGCGCATTCTTCGCGACGTTGTCGACGAGCGATTGAACCTTGCGGTTCTGCTCTTCGTAATGGGCTTCGGCGACCTTTGCGAACTCAGCCTGGGTGGCCGAGGCGATTTCATACACATGACGGCCATACGACAGCAGCTTTTCGGTCAGCGGCTGGGCATAGCTCGTTTGCAGGGCCAGCAATTCCTGCGCGTCCTTCACCGACAGTGCGCGCTGGGCGTGTTCCTGCGATTCCGCCAGATTCGAGCGGACGGCCTGAAGGTTCAATTCGACGAGCTTTTCCACGCCTTCGAATGCCTTGCCGGTGAGGCCGAACAGGGTTTCGAGGTTGGCTTTCTGGGCAGCGGCGAATTGCTCAGGGGTCAGCAGACTCATGTTTACGCTCCTGGATGTCGGCGGCCTTCGTGGGTCGCCTGAAGTAAGTGGCACGGCGCTGGTGCTCTGTCGTTCGCTTTGTGCGTCGCAACATTGATTCGATTTTAGGATGCTCCAGAAGAAAGTCAAGGCCTTTTGGTGCGTCGCACAATGTCGATAATTTATTATTAAACAATCACTTATGCCCGGCGCATGGCGCAACCGCGACAACACGCCATTGCCCCATTGCGCGGGGCTCGCGGCGAGTTGAAGGAGGCGGCGCGCAGGGTGGGGCAAGCGCGCAAACGCGGCTTCTGGCAAGATGCGGCATGGATCGCATGAACGCGTCTATGGGATTTCACCTGGGTGCGTCCACCGAATTCGTACATGGAACGTTAATGATCCATTGCGGTCGAACGCGCGTCGCGCGGTACGGCGGCACTGGTAGTCAGACAAATCTCACCCGTTTTTTCCCAGTTCAAGTTCCTGCGACGAACGCCGTTAACGCAGCAAGCGCATCTTGCGTGTGCCGCAAACGTTATCAGCAAGCGGCGTCGCGGCGAAAGGAGTGGCTTGGCAATTGTCTGACTCCATCGAATGCGGGAAGTGCATTGGCCAGCTCAATCGGAGGTCATACTTCGGTTTAATGAGCGCCTATAAGTGCTTCAATTTGCGAATTTTTCGTGGTTTTACTACACTTGGCGAACGATCCCGCCGCTCCATCAAGAACACCAATGAAATCCGACAAGCTCCTGTCGTTCTCACTGATGCCGTCGTCGGTTATCAGCACCGTGTTGTCGGTTGCTGTTTCCGTCGCGATCAGTGCGACGCTCGTGGCGCCTGAGGGCGCCTTTGCTGCGTCGCAAGACGCTGCACCGGCCAAAACGGCCAAGGCGAAAAAAGCCACCAAGAAGGTTGCGAAGGCCGAGCCGGAAACGGCCAAGGCCAGCAAGACGGCGGCCGCAACCCGTACCGTCGCCGCCAAGGACGACGATGCGCGTCCGGTGGCCAAAAAACGCCGCGTCAGTTATACGATGAACGGCCGCCATCACTCGGCGGTGCGCCGTGTCGCGTTCGAACCGCGCCAGCCGACCGTTGGTCAGGCGTTCGGTCTGCACGAGACGCCCGACTCGCTGATGCTGCGCTCGGGCGTGGCGTACGTGGTCGACCAGAACACGCTCGAGCCGCTGTTCGACAAGAACTCGCGCGCCGTCGTGCCGATCGCCTCGATCTCGAAGCTCATGACCGCGATGGTCGTGCTCGACTCGAAGGCGTCGCTCTCGGAGCCGATCGAAGTCACGGACGAAGACCGCGACTACGAGAAGAACACGGGCTCGCGTCTTTCGGTGGGCTCGGTGCTCTCGCGCGAGGACATGCTGCACATCGCGTTGATGGCGTCGGAAAACCGCGCGGCGGCGGCGCTCTCGCGCTATTACCCGGGCGGCCGTCCGGCGTTCATCGCGGCGATGAACGCGAAGGCGAAGCAACTCGGCATGACCGATACGCACTTCGAGAACTCGACGGGGCTCACGAGCCACAACGTGTCGACCGCGCGTGACCTCGTGAAGATGGTGAACGCGGCCTACCAGTACTCGATGATTCGCGAGTTCTCGACCGACCGCAGCTACGACGTGTTCACGGGCAAGCGCAATCTCGCCTACAACAGCACGAATGCGTTGGTCCGCAATGCGTCGTGGGACATCGGCCTGCAGAAGACGGGCTTCATCAACGAAGCGGGTGAGTGCCTCGTCATGCAGACGACGATTCACAATCGTCCGGTGATCATGGTCCTGCTCGATTCGAGCGGCAAGTACTCGCGCTTCGCGGATGCAACGCGCGTGCGCACGTGGCTCGACAATGGCGGCGCCGACCAGCAGCCGCGCATTACGAGCGCCGACGCAGGCGGCGCTGGGACCTGATCTCAGCCTTTTCGGATTCACCCGACAAACGCCCCGCAACCGCGGGGCGTTTTGCTTTCTGGTGCGTGCCGTTCGTCCTATGACGATCGGTATGAGGCACGCGGCGAGCCCAAAAAAAAGCGGAGGGCACGCCTCCGCTCTTCTCGATGTTGCTTCGCCCTGACTTCAGGCGGGCTGCACGTTGCCTTCAGCGGGCTCCGGGTGATAGCCCAGCGACTCCGAAATCGTGAGCGCCGTCTTGCTCAACTGGCCGAGCCACGAATCCTGCAGGCGGTCCGCGGGCGCCGAGAGCGAAAGGCCCGCCACGAGTTTGCCGGTGTCGTCGTAGATGCCGGCGGCGATGCAGCGCACGCCCAGTTCGAGCTCTTCGTTATCACGTGCGCAGAATTGCTGGCGTACGTGAGCGAGTTCGCGCTCGAGGCGTCCGAGGTCGGTAATGCTGTTGCGCGTATGGCCCGACAGGCCGGTGCGCGTGGCGTACGCGCGCACGCGGTTCGCTTCGTCGGCGGCCAGAAAGAGCTTGCCGACCGAAGTGAGGTGCAGCGGGGCCCGGCCGCCAATGGCGCGCACCACCTGCATGCCCGAGCGCTCCGAATAGGCGCGTTCGATATAGACGATTTCGTCGCCCTGGCGCACGGAAAGGTTGACGGTCTGGCCCGTGAGACGGTGCAGTTCGCGCATCGGCGTGAGCGCCGCGTCACGCACCGAAAGCCGCGCCTTCACGAGATTGCCGAGTTCGAGCAATCGCATGCCAAGCCGGTAGGTGCCCGGATCGGAGCGGTCGACGAGACGGCAACTCACCATATCGTTCAGGATGCGGTGTGCAGTCGAAGGATGCAGTTCGGTGCGCTGCGCAAGCTCCTTCAGGCTGACAGGGTCGCTGTGCGCGGCCAGCGCGTCCAGCAGGCGCATCATGCGCTCGATCACCTGAATCGAGGTCTTCGGATCTGGATGGGTGTCGCTCATGAGTTCAGATTCGTTTGACACGTGAGGCGGAAAATGCATTGTATCTCGTATTGTGAAAAAAGTAAGCGCCAGGACCGAGATTCGCGCTGCGCTGCGGCATCGCGCGCGACCGGTGAGGGCGATGCAGACCGGCGTTGGTCATGGCGGCGAAACAGCGGATAATCGGGGACGGTATTAACGAGGAGTCCCCATGCGAGTCGGTTTGTTCGTCACGTGCCTCATCGACACGATGCGTCCGGAAATTGGCTTTTCGACGCTCAAATTGCTCGAAGAGGCGGGCTATGAAGTCGTTGTGCCGACTGCGCAAACCTGCTGCGGCCAGCCGGCCTACAACTCCGGCGAGCGCGCCATCGCGCGTGATCTCGCGGAAAAGACGCTGCGCGAATTCGAGCAGTTCGACTATCTGGTCGTCCCTTCGGGTTCTTGCGGCGGCATGATCCGCGTGCACTACGGCGATCTGTTTCGCGACGATCCGGAATTGATGGCGCGTTACGGCAAGTTGCGCGAGCGCGTCTACGAACTCACGGATTTCCTCGTGAACGTCGCAAAGGTCACGCTGCCGCAAGGGGCGTTCAGCGGGCCGGTGACGTATCACGACTCGTGTTCGGGCCTGCGTGAACTTGGGGTCAAGGCGCAGCCGCGTGCGTTGCTCGCCCAGCGCGGCGTCGAAGTGCGCGAGATGAAGGACTGCGAGCACTGCTGCGGCTTCGGCGGCACCTTCGCGGTGAAGTACGGCGACATCTCGACGGCCATTGCGGACGAAAAATGCGCGAACGTTCAGGCGAGCGGCACGGGCGCGGTGGTGCTCGGCGACCTCGGCTGCATCTTGAATATCGAGGGGCGTTTGCGCCGCATCGGCGACACCGCCACGCGCGTGCTGCACATTGCGCAGGTGCTGGCCGGCGACGTGTGATGCGCCGCCGGCTGCCGCCGCTCCTTTCGCGCGGAATGCGCGCATAGCCCCAGACCTCGCCGAACACCGCTCAACCTCGCCCTCACGCCATGCAAGTCCAATCGATGCAGTTCAAGGCGCGCGCCGGTCAGAAGCTGGCCGATCAGCGTCTGCAGCACAACCTCAAGAAACTTTCGACCAAGTTCGTCTCGGCGCGCGCCGAGGCCATCACCGCGATCGATTTCCCCGCCACGCGCGCGGCGCTCAAGGCGCGCCGCAACCGGGCGCTGGAAAATCTCGACGTCTGGCTCGAGCAGTTCGAGACCGAGGCGGCGCGGCGCGGCGTGACCGTGCTCTACGCGGAAACGGCGCAAGACGCCGCGAAGCTGGTCGCGGACATCGCGCGGCGCCACGACGTGCACAAGGTCATCAAGACCAAGTCGATGGTCTCGGAGGAGATGCAGCTCAATGCGGTGCTCGCGGAAATGGGCGTGCAGTCCATCGAGACCGATCTGGGCGAGTACATCCTGCAGATCAACGATAACGAGCCGCCGAGCCACATCATTGCGCCCGTCGTCCACAAGGACAAAGACGAGATCGCCGATCTCTTCGCGAAAACGCACGACAAGCCGCGCCTGACAGAAATCCCCGACATGACCCGCGAGGCGCGCGAAGTCCTGCGCCCGCATTTTCTCTCTGCGGACATGGGCGTGACGGGCGGCAACTTCCTCGTCGCGGAAACGGGCTCGGTCGTGCTGGTGACCAACGAGGGCAACGAGGGTATGTGCACCGTGATGCCGCGCGTGCACGTGGCGGTGACGGGCATCGAGAAGGTGCTGCCTACGCTCGAGGACCTCGCCACCGCCATGCGTCTGTTGCCGCGGTCGGCGACAGGGCAGGCCACGTCGAACTACTTCTCGGTTCTGACGGGCCCGCGCGGACCCGAGGACCAGGACGGCCCCGAGCACATGTACGTCGTGCTCGTGGACGGCGGCCGCACCGGCCTGATCGGCGGCGAATTCCAGGAGATGCTGCGCTGCATCCGTTGTGGGGCGTGCATGAACCACTGCCCGGTCTATCAGAAGGTGGGCGGCCATGCGTACGGCTGGGTCTATCCGGGACCGATGGGCTCTGTGCTCACGCCAAGCTACGTCGGCATCGAAAAGACGCTCGATCTGCCGCAGGCCGCAACGCTGTGCGGCGAGTGCAACAGCGTCTGCCCGGTGGGCATTCCGCTTTCGGACTTGCTGCGCAAACTGCGCGAGAAGCAGACGGAGCGCCATCTGCGCCCGTGGCGCGAGCGCGCGGCGCTCGCAGCGTGGGGCTGGCTCGCGCTTCACCCAACGGCCTACGCGCTGCTCACCAAACTCGGCGTGCGGATACTCGAGCGCATGGGCGGGCAGGGCAGGCTCATTCGCAAGCTGCCATTTGCGCGCGGCTGGACCAACGGGCGCGACATGCCGGCGCCGGTCGGCCGCACGTTCCGCGAGTTGTACGCGGCGCGGCTCACGCATCTGGACACGACGAAGCGCCCCGAACAGGCCTGACGCGCGCGCATCGGTCAAGTCCAGGTTGCCGACTATTTAAGCTGGCGCAACAGTGTGTTCGTCCGGACCGGGTTTTTCCTGATTGCGACTCTCTATATCATCTCGACTGGCGATAGTGCGTCCGCACCTGTCGCTTCACAGTCGATAGAGAGTCACATCATGAGAAAGAAAATAACGGTGTACTGGCCGCTGGCGCTGATCCTGCCGCTCGCGGTGATCGCATGGGTCCATGCATGGAAAACCGCCGAGCAGCAAATGCCGCTCGCCGCCGATCAGGTCACGGCAGAACTGGCGCGTGCCGTGTCGTATGGCCTAGTGGGCAGCGAAGGCAAGACGCCGGTGAAGGCGATGAACGGCATCGCGACGCTCCCGCGCTCGAACGCGATCTGACAATTGCGTTGGCGCTAACGCGCCGCGCAGCGCGCATTTCGTGTGCTTTGTATAATTTGAGATTCGCCGCCGCGCGCTGAACGCTGTCCGCTGCTCCAGCCCCCACGAATGAAAAAGGTTTCCGTCTGCTTCGTTTGTCTTGGCAATATCTGCCGCTCGCCCACGGCCGAGGCCGTGATGCTGCGTCTCATCGACGAGGCGGGGTTGGCGGAGCGCGTCGAGATCGATTCGGCGGGCACGGGTGACTGGCACATCGGCGAGGCGCCCGACGAGCGCGCCCAGCGTGCGGGCGGCCTGCGCGGCTACGAGCTCGCGGCGTTGCGCGCCCGGCAGATCGCCGCCGAAGATTTTCGCCGTTTCGACCTGATCGTGGCGATGGACGACGCCAACGTCGCCGCGCTTCAGGGCGTCTGCCCGGCGAGCGAGCGCGACAAGATCCGCCTGCTGATGGAATTCGCGCCGCAAGCCGAAACGCGGGTGGTGGTCGATCCCTATTTCGGTGGCGATGCGGGCTTCGAAACGGTGCTCGATCAATGCGAGGCCGCCTGCGCGGGTCTGCTCGCCGCATTGCGTCCGCAACTGGCGGATTGAGATGAGCGGCGCGAATCTGCTGGACGCAGAAATCGCGCCATTTTTGCGATTCGCCGCGCGCCTGATAACCCAAATCGCGACGTTGATACTTGACTAAACTAGTCATGTATTTATACTTGACGAAAATTGTCGAGAATTGCGGTTCCCATACATCATGAGACTCACCACCAAAGGCCGTTTCGCCGTCACGGCGATGATTGACCTGGCACTGCGCCAGGAGCAGGGCCCGGTGACGCTTGCGGGTATCAGCCAGCGGCAGCACATCTCGCTGTCGTACCTCGAACAGCTGTTCGGCAAGCTGCGCCGTCATGAAATCGTCGAATCGGTCCGTGGGCCGGGCGGCGGGTACAACCTCGCGCGCCGCGCGGAGGACGTCACGGTCGCGGACATCATCATCGCCGTGGACGAGCCGCTCGACGCCACCCAGTGCGGCGGCAAGGGCGCCTGCGAGGGCACCAAGCAGCACGACGGCCACTGCATGACGCACGAACTCTGGTCGACGCTGAACCAGAAAATGGTCGAGTACCTCGATTCGGTGTCGCTCAAGGATCTGGTGGACAAGCAGCGCGCCCGCGAAGGCGCCGCGCCCGCCGTCCTGCGCGACCGCCGCGCCGAGGCGCCGGCGGTGGAGCCGGTCAGGACGATGCCGCTGGGTCCGAACTCGATCTTCAACATGGCGGGCTCGTAACGCCTTCGAGCGCCGCGAGCACGCCGCAGTTGGCAAAACAGACAGTACAGCGCAGCACACAAGATTCCCCGGAGCGATAGATGAATAACGACATTCCCCACCTGCCCATTTACATGGACTACAGCGCGACGACCCCCGTCGACCCGCGCGTGGTGGACAAGATGATTCCGTATCTGCGCGAGCAGTTCGGCAATCCGGCGTCGCGCAGCCACGCCTATGGCTGGGATGCGGAGCGCGCCGTCGAGGAAGCGCGCGAGCAGGTCGCTGCGCTCGTCAACGCCGACCCGCGCGAAATCATCTGGACCTCCGGCGCAACCGAATCGGACAACCTCGCGATCAAGGGCGCTGCGCACTTCTACAAGAGCAAGGGTAAGCACATCATCACGGCGAAGACCGAGCACAAGGCCGTGCTCGACACCTGCCGCGAACTCGAGCGCGAAGGCTACGAAGTCACGTATCTGGACGTCAAGGACGACGGTCTGATCGACCTCGAAGCGTTCAAGGCCGCGCTGCGTCCCGACACGATCCTCGTTTCCGTCATGCACGTGAACAACGAGATCGGCGTGATCCAGGACATCGCGACGATCGGCGAAATCTGCCGTGAGAAGGGCATCATTTTCCACGTCGACGCTGCGCAATCCACGGGCAAGGCGCCCATCGACCTGCAAAAGCTCAAGGTCGACCTGATGTCGTTCTCGGCGCACAAGACCTACGGCCCGAAGGGCATCGGCGCGCTGTACGTGCGCCGCAAGCCGCGCGTGCGCATCGAAGCGCAGATGCACGGCGGCGGCCACGAGCGCGGCATGCGCTCGGGCACGCTGGCCACGCACCAGATCGTCGGCATGGGCGAAGCGTTCCGCATCGCGCGTGAAGAGATGGCCACGGAAAACGAGCGCGTGCGCATGCTGCGCGACAAGCTCCTGCGCGGCCTGAAGGAAATCGAGGAAACCTACGTGAACGGCGACATGGAACAGCGTGTGCCGCACAACCTGAACATCAGCTTCAACTTCGTCGAAGGCGAGTCGCTGATCATGGCGGTGAAGGACGTGGCGGTGTCGTCGGGTTCGGCGTGCACGTCCGCATCGCTCGAGCCGTCGTACGTGCTGCGCGCGCTCGGCCGCAACGACGAGCTGGCGCACAGCTCGATCCGCTTCACGGTGGGCCGCTTCACGACGGAACAGGACGTGGACTACGTGATCAACCTGCTGAAGACGAAGATCGCCAAGCTGCGCGAGCTTTCGCCGCTGTGGGAAATGCATCAGGACGGCATCGATCTGTCGACCATCCAGTGGGCAGCGCACTAAGCCAGGCGGCACAGTTAGCAGCGAACAACGACCCAGCCGCAGCGCAACTCACGTGCAGCGCGGCAAACACGAATTGAAGGAGTGTGATCATGGCATATAGCGACAAGGTTCTGGACCACTACGAAAACCCGCGCAACGTCGGCTCGTTCGCGAAGGACGACGACGCAGTGGGCACCGGCATGGTCGGGGCGCCGGCGTGCGGCGACGTGATGAAGCTGCAGATCCGCGTGGGCGCGGACGGCGTGATCGAAGACGCGAAGTTCAAGACCTACGGCTGCGGCTCGGCGATCGCTTCGAGCTCGCTCGTGACCGAGTGGGTGAAGGGCAAGACGCTCGACCAGGCGCTCGACATCAAGAACACGCATATCGCCGAAGAACTGGCGCTGCCGCCGGTGAAGATCCACTGCTCGATTCTCGCGGAAGACGCGATCAAGGCAGCGGTAGCGGACTATCGCCAGCGTCACACGACCGAAGCGAAGGCCGACGCGGTATAAAGCGCAGCAGCGGATGCAGGACGGCGCCGGACCCACAGGTGCGGCGCTTTGGGACTAACGATTCTGGATGCAGCAGGCTTGCATCGCGACGCAAGGGACGGCGAAAGCCCAACCGGCGGCGCGAGGCGCGGCGAAGATGCTATGGCAATTACGTTGACTGAAAAAGCGGCACAGCACGTGCAAAAGTACCTGAGCCGTCGCGGCAAGGGCGTGGGCCTGCGTCTTGGCGTGCGCACGACGGGCTGCTCGGGCCTCGCGTACAAGCTCGAGTACGTTGACGATCTCGCGCCCGAGGACAACGTCTTCGAGAGCCACGGCGTGAAGGTCATCGTCGACCCGAAGAGTCTCGCCTATATCGACGGCACGCAGCTGGACTTCGTGCGCGAAGGCCTGAACGAAGGATTCCGGTTCAACAACCCGAATGTGAAGGACGAGTGCGGCTGCGGCGAGTCCTTCCGCGTTTGAGCCCGCGTAGAGCGGTGAAAAGGCGGCCTGTGCCGCCTTTTTGATTTTGATGGCCGCTGGTTAGTCCCTCAGCCCCTCATAGCCCCACAAGAACGTTCCAGCCGATGAGCACGCCTTCCACGCCTTCCCGGTCGCTCTCCGACAGCCACTTCGTGCTGTTCGGCCTGCCCGAGCAGTTCGCAATCGACGCGAACGCGCTCGACCATGCCTACCGCACGGTGCAGGCGCAGGTGCATCCCGACCGCTTCGCCGCGGCCGGCGAGGCGCAAAAGCGCATCGCCATGCAATGGGCCACGCGCACGAACGAGGCGTATCAGACGCTGCGCGATCCGCTCAAGCGCGCGAAGTATCTGCTGCATCTGCGCGGCATCGACGTCGGGGCGGAGAACAACACGGCGATGGATCCCGCGTTCCTCATGCAGCAGATGGAGTGGCGCGAGGCGATCGAAGACGCGGTCGCCGCGAAGAATATCGATGCACTCGATGCACTGGCGGGCGAGCTGCGCGACGACGAACGCGTGCGCTTCACGAAGCTCGCGGCGCTGCTCGACAGCAGCTCGAACCAGCCCGCGGCCGAGGCGGTGCGCCAGCTCATGTTCATCGAGCGCGTGGCGGGCGAAATCGCCTCGCAGATCGAGCGGCTCGAAGGCTGAGCCCGGGCGCGCAAACGGATATCGGGCGCTCGCGCCCATCAGGTTAAAAAGCAGATCACACAGATGGCCTTACTGCAAATCTCCGAACCCGGCATGGCGCCGGCGCCGCATCAGCGGCGACTCGCCGTCGGCATCGACCTCGGCACGACGAACTCGCTGGTCGCCGCGGTGCGCAGCGGCGTGCCCGACGTGCTGCCCGACGAAGACGGCCATGCGCTGCTGCCTTCGGTCGTGCGCTATCTCGCCAACGGCGGCCGCCGTATCGGCCGCACGGCGAAGGCGCAAGCCGCCACCGACCCGCGTAATACGATCGTGTCGGTCAAGCGCTTCATGGGCCGCGGCAAGTCCGAGGTCGAAGGCGCGGCCAACGCACCGTACGACTTCGTCGACGCGCCGGGCATGGTGCAAATCCAGACTATTGACGGCGTGAAGAGCCCCGTCGAAGTCTCGGCGGAAATTCTCGCGACGCTGCGCCAGCGTGCCGAAGACACGCTCGGCGACGAACTCGTGGGCGCCGTCATCACGGTGCCGGCCTACTTCGACGAAGCGCAGCGCCAGGCGACCAAGGACGCTGCGCGTCTCGCGGGCCTGAACGTGCTGCGTCTGCTCAACGAGCCGACCGCGGCGGCGATCGCGTACGGGCTCGACAACGGCGCCGAAGGCCTCTACGCGGTCTACGACCTCGGCGGCGGCACCTTCGACCTGTCGATTCTCAAGCTCACGAAGGGCGTGTTCGAAGTGCTGGCGGCCGGCGGCGATTCGGCGCTCGGCGGCGACGATTTCGACCACGCGCTTTTTGCCTGGACGCTGGAGCAGTCCGGCATCGAGCGCGCGACGCTCGCGCCCGAAGACGTGCGCCTGTTGCTCGACCGCGTGCGCGATGCGAAGGAAGCGCTCTCGTCCACGCCCGAGGCGCGCATCGAGGCAACCCTGTCGAGCGGCCAGCCGATCGCGCTGACGATCGACGAGCCGCGCTTCGAAGCGCTCACGCAAGCGCTCGTGCAGCGCACGCTCACGCCGACGAAAAAGGCGCTGCGCGACGCGAAGGTAGCCGCGAAGGACGTGAAGGGCGTCGTGCTGGTCGGCGGCGCGACGCGCATGCCCGTGATCCGCCGCGCCGTGGAGCAGCACTTCGGCCAGGCGCCGCTCACGAATCTGGACCCGGATCAGGTCGTCGCGCTCGGCGCGGCGATCCAGGCCGACCTGCTTGCTGGCAACCGCGGCGGTGAGGACGACTGGCTGCTGCTCGACGTCATTCCGCTGTCGCTCGGCGTGGAGACGATGGGGGGCCTCGTCGAGAAGATCATCCCGCGCAATTCGACCATTCCGGTCGCGCGTGCGCAGGACTTCACGACCTTCAAGGACGGCCAGACCGCCATGGCGATTCACGTGGTGCAGGGCGAGCGCGAGCTCGTCGCCGACTGCCGCTCGCTCGCGCGTTTCGAGTTGCGCGGCATTCCGCCGATGGCGGCGGGCGTGGCGCGCATTCGCGTGACTTACCAGGTGGATGCGGACG
The DNA here is from genome assembly GCF_024206515.1 of Paraburkholderia sp. CNPSo 3281. Lineage (NCBI taxonomy): Bacteria > Pseudomonadati > Pseudomonadota > Betaproteobacteria > Burkholderiales > Burkholderiaceae > Paraburkholderia > Paraburkholderia sp. CNPSo 3281. The sequence goes on along the minus strand of NZ_JAMBPS010000003.1, from coordinate 286,324 downwards.
GCCTCTTGTCCGTGTTCGCGCGCGAGCAGCTCTCGGGCGTGGAAGCCTCGGTGGTGGTGAAGCCGTCTTACGGTCTCGCCGACGACGACGTGGCCCGCATGCTCGAAGACAGCTTCAAGACCGCCGAAGTCGACATGCGCGCCCGCGCGCTGCGCGAGGCGCAGGTCGAGGCGCAACGCATCATCGAAGCGACCAACGCCGCTTTGGGCGCCGATGGCGAACTGCTCGACGAAGCCGAGCGGGCGCAAGTCGACGCGCTGATCGCCGCGCTCGCGCAAATCGCGCAGGGCGAGGACGCCGGCGCGATCGAAGCCGCCACCAAGGCACTGTCCGAAGGCACCGACGAGTTTGCCGCGCGCCGCATGGACAAGGGCATCAAGCGCGCGCTGGCGGGCAAGAGGCTCGACGAGATCGGCTAAAAGCGCGGAAGGCGAATGCGTCGTTAGCAAACGGCGCACGCGTGCGTGCTTTCCCGATGTGGCAGAGCGCGCACCGACAGTAGAATGGGCACATGCCGCCGTCGGAGGCGGGGCATGCGCCCGATATGAAAGTTATTGGATACGGAAATCACAATGCCTCAAATCGTGGTGCTGCCCCATGTCGAACTGTGCCCTGAAGGCGCGGTCATCGACGCCAAGCCGGGTGAGAGCGTGTGCGACGCGCTGCTCGAACACGGCATCGAAATCGAGCACGCATGCGAAAAGTCGTGCGCCTGCACGACCTGTCACGTGATCGTGCGCGAAGGTTTCGATGTGCTCGTGCCTTCCGAGGAAGACGAAGACGATCTCCTCGACAAGGCGTGGGGCCTCGAGCCGACGTCGCGTCTGTCGTGTCAGGCCCTCGTGCCCGAGAACGACGACCTGGTGGTCGAGATTCCGCGTTACTCGATCAACCACGCGAAAGAAAACCACTGAGCCACTGAACACCAGGAGGAGCGCGCAGCCATGAAATGGACCGATACGCAGGACATCGCGATGGCCTTGACGGACACCCATCCCGAAGTGGATCCGCAGTACGTGCGCTTCACCGATCTGCACCGCTGGATCACCCAGCTCGATGGCTTCGACGACGACCCCGAGCGCTCGAACGAGAAGATTCTCGAAGCGATCCAGGCCGCGTGGATCGAAGACGCGGACTACTGATTCCCGGCAAGTCCGGCAAGCAGACGAGAAAAAGGCGATTTGCCACTACGGCAAATCGCCTTTTTTATTGCGCTGTCAGCTTCGGCGCGATCAACCCGCGACCAGCGTGCCGTTTTCCACACGCACGCGCTCGCCTTGCTGGAACGGCGGCGCTTCGTGATACGTGAAGTAGCGCGTCTTGCCGTTCTCCATGCGCACGCGCACCGAATAACTCGTCGTGCTGCGCAGGTGTTTTTCGACCGAGTTGCCCGCGAAGCCGCCGCCCAGTGCGCCGAGCAGCGTCATGGCCGTGCGGCCGTTGCCCGAGCCGAACTGGTTGCCGACCACACCACCCGCCACCGCGCCGCCTACTGCGCCGATACCGGTGCCATGGCCTTCATGCTTGACCTCGGAAATCGCGACGACCGTGCCGCACGTCGAACATGCGGGCTGGGCGGGCGGCGCTTCCTGCGCGTATTGCTGCTGCGAAGGCTGCGCCGGCTGGGCAGGCTGTTGACCGTACTGCTGCGCCGGCGCGACGGGCACGGCCGCCTGCTGTTGAGGCTGCGCCGGCGCCGGTTGCGGCTCGGCAGGCGCATTCTGGTCGCTCTGCGCGTATTGCGAGGCCTGCACCGGCTTGGTCGAGTCGGCCACCGGCGGCTGGGAAGCCGTCATGGCCGTCTGGCCCGTTTGAACCTGGGCGCTCTGTTCGGCGGTGCTGGAAGCTCTCGGGAAAACGCCGGTGATGGCCGCCGTGGCCGCAAGGCTCGCGACGATGACGGCTGCCGCTGCGGTTGCGATCAGCGGATGGAGGCGGCGTTTCGGTGTGGTCGGATCGGTTGTGTTCATGACAGGCTCCGTCTTTGGCAGAGTTGGCTCTCTTGTGAAACCCAGTTTGAGCCAATCCAGGTCTGTGAGCGTTTCAATTTGTAACCCCGCGAGGTGGGTGCGGGAAGACGCTGAGGGCGTGGTCGTCGCGCAGCGTTGCACAGCGCGGTTTTCCACAGGGACGCAATTGACGTACCCGTCCCAGCGGTCGCGCTAGCCGGCAGATTTTACCGATGGTTACAATCGTGTGCGCTGAGAGAGCCCACAAAGAAACGGGGCGCATACGGCGTGAACCGCGTGCGCCCCGTCATGTCAGGCCATGTTCCGCTTAGTCTTCGCGGCGCAGGTGCGGGAAGAGGATCACGTCGCGGATGCTCGCGCTGTCCGTGAGCAGCATGATCAGACGGTCGATGCCGATGCCGCACCCGCCCGTCGGAGGCATGCCGTATTCGAGCGCGCGGATGTAGTCGGCGTCGTAGAACATGGCTTCTTCGTCGCCGGCGTCCTTTTGCTCGACCTGCTTCTTGAAGCGCGCGGCCTGGTCTTCCGGATCGTTCAGTTCCGAGAAGCCGTTGGCGATCTCGCGGCCCGTGATGAACAGCTCGAAGCGCTCGGTGATGCCCGGCAGCGTGTCCGAGGCGCGCGCGAGCGGCGAGACTTCGACGGGGTAGTCGATGATGTAGGTCGGCTCCCACAGCTGCGACTCGGCGGTTTCTTCGAAGAGCGCCAGTTGCAGCGAGCCCACGCCTGCGTTCAGGAACGCCGGCTGGTTCGTGTCCACGCCGAACTTCTTGAGTTCCGTGCGCAGGAAGGCGGCGTCGGCAAGCTGCTCGTTCGTGTATTGCGGCGCGTACTTCTGGATCGCCTGCACGATCGTCAAGCGATGGAACGGCTTCGAGAGGTCGAGTTCACGGCCCTGATACGTCAGCACGGCGGTGCCGCTCGCGTCGATGGCGGCCTGGCGGATCAGCTGCTCGGTGAAGTCCATGAGCCACGCGTAGTCGGTGTACGCGGCATAGAACTCCATCATCGTGAATTCCGGATTGTGACGTGGCGAAACGCCTTCGTTACGGAAATTCCGGTTGATCTCGAACACGCGTTCGAAGCCGCCCACGATCAGGCGCTTGAGATAAAGCTCGGGCGCGATGCGCATGAACATCTGCATGTCGAGCGCATTGTGGTGCGTGACGAACGGCTTGGCGGCCGCGCCGCCCGGGATCGGGTGCAGCATCGGCGTTTCGACTTCCATGAAGCCCGAGTCGGCCATGAAGCGGCGCACGGAGGAAATCGCCTTGGTGCGCGCCTGGAATGTCTGACGCGCTTCCGGCGTGACGATCAGGTCGACGTAGCGCTGGCGATAGCGCATTTCCTGGTCGGCGAGACCGTGGAACTTGTCCGGCAGCGGACGCAGCGCCTTCGAGAGCAGACGCAGTTCCGTGCAGCGCACCGAAAGCTCGCCCTTGTTGGTGCGGAACAGCACACCCTTGGCCGCGACGATGTCACCCAGATCCCACTTCTTGAACGCGTCGTAGGTTGCCTCGCCCACGTCGGCGGGCGTGATGAAGAACTGGATCTGGCCTGAGCCGTCGCGCACCGTGGCGAAGCTCGCCTTGCCCATCACGCGCTTGAGCATCATGCGGCCGGCGACTGCCACTTCGAGCGGGTTCGCTTCGAGCGCGTCCTTGTCCGTGTCGGCGTAGTCGCGCGCCAGGTCGGCAGCGTGGTGGGTCGGGCGGAAGTCGTTCGGATAAGCGACGCCTGCCTCGCGCAGCGTGCGCAGTTTCTCGCGGCGCTCGGCGATGATCTGGTTGTCGTCGAGTTCGGGCGCGGCGCTGGGCGCGTTCTGCTGGGTCGGTTCGGTCATGATGGCTCGGAGTTCTTTGATTCGCAGGTGTTTCGGCGAGTTTTCGGGGCTGCGGCCCCGGCATGGTCCTTCGCGGGACACGGCGCGCATCGCGCGCAGATAAGCGGACTTCGGTTCCTGCTGCGCGTCGCGCACCTCGCAGTCGAAGCGGGCGGCGCAGCAGGAGAGGGCGGCATGCGGTGAACTGCTGCGCCCGTGGCGTGCGGCAAGCTTACACGCCCTGTTTCAGGCTCGCGCTGATGAAGGCGTCGAGATCGCCGTCGAGCACGGCCTTGGTGTTGCTGATTTCGACGTTGGTGCGCAGATCCTTGATACGGCTGTTGTCGAGCACATAGGAGCGGATCTGGTGACCCCAGCCCACGTCCGACTTGCCCGCCTCGAGCTTGTCCTGTTCCGACTGGCGCTTGCGCATCTCGGCTTCGTACAGGCGCGACTTCAGCATGGCCATGGCTTCGGCGCGGTTGCGGTGCTGCGAGCGGTCGTTCTGGCACTGCACGACGATGCCCGACGGGACGTGCGTGATACGCACGGCGGAGTCGGTCTTGTTGATGTGCTGACCGCCCGCGCCCGAAGCGCGGTACGTGTCGATGCGCAGATCGGCCGGATTGACTTCGATCTCGAACGAGTCGTCGATTTCCGGATACACGAACACCGACGAGAACGACGTATGACGCCCGCCCGACGAGTCGAACGGCGACTTGCGCACGAGGCGGTGAATGCCGGTTTCGGTACGCAGGAAGCCGTAGGCGTATTCGCCTTCGACCTTGATCGTCGCGCTCTTGATGCCGGCCACATCGCCTTCGGATTCTTCGAGCACTTCGGTCTTGAAGCCCTTGCGTTCGCAGTAGCGCACGTACTGGCGCAGCAGCATGGACGCCCAATCGCAGGCCTCGGTGCCGCCGGCGCCGGCCTGGATGTCGATGAACGCGTTGTTCGGATCGGCCGGATTCGCGAACATGCGGCGGAACTCGACGTCGGCTACGCGCGCTTCGATCGCGTGAGCGTCGGTTTCGATGGCGACGAGCGTGTCCTCATCGCCTTCTTCGCGCGCCATTTCGAAGAGATCCAGGGTGTCGCGCGTGTCGTTCTCGATGCCGTCGAGCACGTGCACCACGCCCTCGAGCAGTTTCTTTTCCTTGCCGAGACCCTGGGCGTGCCTGGAGTCGTTCCAGACGTTGGGGTCTTCGAGTTCGCTGTTGACTTCGACGAGCCGTCGGGCTTTTACGTCGTAGTCAAAGATACCCCCGTAGCTCGCCCGCGCGTGCGCGCAGGTCCGCCAAAAGGGCTTCGATCGCGTTGAGACGTTCCGCTTCCATTTGTATCGTGATCCGGCGTGTAAAACATTGAATTATAGCCGATTGGACCCGGATCAAGGGCGGCGCGGGCGCTTCGGGCGGCCCGCGCTTTTCAGCCCAACATGCCGTTCAAAGCGGGCTTAGAGCGCAGCGTGCTCGACCACGAGCTGCACGCGCGACACGCCATTCCAGGTGTCGCGCACGAGCCGGTAGGCGACCGTGGTGTGCTGCGGCAGCGACTCCGTGTGGTTGAACCAGATCGCGTTGAAGCGCTGGCGCCCGCGCAGCAGTTGCAGCTTGAGGTGCTTGTCCTTCACGAGCGCCTGCGAGGCCACCTCGAATTCGCCCGAGAATACGGGCGCCGGGAAACCCTGGCCCCACACGGCGGCGTCGAGCATCTCGACGAAATCGGGCGTGAAGTAGGCGTCTTCGAGATCGCCGTCGGTTTCGACCGTGCGCGCGAGCGCCTCTTCGGTGAGCCACTCGCGGCCCACGCGCTCGAAGGCGGCAGCAAAGCGCGGCACATCTGCGGCGGCGATCGTCATGCCCGCGGCCATGGCGTGGCCGCCGAACTTCTGGATCAGACCGGGCTCGCGCTTGCTGATGAGGTCGACCGCGTCGCGCAGATGGAAACCGGGGATCGAACGGCCCGAGCCCTTCACGAGCTCGCCGTCCTCGTCGGCAGGCGCGAAGGTGAACGAGGGGCGGTGGAAGCGCTCCTTGAGCCGTCCCGCGACGATGCCGATCACGCCCTGGTGCCAGCCTTCGTTAAAGAGCGTGAGCGTGGCCTTGCCCTGCGGATCGACGTCGGCGAGATCGGCGAGCGCCTGCTGCTGCATGCCGGCCTCGATCTCGCGGCGCTCGCGGTTCATGCCGTCGAGCTGCTGCGCCAGTTCCCAGGCGCGGCCCACGTCGTCAGTGGTCAGGCACTCGATGCCGAGCGACATGTCCGAGAGCCGGCCGGCCGCATTCAGGCGCGGGCCGAGTGCGAAGCCGAAGTCGAAGCCCGACGCGCTTTTCGCGTCGCGGCCGGCAGCGCGAAAGAGCGCCGCAATGCCCGGCTGCATGCGGCCGTTGCGCACGCGCTGCAAGCCTTGGGCGACGAGCACGCGGTTGTTGCCGTCGAGCTTCACGACGTCGGCGACGGTGCCGAGCGCGACGAGATCGAGCAGGCCGTCGAGGCGCGGCTCCGGCTTGCCATCGCTGAACGCGCCGCGCTTGCGCAACTCCGCGCGCAGCGCGAGCAACGTGTAGAACATCACGCCCACACCCGCGATGCACTTGCTCGGAAACTCGCAGCCCGGCTGGTTCGGATTGACGATGGCGCGCGCGTCGGGGAGCGTGTCGCCGGGCAGGTGGTGGTCGGTCACGAGCACCTCGATGCCGAGCGCGTTGGCGGCTTCGACGCCTTCCACGCTGGCGATGCCGTTGTCCACCGTGATCAGGACGTCGGGCGGCCCGCCTTTACCTTGGGCGGCGAGGGCGACGATCTCGGGCGTGAGGCCGTAGCCATACTCGAAACGGTTTGGCACCAGGTAGTCGATCTGCGCGCCGAACATGCGCAGGCCGCGTACGGCCACGGCGCAGGCCGTCGCGCCGTCGCAGTCGTAGTCGGCGACCACGAGCATGCGGCACTCGGCTTCGAGCGCGTCGGCGAGCAGCGTGGCGGCCTCGTCGATGCCCTTCATGCCCGTGGGCGGGATGAGACGCGCGAGGCCGGTTTCGATCTCGTCGGGCTGGCAAACGCCGCGCGAGGCGTAGAGGCGCGCGAGCACCGGATGCAGGCCGTGGCGCACGAGTGCTTCGGTGTCGGCGGGCGAGCAGGCGCGGGTGACGATTCGGGTCATGCGAGAGCGCGGAAAAAAGAAGTCATTCGGGGATCATTCGATAAAGAGCGACGCGAACAGGCGGCGTCGCCAGAATTTGCGCAAATCGCCGCGCGTGATGGACAGCGTGACCGAGCCGGTGTCGCCGCACAGCGTGAGGTCGAGCGCGGCGAGCGCGCCCGTTTGCAGCGCCGTGAGCGCGGGCGTGAACCAGTCGCGTTCCAGTTGAGCGAACGCTGCGTTCCAGCGGCCCCAGTCCTGCTGGATGAACGCCGCCGAGAACGGATCGAGCTCGACGAGCGTCGCGCCTGTGCCCGAACCGTTGTTGAGCGCGGCTGCGAGGGCGGCGAAGGTCGCCGGCGCGGCACCGACTTCCGCCTGCGCGGCGAGCGCCAGGCCGCGCGTGGCGGCCGCATCGGAGCGCACCCGCGCATACGGGCTCGTGACGGTGCGCAGCGCGCCCTGGCCGTGGAACCAGATCGAGTTGACGGCGGGCAGACCGCGCGCCTCGCGGGCCTCGTTCACAGGATGCTCGAACCACGCCATCTGCACTTCGTTCTGCACCTTCATCCAGGCGCGCGAACGCTGGCCCGAATGGGCCTCGTGCGGCAGCCAGATCTCGATGTTGCGGCCGCTCGCGCGCAAGGGCGACGCACCCGCGAGCGTGCCGAACGCTTCCGACGAGAGATACCAGCGCCGCGGCGTGGGAGCCTCGATGCGCACGCCCAGTTCTTCGATCAGCGGGCGGGCGACGGTGTAGAGCGTGGCGGCGTCGGCGTCGGCGAGCTCCAGCGAGGCGGGGTCGATCAGCACCAGGTGATCGTGCGCGATGCGCACGTGCACGGGCTGTACGCACGCCCACGTGGCGTCGCCGGGCGTGCCGCCATCGGCGAGCAGCATGTAGGGCGCAAGCGGCGCTTCGTCGTCGGCGGCCGGCGCGGGTTGTGCGTTGTTTGCGCTCGCCGGACCCAGCGCGCCGAACTGGCGCGCGACCCAGCGCTCGTGCGGCAGCGTACGCTGGAAGTCTTCGCCGATCACCTGCTCGCCGAGCGTCGCGCGCGCAACCAGTTTCGCGAGCGCCGGGTATTCGAGGCCAGCGAGCGCGGTGGAGGCGGCCGCAGCGGACGGCAAGGCAAAGGGGACGAGGAGGTGGAGTCGGTCGGCGGGCATGATGGTGCGCATTGTACTTCGGCGCTCCGTGCGCCGGGCGCCCCTCGGGGGTGCCGCAACGGCCCCGCGTTGACCCGTTATGCTGGCGCTGCGGCACTTGTGGGCGAATTGCGGCTCGAAGCAGAGGGCGGGCAATCGCCCCCCGGGGCGACGGTGCTCCCGCGCGAAAGTCCGCGGGAACTCCGTCGAATATCCGTGACCCGCCGCCAGTGTGGCAAACTTCGCGGTTGATCGCTGCCCGACCCGGCACGATATTCTCCTGCCGTCCGGCGCGCACTGGCCCCAGGGTCGATACGGCGCCGGAGCGCAACGAAGACGCAAAAGGATTCGCTTGAAACTTCCCTACGAATGGCAGATAGGCTGGCGCTACACCCGCGCCGGCAAACGCACGACCGGCAACGGGTTCATCTCGTTCATCGCGCTCATTTCGATGTCGGGCATCGCACTCGGCGTCGCGGCGCTGATCGTCGTGCTCTCGGTGATGAACGGCTTCCAGCGCGACGTGCGCGACCGCATGCTCTCCGTGCTCGCGCACATCGAGATCTTTTCGCCCACGGGCACGATGCCCGACTGGCAGCTCACCGCGAAGGAAGCGAAGACCAATCCTGAAGTCATCGGCGCGGCGCCTTACGTGGACGCCCAGGCGCTGCTCACGCGCGGCGACAGCGTAAACGGCGTCGCGCTGCGCGGCATCGAGCCTTCCGAGGAGCCGCAGGTTTCGGACATCGGTAAGGAAATGAAGGCGGGCAGCCTGAACGATCTCACGCCCGGCAGCTTCGGCATCGTGCTCGGCGCGGATCTCGCCGTGAACCTGGGCGTGACGGTGGGCGACAAGGTCACGCTCGTCGCGCCCGAGGGTTCGATCACGCCGGCCGGCATGTTGCCGCGCCTGAAGCAGTTCACGGTGATGGGCGTGTTCGAGTCGGGCCACTACGAGTACGACAGCACGCTCGCACTCACCAACATCCGCGACGCCGAAGTGCTTTATCGCTTAGGCGCGCCAAGCGGCGTGCGCCTGCGCCTGAAGGACATGCAGCGCGCACCGGCGGTGGCGCGCCAGCTCGTGCATACGCTCTCGGGCGACCTCTATATCCGCGACTGGACGCAGCAGAACAAGACCTGGTTCTCGGCCGTGCAGATCGAAAAACGCATGATGTTCATCATTCTCACGCTCATCATCGCGGTCGCGGCGTTCAATCTCGTTTCGTCTCTCGTCATGACCGTCACCAACAAGCAGGCCGATATCGCGATCCTGCGTACGCTCGGCGCGCAGCCTGGCTCGATCATGAAGATCTTCGTCGTGCAGGGCGTGACGATCGGCTTCGTGGGCACGGCCATCGGCATCGCGCTCGGTTGCCTGATCGCGTGGAGCATTCCATGGAGCGTGCCGGCGATCGAGCATCTGCTTGGCATTCAGTTCCTGCCGCCTTCGGTTTATTTCATCAGCGAGCTGCCTTCGGAACTCGTGGCTTCCGACGTGATGCGCATCGGCGTGATCGCGTTCGTGCTGTCCGCGCTCGCCACGCTCTATCCGAGCTGGCGCGCGGCCAAGGTTCGTCCCGCGGAGGCGCTGCGCTATGAATGACCGTCAATCGCTCATCGCCGCGGCGGGCGACTATCCGTACGTGCTCGAAGCGCACGGCGTCTCGAAGGTGTTTGGCCAGGGCCCGCTTGCGGTGCAGGTGCTGCACGACACCGATCTGAAAGTGAAGCGCGGCGAGAAGCTCGCTGTGGTGGGCGCGTCGGGTTCGGGCAAAAGCACGCTGCTGCACGTGCTCGGCGGCCTCGACGAGCCGGGCGCGGGCAAGGTCTCGGTGCTCGGCAAGCCGTTCACCGAGCTATCCGAGCGCGAGCGCAACGAACTGCGCAATCGCGCGCTGGGCTTCGTCTATCAGTTCCACCATCTGCTGCCGGAGTTTTCGGCGCTCGACAACGTGGCGATGCCGCTGCGCATTCGCCGCATGACGCAGGAAGACGCGCGGGCCGAGGCGATGCAGATCCTCGAACGCGTAGGCCTCTCGCATCGCGCGCGCAACCGGCCGGGCGAGTTGTCGGGCGGCGAGCGCCAGCGCGTGGCCATCGCGCGCGCGCTCGTGACGAAGCCCGCTTGTGTGCTCGCCGACGAGCCCACGGGCAACCTCGACGGCGCGACGGCGGATAACGTCTTCAACCTGATGCTCGAACTCTCCGACCAGTTCGATACGAGCTTCGTGATCGTCACGCACGATTCCGACCTCGCGGCGCGCTGCGATCGCATCGTGCGCCTGCGCGACGGCATGCTGCAAGAGGAACCGGTCGTACCGGTCTGAGCCTTTTCGCGAGCGAGCGCCATGTGGACCGACACGCACTGCCATCTCGATGCCGCCGAGTTCGACGCCGACCGCGACGCGGTCGCGTCGGCGGCGCACGCGGCGGGCGTGTCGCGCATCGTGATCCCGGCGGTGGCGCGCGAGAACTTCGAAGTGGTGCGCGCGCTCGCGCATCGCACCGGGGGCGCGGTCTACGCGCTCGGCATCCACCCGCTTTATACGCCGCAGGCGCGTGACGAAGACCTTGATGTGTTGCGCCGCGAGATCGAGGCGAGTCTCGATGATCCGCGCTTCGTCGGCATCGGCGAGATCGGGCTCGATTACTTCGTGCCGGGGCTCGACGAGGCCCGTCAACAGCACTTCTACGATGCCCAGCTGCGCCTTGCGCGCGAGTTCGGCTTGCCGGCGATCTGCCATGTGCGCAAGTCGCAGGACCAGGTGCTCAAGGGGCTGCGCCGCAATGGCGTGAGAAGCGGTATCGCGCATGCGTTCAACGGCAGCTTCCAGCAGGCGCGAGCGTTCATCGATCAAGGGATGCATCTGGGCTTCGGCGGCAATGTGACGTTCGAGCGCGCGCTGCAGATCCGCAGGCTCGCGCAGCAGTTGCCGCTCGAGGCAATCGTCATGGAAACCGATGCGCCGGATATCTCACCCGCCTGGCTTTATCGCGCGCGCAACACGCCCGACCAGGTGCCGCACATCGGCGCCGTGCTCGCGGGCTTGAGGGGCTTGAGCCCCGCGGAACTCGCACTTGGCACGACGGCTAACGCGGCGGCTGCGTTGCCGCGGCTCGCGCTTTCGTCTGCATAATCGTTTCCAGGGTGGCGTGCATAACGCGCATTGAGCGCGGCGCGATTGACGTGGTCCGTGCATTCAGCCCCCTCGTTGCGAGGAGGCAGGATGCGGGCGATAGGGTGCGGGTTTGCGCTGGGCGTGATTGCCTTGCAGCGACAGGCTGCGTTACCGGGGGCGGGCGCGTGGGTCTGGCTCGTTCTGGCAACCGTACTTGCGGCCGGGTGGGCGGCATGGGCGCTGGGCGCGGCCCAACCGGCGGATGAATCTCACGAAGCGTCTCGCCGGGTGTTCGGCTTGTCTTGCTGGCGACGCTGGCGCATCGCGAGCGGCTGGGCGGCGGTGTGGTTTGCGGCCGGATGCGCGGGCTTTGGCTACGCGGCATGGCGCGCCGAAGCGCGACTTGCAGAGGCGCTTCCGGCTGCCTGGCAGGCGCGCGACATAGGCATCACCGGCTATATCTCCAGCTTGCCTTCTTACGGCGCGAACGGCGTGAGCTTCCTCTTTCGTGTCGAATCCTGGGAAACGCACAAAGCCGCTACGCCGCTGCCGCATCTGATTCAATTGTCGTGGGTGGCGCGCGAGGCGCCGCTGCCGCCGCTCGTGCCCGGCGCGCGCTGGCGCCTTGCCGTGCGGCTCAAACGCCCGCATGGAAACGGCAACTTCGGCCTGCGCGACGCGGAAGCCGCGCTGCTCGCGCGCGGCGTGCGCGCCAACGGCTATGTAAGCGATCCCCAGCATGCCGTGCGTCTGCCCGTTGACGCAACCGGCATCGGCGTGCGCATCGAGCGTGCGCGCGCCGCGCTGCGTGCGCGCGTCGACGCGGTGCTCGGCGATGCGCCGCATCGCGGCATCGTCGTCGCGCTCGCAATCGGCGCGCAGGACGCGATCAGCGATGCGGACAGGCGTCTCATGCGCAATACGGGCACGAGCCATCTGGTGGCGATTTCCGGGCTGCATCTCGCGTTCGTCGCGGGGCTCGCAGGGTGGGGCGCGGGCGCGCTGTGGCGGCGCGCGCGCTGGTGCGGCGTCGAGGCGCCGCTCATCGTGCCCGCGCAGAAGGTAGCCGTTGCGGGCGCACTGCTCGCGGCGGGAGTCTATGCCGCGCTCGCCGGCTTCAATGTGCCGGTGCAGCGCGCGCTCTGGATGCTGGCGGTCGTTGCGCTCGCGCTGTTCGCCGGGCGCGAGGTCGCGCGCTCGCACGTGCTCGCGTGGGCGCTCGGGCTTGTGCTGCTGCGCGATCCGTGGGCGGTGACGGCAGCCGGCTTCTGGCTCTCGTTTTGCGCGGTCGGGGCGATCCTGTTCGCGGCGAGTGGCGTGCCGCGCTTGCACACGGACGCGCCGCAGGATTCTGCCGCCGACGCCGCCGATCCGATGCGCGACCGAACTGAACCATTGGCGGGGCCAACCGCGCGCGACGGCCGGCTGCGACGTCTCGCGGCCATGATTTTTCCGGCCGGCGGCTGGCGTGGGGCGATACGACGTCTTGCGTCACGCCTCGGCGATAGCGCTCGCGTGCAGTGGGCCGTGACGCTGGCGCTCGCGCCGCTCACGGCATACTGGTTCGCGCAAATACCGCTCGTCGGTCCGCTCGCCAACGCGCTTGCGATTCCCTGGGTGAGCATGCTCGTCACGCCGCTGGTCATCGCGAGCGCAGCGCTGCCCGCGCCGATCGACGCACTTGCGCTGCGCGTGGCGCATACCTGCCTCGATTGGCTGGTCGTGGCGCTGAGCGCTATGGAGAGCCTGCCGTGGGCGGTTCTGCGGTTGCCGCAACCCGGAGTGTGGCCGCTCGCCTGTGCTGCCTTGGGCGTCGTTTGGTGGCTTGCGCCGCGCGGCTGGCCGCTGCGCTGGATCGCGCCCTTCACGTGGCTGCCGTTACTGGTGCCTGCGCCCACGGGCCCCCAGCCGGGCGCTTTCCGGCTCACGGCGCTCGACATTGGGCAGGGCACATCGGTGCTGGTCGAAACCGCCCGGCATCGCCTGCTTTTCGACGCGGGCCCGGGCCCCGAGTCCACGCAGGCGGGCGAGCGCATCGTCGTTCCGTATCTGCAGGCGCACGGCATAGGGCGCCTCGATGCGCTGATGATCAGCCACGACGACTCCGATCATTCGGGCGGCGCGCAAGCTGTGCTCGATGCCGTCGACGTAGGGACATTCGTGGCCGGCATCCTGCCCGCGCATCCGCTTTGGGCGAGCGCGCGCACAAAGAGCGCGCAGATCGTGCAATGCGCCGCGGGCCAGCGCTGGCAATGGGACGGCGTCGACTTCGAGGTGCTGTGGCCCGACCCCGGGCCGCTCGCGGGCAAACCCAATGCGCATTGCTGCGTCCTGCGGGTGACAACGGCGGCAAGCGCCGTGTCCGACGCGCAAGACGGCCCGATTTCCGCGCTGCTCGCCGCCGACATCGAAGCGGGCGACGAACGCACGCTGGTCGCGCGCGACCCTGTGCGGCTGCGCTCACAGGTGCTGGTCGTGCCGCACCACGGCAGCCGCAGCTCGTCGACTGAACCGTTCCTCGATTCTGTCTGGCCGCTCGTCGCGATATTTCAGGTAGGCTATCTGAACCGCTTTCATCACCCGCATCCGGGCGTCTACGCGCGCTACGCGGCCCGCCACATCGTGCTCGCGCGCAGCGACGCGGATGGCGCCGCGCGGGTCGAGGCGCGACCCGGCGCACTCGCCGTCGAGCGCTTTCGCGATACGCAGCGGCGCTACTGGATGGACCTGCCAACGCAGGACTGACGCGCCGGGCCAATAGCAGCGTGAGCGAAAGCGCGAACGACGAACGAGATCAACAAAATAGAGAGACACGCCGCCTTTGAAAAACGTCATCCATTTCTCGCACGCGAACGGCTTTCCGGCCTCGACGTATCGTACGTTCTTCGCCGAACTGGGCGACAACTACGAACTGCGCTACATCGAGCGCATCGGGCACGACCCGCGCTTTCCCGTCACGCGCGACTGGCCGCATCTGGTCGAGCAACTGCTCGACGACATTGGGCGCACCTACGAAGAGCCCGTCTGGCTCGTCGGCCATTCGCTCGGTGGCTATCTGTCGCTGATGGCCGCGCTGAAAAAGCCGCAGTGGGTCAAGGGCGTCGTGATGCTCGATTCGCCCGTGATCGCGGGGTGGCGCAGCAGCATGCTGCGAGTCTCGCAGTGGACCGGCCTTGACGAGCGCCTGTCGCCCGCCGTCGCCACGCGCACGCGCCGCACGAACTGGGCGAGCCGCGACGAGGCCTGGCGGCATTTCCATTCGAAGGCGGCGTTCGCGCGCTGGGACGAGCGCGTGCTGTCCGACTATGTCGACTTCGGCATTCCTCAGACCTCGGTCGACGGCGGCCGCACGCTCGCCTTCGACCGCCTGACCGAATACATGATTTACCGCACGCTGCCGCACACGCTCGGCGCGCGGCTCGTGCACGGGTCGCCCGTGCCGGTGAGCTTCGTCGCGGGCACGCAGTCGCGTGAAGTCCGCCAGGTCGGGCTTGCGGCAACACGGCGCATCGCCGGCGAGCGCTTCGAGTGGATCGAGGGCAGCCATCTGTATCCCATGGAGCGTCCGATCGAGACCGCGCGCGCGGTGCAGCGCATGCTTTACGCCATGGAAAACGGAGCCTGAGCGGCCGCTTCCCGGCGTGGTTGCTTGCACGGCAGGGTAGAGCGCGGGGCAACGCGCCGCGCGTCGTTTCTGCCCGCTCAAAATTCAGGGTTAGCCCTTGCTTTCAGGTATAATCCGTTTTTCCCGCGAGCATCCAGCGATGACCAAATATGTTTTCGTCACCGGCGGCGTAGTTTCCTCCCTTGGCAAGGGTATTGCCGCCGCCTCCCTCGCCGCGATCCTCGAATCGCGCGGTCTGAAAGTCACCCTCCTCAAGCTCGATCCCTACATCAACGTCGACCCCGGCACGATGAGTCCGTTTCAGCACGGCGAAGTGTTCGTGACGGAAGACGGAGCGGAAACCGACCTCGACCTTGGCCACTATGAGCGCTTCATCTCCACGAAGATGCGCAAGGCCAACAACTTCACCACGGGCCAGATCTACGAATCGGTGATCCGCAAGGAACGCCGCGGCGACTATCTGGGCAAGACCGTGCAGGTCATTCCGCACATCACGAACGAGATCCAGGCATTCATCGAACGCGGCGCCGCATCGGCGACGTGCGGCGAGCCGGATGTCGCGATCGTCGAAGTGGGCGGCACGGTGGGCGACATCGAATCGCTGCCGTTCCTCGAGGCCGCGCGTCAGATGAGCCTGCGTCTTGGCCGCAACAGCGCGTGCTTCGTGCACCTCACGCTGGTGCCGTTCATCGCCACGGCGGGTGAACTCAAGACCAAGCCCACGCAGCACAGCGTGCAGAAGCTGCGCGAAATCGGTATCTATCCGAACGTGCTGCTGTGCCGCGCCGACCGCCGCATTCCCGACGACGAGCGCTCGAAGATCTCGATGTTCTCGAACGTGCCCGAAGACGCCGTGATCTCGGTGTGGGACGCCGACAGCATCTACAAGATCCCGCAGATGCTGCACGACCAGGGCCTCGACTCGATCGTCTGCGACGAACTGAAGCTCTCCGCGAAGCCGGCCGATCTGTCGATCTGGGCGGAAATGGTCGAGAAGCTCGAGCATCCGAAGCACGAAGTCACGATCGGCATGGTCGGCAAGTACGTCGACCTGACCGAGTCGTACAAGTCGCTTATCGAAGCGCTGCGTCACGCGTCGATCAAGACCTCGGCGAAGGTGAACATCGAGTACATCGACTCCGAGCAGATCGACGAAGAGGGTGTCGAGAGCCTCAAGCATCTCGACGCGATCCTCGTGCCGGGCGGTTTCGGCCGTCGCGGCACCGAAGGCAAGATCAAGGCCATCCAGTACGCTCGCGAAGCGAAGGTGCCGTACCTCGGCATCTGCCTCGGCATGCAGCTCGCCGTCATCGAATTCGCGCGCGACGTGGTGGGCCTGAAGCACGCGAACAGCACGGAATTCGATCCGGACACGCCCGACCGTGTCGTCGCGCTCATCACCGAATGGGCCGACCGAGAAGGCAAGGTCGAGAAGCGCACCGAAGACTCGGACCTCGGCGGCACGATGCGGCTGGGTTCGCAGCGCTGCCCGATCAAGCCCGGCACGCTGGCAGCAGAGATCTATGGCAAGGACGTGAACGAGCGTCACCGCCACCGTTATGAAGTCAATAACGGCTACGTGCCCAAGCTCGAGGCGGGCGGCCTCATCATCAGCGCCCGTACCCCGAGCGAAGACCTGCCGGAAATGATGGAGCTGCCGCGCGATATGCACCCGTGGTTCGTCGGCGTCCAGTTCCACCCGGAATTCACGTCCACGCCGCGTGACGGCCATCCGCTGTTCAAGGCATACGTCGAAGCGGCGGTCGCGCACCAGCAGGCGCACGCTGAGGAGAAAGCATGAACCTGTGCGGTTTCGAGGTTGGCCTCGACAAGCCGTTCTTCCTGATCGCAGGCACCTGTGTCGTCGAATCTGAGCAGATGACGATCGACACGGCGGGCCGCCTGAAGGAAATCACGTCGAAGCTTGGCATCCCGTTCATCTACAAGTCGTCCTACGACAAGGCCAATCGTTCGAGCGGCAAGTCGTTTCGCGGCCTCGGGATGGACGAGGGCCTGCGCATCCTTTCCGAAGTGAAGCGTCAGCTCGGCGTGCCGGTGCTGACCGACGTGCACTCGGAAGAAGAGATCGGGCCCGTGGCATCGGTCGTGGACGTGCTGCAAACGCCCGCGTTCCTGTGCCGCCAGACCGACTTCATCCACGCGTGCGCGCGCTCGGGCAAGCCTGTCAACATCAAGAAAGGCCAGTTCCTCGCGCCGCACGACATGAAGAACGTGATCGACAAGGCCCGCGAGGCCGCGCGTGAGGCGGGTCTTTCCGAAGACCGCTTCTTCGCCTGTGAGCGCGGTGTTTCGTTCGGTTACAACAACCTCGTCTCGGACATGCGCTCGCTCGCTATCATGCGCGAGACGGGTGCGCCGGTCGTGATGGATGTGACCCACTCGGTGCAGTTGCCGGGCGGGCAGGGCACGAGCTCGGGCGGGCAGCGCGAATTCGTGCCGGTGCTGGCCCGCGCGGCCGTCGCCACGGGCGTGGCAGGTCTCTTCATGGAGACGCACCCGAACCCCGCGCAGGCGAAGTCCGACGGCCCGAACGCCGTACCGCTGAACCGCATGGCCGACCTGCTCGAAACCCTCGTGACGCTCGACCAGGCGGTCAAGCGCACGCCGTTCCTCGAGAACGACTTCAGCTGAGCCGGGAATTACGCAGTACGGCGCGCCGCTTCGATTGCATGAGCGGCGCGATGGAGGAGCGGCGCGGCGCAACGCACCGCGCTCGATGTACAAGGCAGCGTGGCAGCGCATCGGTCACGGGAACGTGAGCGTCGCGCTGCGGCAAGTTGAACCTGGCGAGCGCGCAGCCTGTCCCATGTGACGGTGTGCCCCGAACGAGCATAGAAACTTTGCCTCGCGGGCCGATGCAGCAGGCGGCGCAGCTCGCGCAAGAATTACTGTCATTTCCTGAGGAAACCATGAGTGCAATCGTAGATATCATCGGTCGCGAGATTCTGGATTCGCGCGGCAATCCCACCGTCGAATGCGACGTGCTGCTCGAATCGGGCACGATGGGCCGCGCGGCAGTGCCGTCGGGCGCATCCACGGGCTCGCGCGAAGCGATCGAACTGCGCGACGGCGAAGCCGGCCGCTACAACGGCAAGGGCGTGCTGAAGGCCGTCGAGCACATCAACACCGAAATCTCCGAGGCGATCATGGGCCTCGACGCGTCGGAACAAGCCTTCCTCGACAAGACCCTGCTCGAGCTCGACGGCACCGACAACAAGTCGCGCCTCGGCGCAAACGCCATGCTGGCCGTTTCGATGGCCGTCGCGAAGGCTGCCGCTGAAGAAGCCGGCCTGCCGCTGTACCGCTACTTCGGCGGCTCGGGCGCGATGCAGCTGCCGGTCCCGATGATGAACATCGTCAACGGCGGCGCGCACGCGAACAACAGCCTCGATATTCAGGAATTCATGATCGTGCCGGTGAGCCAGCCGACCTTCCGTGAAGCGCTGCGTTGCGGCGCGGAAGTGTTCCACGCGCTCAAGAAGATCCTCTCGGATCGCGGCATGAGCACGGCCGTCGGTGACGAAGGCGGCTTCGCGCCGAATTTCGGCAGCAACGACGAGTGCCTCTCGACCATCCTGCAAGCCATCGAGAAGGCCGGCTACCGCGCCGGTGAAGACGTCCTGCTCGCGCTCGACTGCGCAGCGAGCGAGTTCTACCACGACGGCAAGTACCAGCTCGCGGGCGAAGGCCTGCAACTGTCGTCGGCCGAATTCGCCGACTACCTCGCAACGCTCGCCGACAAGTTCCCGATCGTCTCGATCGAAGACGGCATGCACGAGTCCGATTGGGCCGGCTGGAAGCTGCTGACCGACAAGCTCGGCAAGAAGGTCCAGCTCGTGGGCGACGACCTGTTCGTGACCAACACGCGCATCCTGAAGGAAGGCATCGAGAAGGGCATCGCCAACTCGATCCTGATCAAGATCAACCAGATCGGCACGCTGACGGAAACCTTCGCGGCAATTGAGATGGCCAAGCGCGCCGGTTACACGGCCGTGATCTCGCACCGCTCGGGCGAAACCGAAGACTCGACGATCGCCGACATCGCCGTGGGCCTGAACGCGGGTCAGATCAAGACCGGTTCGCTCTCGCGCAGCGACCGCATCTCGAAGTACAACCAGCTGCTGCGCATCGAGGAAGATCTCGGTGATATCGCCAGCTACCCGGGCAAGTCGGCGTTCTATAACCTCCGCTAAGCGGACCCAGCGCCGGCAGCAGCCTTGCTGTCACCCTTCGTCATCTCTCTCCGCCGCCCTGCGTATAGCGCAGGGCGGCGTGTATTTATCCGGCACCTTTCATGCGGCTTGTCACTGTCGTTCTGATCATCCTGCTTGTGCTGATCCAGTACCCGCTCTGGTGGGGCCATGGTGGTTGGCTGCGTGTCCACGAACTGCAGCAGCAACTCGCGCAGCAGCAAAAGCAGAACGACGACGAGAAACTGCGCAACGAACGCATTGCGGGCGAAGTGCAGGATCTGCAGAGCGGCACGGCGGCGGTCGAGGAGCGTGCCCGCTATGAGATGGGCATGGTGAAGGACAGCGAGGTGTTCGTGCAGTTCGTTTCGCCGAACCAGACGCCGCCGGTTACGCCGAGCGGCTCGTCGAATACCTCGACGCGCGGCGAGATGTCGGCGGCGCCGGTGAGGGTGGTGCCGAACCCCGTTTCGCGTGTGCCCGAGAAGAAGCACGGGCACGGGAAGGAAGCGAAGAAGGCGGGTTGAGTGCCGCGCTTGCGCTGAGCAGGTGGGCAAGCAAGGCAGCAAACAAAAGGCGTGGCATCGAGCCGCGCCTTTTTTCGTCGTGAGCGTTCGCGGCGCGACGCCGCGCGATTACCAGCCCCAACCTGGATAGCCGTAGCCAATCCCCGTACCCCAGCCGTGCCCCCAACCGCCGCTGTAATAGCTGCCGTAGACGGTGACCGGCGGCGCGTACGCGCGCGACCAGGCTTGCGCCGCGGCTTCCGCGGCCATGGCGTTGTCCTGTTCGGCGAGCACCTGACGGTCGATCGCGTCGTAGCGCGCTTTTTCGTCGGGCGTGAGCACGGGTGCGGTAACCGGGAGGCCCGACTGCGCCGGGGGCAGTCGGCTGTAGATCGGCGACGGGCCCGGCGGGTCCATCATGCAGCCGCTCGTCGACGCAACGGCCGCGCCGAGCGTCGTGAGTACGAGCAACGCGCTCACACGCGGCCTGCGGTCACGCAATGGACGTACGAAGCGCTTGTTCTTGATCATGCTCCTCTCCATCTGTCGGACGCCTAAGCAATTTGGGATGAAGGCAGGTCCGCATACCGATCCGGTCCCCGGGCCTGTCGACGTGCTGCTGCCCAGGGCGGCGACGCAACCCGCGTTGTGCCGCATCGGCGTGATCGCCTCAGTGTGCCCTGGTGCGCCTCAGTTTGCTTCGGCTTGCTCCAGCTCGCCTCAGTGGCGACGCTCCGCAGCGGGGCTCACGCTTTCTGAGAGCCCCGTCACGGCAAAAAGTTGCGCGACGTCCACGGGGTCGAACTCATAGCGCTGATTGCAGTAGTCGCAATGAATCTCGACATGACCGCGTTCCTCGATCACGCCGTCGACTTCCTCGCGGCCCAGCATCTTGAGCATCGCGCCCACCTTCTCGCGCGAGCACGAACACTGGAAGCGCGGCGCCAGCGGCTCGAAGTGACGCACGTTCTCTTGCCAGAAGAGGCGGCGGAACAAGGTCTCGCCGTCTTCCTTGAGCATTTCGTCGCGCGTGAGCGTGCCGCCGAGCGTGCAGACACGCTCCCAGGTATCGAGGTCGTGCTCGCCCTGGTGCGGCACGATCCCGCCGTCGCCCGGCAGCTTCTGGAGCAGCATGCCGACCGCGCGGTCGTCGTTGGCGGCGAGCCAAAGGCGCGAGTCGAGCTGTTCCGAGTGATGCATGTAATGCTCGAGCACGGCAGCGATCGACTTGAGCGGGCCGTCTTCGCCGTTCAGCGGCACGATGCCCTGGTAGGGCTGCTGGCCCGGTTGCTTTTTCGCGGGGTCGAGCGTGATCACGCAGCGGCCCTGGCCGTCCGGATTCACGAGGTCGGCGAACGTGAGTTCCTCGCCGAGCGGCAGGGCGTTTTCGCCCGTGAAGTCTTCGCCGAGGCGGGCGGTCGCGCGCATCGTCAGATCCGAGCCGCACTGCACGACCAGCATCTTCACGGGGCCGTCGCCGAAGATCTGCATGATCAGCGTGCCGTCGAACTTGAGATTCGCCGAGAGCAACGCGCACGCCGCCATCATCTCGCCGAGCACGGTGCGCACGGGTGCCGGATACTGGCGGCGCTTGAGCACTTCCTGCCACGTGTTGCCCAGCGAGACGATCTCGCCGCGCACTGGCGCTGCGCTGAACATGAATTTTTGCAACTGGTCGTTCACAATCTTTTCCTTCGTTTCAATCGGGGCGGCGCGGCCCGCGCCGCACACGGCGAGAGCGTGGCGCTCTCAACCGATGCGCACGAGCTGCGCCTTGAAATATTCGCGGCGCTGCGCGTAGACATCCGCGTTGCGCTTGAGACCGGCGATGTCGGCCTCGGTCAGCTCACGCACGACCTTGGCCGGCGCGCCGAGAATCAGCGAGTTGTCGGGGAACACCTTGCCTTCCGTGACCACCGCACCCGCGCCAACCAGACAGTTGCGGCCGATTACCGCGCCATTCAAGACCACGGCCTGAATGCCGATCAGTGCGCCTTCCTTCACGGTGCAGCCGTGCAGCATGGCCTGGTGGCCCACGGTCACGTTCGCTTCGAGCGTGAGCGGGTAGCCGGGGTCCGTGTGGAGCACCGCGCCTTCCTGAACGTTGCTGCGCGTGCCGACGGTGATCGGCTCGTTGTCGCCGCGCAGCGTCGCGCCAAACCAGACGCTCGCGTCTTCGGCCAGTTCAACCTTGCCGATGACGACCGCGTTGTCCGCGACGAACACGCTTTCATGAATGGTCGGTGCGGCTTCGCCAAGCTTGTAGATGGCCACGGTGTTGAGTCTCCTATGTCTTTCGGGGCTGCTGCCGGTCTGCGGGCGACGCGCAACGGCTGCGGACGACGCAAGGCAGGTGAATCGCGTATTGTAAACGGTTGCGTGCGCGATCCGCCTGGGGGCTTTTCGGGCGCCCGCGCGCGTCAGCTTTTCAGTCCCGCTTTTCGGTCCCTGTTTCCTCTGCCGATGAATTCCGTTTTCTCCGCCGCCAGCACGAGCGCTGATGTCCCGACACCAACAGATGCCCAGCCCGCCTGTTGGCGCGTCGTGGCGCTCGCCGCGCTGCGCGAATGCGACCCGGTCGTCAAGGCCGATGCGGTGCGCACACTGCACGCGCAAACTCAGGCTCAGGCCGCCACGCCTCGCTGGGAACCGCAACGCGTCATCGCGACGCCGGCCGGCTTGCCTGGCCGCCCCGCCGAGCCACCGCTCGTCGAGCCGCGCGAACTGCAGCGCCGCAGCATGAGTACGCCTCAGGGCCGTGTGGTGCTGCTGCACGCGCTGGCCCACATCGAATTCAACGCGATCAATCTCGCGCTCGACGCGGTCTGGCGCTTCCCCGCCATGCCCGACGGCTTCTACGCCGACTGGCTCAAGGTCGCGGCAGAAGAGGCGTATCACTTCTCGCTGCTGCGCGCGCGGCTCGCCGACTATGGTCACGCATACGGCGACTTCCCCGCGCACAACGGCCTATGGGAAATGTGCGAGCGCACCAGCGCCGACGTCCTCGCGCGCATGGCGCTCGTGCCGCGCGTGCTGGAGGCGCGCGGGCTCGACGCCTCGCCGCCCATCCGCGCGCGCCTGAAACAGGCTGGCGACGATGAATCGGCTGCGATCCTCGACATCATCCTGCGCGACGAAGTGGGACACGTGCGCATCGGCAATCATTGGTTCCGCCACCTGTGCGAGGCACGCGATCTCGACCCGCACGCGGCGTGGCTCGCGCTCGCCGAGCAATACCACGCGCCGCGCATGCGCGGCCCATTCAACTTCGAGGCGCGCCGCTCGGCGGGTTTCGACGAAGCCGAACTGGATACGCTGGCGGCCCAGGACGCCGCGAAGCCGCCAACGGAGCGGCAATCGAACGAATGACCTACCACGAATGACGTACTGCAAGCGCCCAGCGCCTATATAATCGAACGATCATTCTTTTTTGCGGCAGCGCAAATGAATCAATCCCGATCCGAATCCGTCGACGTCAATGGCATCCGGCTGCATGTGCGCCGCTGGGGCGCAGAGGGCGCGCCCGTGCTCTTTATGCTGCACGGCTGGATGGACGTGGCGGCGTCGTTCCAGTTTGTCGTCGATGCGCTGGATGCACGCGGCGGTGACTGGCAGGTCATCGCGCCCGACCTGCGCGGCTTCGGCCTCTCCGACTGGCCCGTTGCGCGGGGACAGGGCAGCAACTACTGGTTCCCCGACTACCTCGCCGATCTCGATGCATTGCTCGCCCACTACGCGCCCGAGGGCCAGGTGGATCTCGTCGGGCATAGTCTCGGCGCGAACATCGTGTGCCTCTATGCGGGCGTGCGGCCCGAGCGCGTGCGCCGCGTGGTCGACCTGGAGGGTTTCGGGCTGCCGGCGCCGTCACCCAGACAGGCACCGGGCCGCATGCGCGAGTGGCTCGACGAAGTGCGCACGCCGCCGCAACTGCGCACGTACGCGTCGCTCGACGAGGTGGCCGCGCGGCTCTTGAAGACCAATCCGCGTCTGATTGCACCGCGCGCGCGCTTCCTCGCAGAACACTGGTCGAAGCCGGACGGCGAGGGCGGCTATGTGCTGCTCGGCGATCCGGCGCACAAAATGCGCGGTCCGCTGCTGTACCAGCTCGACGAGGTGATGGCGATCTGGTCGCAGGTGAGTGCAAAGGTGCTGCACGTCGAAGCGGCCGGCTCTGAGACGCTCGCGCGGATCGCGGGGGCGGTGCCCATCGACGAATTCAAGCAGCGTTTCGAGGCGTTTGCCGATTGGCGCGAACGTATCGTCGACGGGGCGGGGCACATGGTGCACCACGACCAGCCGGAAGAGGTCGCGCGCCTGATCGAGGCGTTCTGCGCGAAAGCGTAAAGCACATCGAGCGCGCATTCGGGCGTCGGCTACGCTTCAGGCGCCGCCCGACGACTTCACTGCGTTGCAGTAAAATGGAGGTTCATCCTTTTCCCGCATCCAATGAACGCCGATCTCCACTGTCACTCCACTGTCTCCGACGGCCAACTGGCCCCGGCTGCCGTCGCGCAGCTGGCGAAAGCGGGTGGCGTGGGCTTGTGGGCGCTCACCGATCATGACGTGCTCGGCGGCCAGCGCGAAGCGCGCGAGGCGGCCGAGGCGCTCGGCATGCGCTATTTGAGCGGCGTCGAGATTTCGGTCACCTGGGCGTCGCGCACGGTGCACATCGTCGGTTTGCACGTGGATCCCGAGTGCGCCGCGCTCGTCGACGGGCTCGCGCGTACGCGTGACGGCCGCGCGGCGCGCGCCGAAGCCATCGGCGAGCGGCTCGGCGAACTCGGCATACCCGACGCGTACGAAGGCGCATTCCAGTACGTCTCGAATCCCGACCTGGTCTCGCGCACCCATTTCGCGCGCTTTCTCGTGGAAAGCGGCCGTGCGCAGAACACCCAGGACGCGTTTTCGCGCTGGCTCGGCGAAGGCAAGCCCGGTTACGTCGCGCACCGCTGGGCCAGGCTCGCCGACGCCGTAGCGTGGATCAAGGCGGCGGGCGGCGAGGCGATCATTGCGCATCCGGGCCGCTATGCTTACACCCAGCTCGAATTCGACACGCTTTTCGGCGAATTCATCGATCTGGGCGGCAAGGCCATCGAAGTCGTCACCGGCAGCCATACGCCCGACCAGTACGCCGAGTACGCGGCCGTTGCGCGGCGCTTTGGCTTCGAGGCGTCGCGCGGTTCGGACTTCCATGCGCCCGGGCCCGACGCGATCGAGCCCGGCACGCTGCCGCCTTTGCCTTCCGATCTCAAGCCTGTCTGGGAGCGATGGCTGTAGGCCGCGCTCGGCGCGTGGCCCACTGATCCCGCCTGTTTGCTGCAAGGCGTTTCGCGCCGGTCAATCCAGCTTTGTCATCGCTTTGTGGTAACTACGTGCAGTCGCCTGCCGTTCTCGCGCATCGTCCCGCTGTTTTCACCGCCATTCGTCAGCTGATTACTGCCATGTCCCAGTTCTTTCGGCTTCACCCAGAAAACCCGCAGCCTCGTCTCGTCAAGCAGGCGGTGGAGATCATCCGCGACGGCGGTGTGATCGCGTTGCCCACCGATTCGAGCTACGCGCTCGCCGCCCGCATCGACGACAAGCACGCCGCCGAGCGCCTGCGCCGCATCCGCGGGCTCGACGAAAAGGCGCTGCTTTCGCTGATGGTGCGGGACCTGTCCGAACTCGCGAACTTCGCCATGGTGGACAACCGCCAATACCGGCTCATCAAGTCGGTGACGCCGGGCCCGTATGTGTTCGTGCTGGTGGCGACGAAGGAAGTGCCGCGGCGCCTCTCGCATCCATCGCGCAAGACGATCGGCCTGCGCGTGCCCGGGCATCCGATACCGCTGGCGATTCTCGAAGAACTGGGCGAGCCGCTGCTTGCCTCCACGCTAATCCTCCCGCCCGACACCGAGCCGCTCAACGACCCCGAGGAGATTCGCGAGCGCCTCGAGAAGCAGGTCGATCTCGTGATCGACGGCGGGGCTTGCCCGTGCGAGCCGTCCACCGTGATCGATCTCACAGGGGAAGAACCGGTGCTCGTGCGGCCGGGGCGGGGCGCGTTGGCACCGTTCGGCATCGAGGAAGAAGAGGCGTGATGAGACATGCGCGGCGCGAACGTGGCCAGAGCGCATTGACGCATTGATACAATAGCCCGCCATGGAAGCCAATCTGATTCAGACAATCGTCGTCTACGCCTTGCCGGTGATCTTCGCGATCACGCTGCACGAAGCCGCGCACGGCTACGTCGCGCGCATGCTCGGCGACAACACCGCGTATGTGCTCGGCCGCGTCTCGTTCAACCCGATGCGCCACATCGACCCGATCGGCACGATCGCCATGCCGCTCGTGCTCTATTTCCTGACGAATGGCGCGTTCGTGTTCGGTTACGCGAAGCCGGTGCCGATCGCCTTCAGCAATCTGCGCAATCCGCGCTGGGGCACCCTGTGGGTCGCGGCGGCCGGCCCGCTGTGCAACTTCGTGCAGGCCATCGTATGGGGCGTGTTCGGCGTGGGACTCGCGGTGCTCGGCGTTGACGAGCCGTTCTTCACGCGCATGGCGGCCGCCGGCGTGGGCGTGAATCTCGTGCTCGGCGTGCTGAACCTCTTTCCGCTGCCGCCGCTCGACGGCGGCCGCGTGCTCGGGGCGCTCTTGCCCACGCGCGCGAGCATTGCGCTCGCCCGTCTCGAGCCCTACGGTTTCATCATCGTGATGGGGTTGCTCGTGAGTGGCATCTTCACGCGATTCTGGCTGCGCCCGCTCGTGAGTCTAGGTTACGACGCGGTCACGGCCATCCTTACCCCTCTTGTGTCGCTCTTTTCATAACATCATGTTCCCAGACCGTATCTTCTCCGGCATGCGGCCCACCGGGTCGCTGCACCTCGGCCACTATCACGGCGTGCTGAAAAACTGGGTGCGCCTGCAGTCCGAGTATCCGTGCTTCTTCTGCGTGGTCGACTGGCATGCGCTCACCACGCACTACGAAACGCCGGATGTCATCGAGAAGAACGTCTGGGACGTGCTGATCGACTGGCTCGCTTCGGGCATCGACCCGAACCAGGCCACGCTCTTCATCCAGAGCCGCGTACCCGAGCACGCCGAACTCGCGCTGCTGCTCGGCATGAGCACGCCGCTGTCGTGGCTCGAGCGCGTGCCGACCTACAAGGAACAGATCGAAAAGCTGCGCGACAAGGACCTCGGTACCTACGGCTTCCTCGGCTACCCGGTGCTGATGGCCGCCGACATCCTGCTGTACCGCGCGTCGCTCGTGCCGGTGGGCGAGGATCAGGTGCCGCACGTCGAGATGGCGCGCGAAATGGCCCGGCGCTTCAACTACATGTACGGCCGCGAGCCGGGCTTCGAAGAGAAGGCCAACGAGGCGGCGAAGAAGCTGGGTGGAAAGCGCTCGAAGCTCTACCACGAGCTGCGCAACGCTTATCAGCAGGAAGGCAATGACGAGGCGCTCGAACAGGCCCGCGCGATGCTTTCTGAGTCGCAAAGCCTCTCGATGAGCGATCGCGAGCGTCTCTTTGGCTACCTCGAAGGCTCGCGCAAGATCATCCTGCCGGAGCCGCAGGTGCTGCTGACGGAAGCGTCGCGCATGCCGGGCCTCGACGGCCAGAAGATGTCGAAGTCGTACGGCAACACCATCGGCCTGCGCGAAGACGCCGAGTCGATCACAAAGAAGGTCCGCACCATGCCGACCGACCCCGCGCGCGTGCGCCGCACCGATCCGGGCGATCCCGACAAGTGCCCGGTGTGGCAACTGCACCAGGTCTACACGGACGAGCAGACGCACGACTGGGTGCAGAAGGGCTGCCGCTCGGCCGGCATCGGTTGTCTGGAGTGCAAGCAGCCGGTGATCGAGGGCATCCTGCGCGAGCAGCAGCCCATGCTCGAGCGCGCGCAGAAGTACATGGACGACCCGTCGCTGCTGCGTGCGATCGTCGCTGATGGCTGCGACAAGGCGCGCAAGTTCGCCAACGAGGCGATGCGCGACGTGCGTGAGGCCATGGGCCTCTCGTACAGCTGATCGAGCCGATGACGTTGACGCCTGCCGCCGGTTCGCTGGCCCACGGGCTTGCCGAGCCGTCGCGCTGGGTGCGACGCTGGGCGCACCTCATCGCGCCCGGCGGCACGGTGCTCGACGTGGCCTCCGGCGCGGGCCGGCACACGCGCTGGCTGGCTGGCCAGGGGCACCCGGTGACGGCGCTCGATCGCGACGCCGCCGCCCTCGCCACGTTGCATGACGTAGCAGGTGTCGCGACTCTGGAGTGCGACCTCGAAGGCGCGCCCTGGCCGCTCGCGCCGGACGCCCGCTTTGCCGCCGTGGTCGTCACGAACTACCTGCACCGCCCGCTCATGCCTCGTCTCATCGAGGCGCTGGCGCCGGGCGGCGTCCTGATCTACGAAACCTTCGCTCAGGGCAACGAGACGGTGGGAAAGCCATCGAACCCTGCTTTCCTGCTCGCGCCTGGCGAGTTGCTGGCGGTCTGTACGCCCGCGCTGCGGGTAATCGCCTATCAGGACGGATTTCTTTCGCAGCCGCGTGAGGCGTATATTCAGCGCATCTGCGCGGTACGGGAAAAAACGACCTCAGAGTCCCTGGAAAGAGCCGGTAATGTACCGGAGAACCAGGTCCTTCCCGTAACGCGTTACGATCTGACCGGCTAATCCGCTACAATCGCGGTTTAACCGACTCATTTTTCTGGCGTTTCATGGCTAACGGCACTCAGGACGGCATTACGCTGCAAGGCAGCATTCCCGCGATCGTCACCCCCATGCACGAGGACGGCAGTCTCGACCTGTCGGCATTCCGCAAACTGATCGACTGGCACGTGGAAGAGGGGACGGATGCCCTTGTCGTCGTCGGTACGAGCGGGGAGTCCGCCACGCTGGACGTCGAAGAACACATCCTGATGATCAAGACGGCGGTCGAGCACGCCGCTGGCCGTATGCCGATCATCGCGGGCGCCGGCGGCAATTCCACCGCCGAGGCCATCGAACTGACGAAGCACGCGAAGGAAGTGGGCGCACAGGCGTCGCTCCAGGTCGTGCCCTACTACAACAAGCCGACCCAGGAAGGCATGTACCGTCACTTCGCGAAGATCGCGGAGGACGTGGATCTGCCGGTCATCCTCTACAACGTGCCGGGCCGTACGGTCGCGGACATGGCGAACGAGACCATCCTGCGTCTGGCCGAAGTGCCCGGCATCATCGCGGTGAAGGAGGCGACGGGTAACATCGACCGCGCCGCGCACCTCATCAAGCATGCGCCGAACGGCTTCAAGATTTTCAGCGGCGACGATCCCACAGCGATCGCGCTGATGCTGCTCGGCGGACACGGCAATATTTCGGTGACCGCGAACGTTGCGCCGCGCCAGATGAGCGACCTGTGCAAGGCCGCGCTCGCCGGCGACGCGAAAACGGCGCGCGCGATCCATATGAAGCTGTTGTCGCTGCACAAGAACCTGTTCATCGAATCGAATCCGATTCCGGTGAAGTGGGCGCTGCAGGAACTCGGCCGCATCGAAGGCGGCATCCGACTGCCGCTCACGCCGCTCGATGCGCGCTACTACGACGTGGTGCGCGCCGCGCTGCGCGAAGCCGGTCTGGCTGGCTGATCCAATCAGCCAGTCGCCGATTTTTCAACCGACGCCGCCACGGCCCACCCGCCCAATCACTGATAGACCTCGGACCAACCCTGGACCCATCGTCTCGCAGAGCAAGGCTTAGCGTTCCCGTATCACGAAGGCCCACATGAAACGTTCCGCTTTTTCCCTCCACGCAACCCGCATGGCGGTGCTGGCGCTTGCACTCGGCTCGCTCGCAGGCTGCGAGTCGCTGAACGACATGTTCGCGTCCGATCGCGTCAACTACAAGGACACGCCGACCGCGCCGCCGCTGAATGTGCCGCAGGATCTGTCATCGGCGCCGAACGACCAGAAGTACGTCGCGCCGCCGCCCACGATTACGCTTGGCGGCTCCGCTCAGCGCACGGTCATGCCGGCCGGCAACGCCACACTCGGCGTGCCGGATGCGCAGGATCCGTTCGGCATGCACGTGGAGCGCGACGGCGACCGCCGCTGGCTCGTGGTGGACGGCCGCTCGCCTGACGACGTCTGGCCGCAACTGCAGGAATTCTGGACGGAGAATGGCTTCACGCTGACGACCGATTCGCCGTCCACGGGCATCATGACGACCGACTGGGCCGAGAACCGCGCCAACATTCCGGACGACTGGTTCCGCCGTACGATTGGCCGCGTGATCGACTTCGCGTACTCGTCGGGCACGCGCGACCGTTTCCGCGTGCTGGTTTCGCGTGGCCCGGACGGTCAAACGGACATTTCCGTCACGCATAACGCCATGGAAGAAGTGCTGACGGGCCAGGACAAGACGGGGTCGAAGTGGGTCGAGCGTCCGCGCGACCCGGCACTCGAAGCCGCGTTCCTCGCCAAGATCATGCAGAAGTTCGGCCTGACCGACGCGCAGTCCAAGCAACTGCTGACCGATGCGCGCCCGTCGACGGCCGGCGTCAAGGTCGCTGCCGGTCCTGAAGGCACGACGCTCGACCTGCCCGAAGCGTTCGACACCGCGTGGCTGCGCGTGGGCCTCGCGCTCGATCGCACGAACTTCACGGTCGACAACCGCGACCGCGAAAAGGGCCTCTACTACGTGCGCTACGCCGATTCGATGCAGGAGCTCAAGGGCGATGGCCTGCTCGGCAAGCTTTTTTACAACCCGAAGAAGGCCACGAAGGATCAGGGTCCGGAATACGTCGTGGCGGTGCGCTCGACGGGCAATTCGACCCAGGTTGCCGTGGTCGACCAGAGCGGCCGCGTCGACACCTCGTCGGACGCCCAGCGTATTGTCTCCGCGCTCCACGCGCAGCTGAACTGACGTGCGCTGATATGCGATTTGCGAGCCTCGGCAGCGGCAGCGAGGGCAACGCACTGGTCGTAGAAGCAGGCAGCGGCACGACGCCCACGCGTGTGCTGCTCGACTGCGGATTCTCAGCGAAGGAAGTCGAGCGGCGCCTCGCCCGCGCGGGGCTGGCCGCCGACGCGCTCACCGCGATTCTCATCACCCACGAACACAGCGATCACATCGGCAGCGCGCTCACGCTGGCGCGCCGCTGGTCGATTCCGCTTTACATGAGCTGGGGTACGGCGCAGGCCGTGGGTGCCGACGACGCCGCAGGCGTCGAGCTCAACGTCTTGTGGGGCGACGAGACGGTCGAGATCGGCGAACTCGGCGTGTTGCCTTACACGGTGCCGCACGACGCGCGCGAGCCGCTGCAGTTCGTGTTCAGCGACGGCGCGAGCCGGCTTGGCGTGCTGACCGACGTCGGCGAGTGGACCTCGCATATCAGCAATGTGCTGAGCGGTTGTGACGCACTGGTGCTCGAATGCAACCACGACCTCGAGATGCTCGCGACGAGCCGCTATCCGGCTTCGCTCAAGGCGCGTATCAGCGGGTCGCATGGTCACCTGAACAACGAGGCGGCCGGCGGCATCCTCGCCGGACTCGATCGGGCGAGGCTGCGGCATTTGGTCGCTGCGCACCTGAGCCAGCAGAACAACTCACCGGAGCTTGCGCGAGCGGCGATGGCCGCGGTTCTGGGCAATGCCGCGACGGAAATCGGGGTCGCTTCGCAGGCCGAGGGTTTCGACTGGATCGCACTCTGAATCCCGCGCCCCGCGCGACAGCCAGGCGAATAGACGAAAAAAGCCCACGACGAAAGTCATGGGCTTTTTGCTTGATGAAGCCGGAATCTGTCGATCCGGCCCGTCAGAGTGTGGTTACGCTTTAGTTACGGTTGCCGCCGAAGATGCCGAGGATGGCGAGCAGGTTCGTGAACACGTTATACAGGTCCAGATAGATCGCGAGCGTGGCCGAGATGTAGTTCGTCTCCCCGCCGTTCACGACGCGCTGCACGTCGAACAGCATGTAGGCCGAGAAGATCGCGATGGCAAGCACCGAAACCGTGAGCATCAGCGCGGGCAACTCCAGGAACATGTTCGCGACGCCGGCCAGCAGGATCACGATCACGCCCATGAAGAGCCACTTGCCGAGGCCCGAGAAGTCGCGCTTGCTGACCGTGGCGATGGTGGCCATGGCGGTGAAAATGATGCCGGTGCCGCCGAACGCGAGCATGATGAGCTGCGGGCCGTTCGAAAAGCCGAGAATGAACGACAGCAGGCGCGAGAGCATCAGGCCCATGAAGAACGTGAAGCCGAGCAGCACGAACACGCCCACCGAGCTTTCCTTGGTGCGCTCGATCGCGAACATGAAGCCGAAGGCGATCGCGAAGAACGCGAGCAGGCTCATGGCCGGGCTGGTAGCCGCAAAAAGCGAGAAGCCGGTCGCGACGCCCACCCACGCGCCGAGCACCGTCGGCACCATCGACAGCGCGAGCAGCCAATAGGTGTTGCGCAGTACGCGGTTGCGGGTCTCCGCCGAGGTGACGCTGCCGCCGCGGCCGAAGTTATAGGGATACTCGTTCATGCTTTCTCCTTGCGTGAGACGCGTGGGTGAGGGCGCGCAGGTACGCGGTCCGCTCCCCCATAAGATAAGTGTGCCGACCCAGAGTTTCAACGGGTTGCCACACAGTTTCCGTTATGTTTGCACAGCGTATGCCGCCAATCTTAAACCTCTCTGAAAGGTACGGCAGCGCGGTGCGTGTGACCGGATTGCGCTCATTTGCCCCGGTTTGCCGGGCTATGAGGGTTCAATCGCAATCATACATGGGAACATGCTACAATTGCGGATTCATTTGAATCTGTAACCTCTTAATTTTTTGGAGCTTTTATGGCGATCGAACGCACCCTGTCGATTATCAAGCCGGACGCAGTGGCAAAGAACGTGATCGGCCAGATCTACAGCCGCTTCGAAAACGCTGGTCTGAAGATCATTGCCGCTCGCATGGTTCACCTGTCGCGCGCCGACGCAGAGAAGTTCTATGCTGTTCACGCAGCGCGTCCGTTCTTCAAGGACCTCGTGGACTTCATGGTCTCGGGCCCGGTGATGGTGCAGGCGCTGGAAGGCGAGAACGCCATCCTGAAGAACCGCGAACTGATGGGCGCGACCGATCCGAAGAAGGCTGAAAAGGGCACGATCCGCGCCGACTTCGCCGACAGCATCGACGCGAACGCCGTGCACGGCTCGGACGCCGCTGAAACGGCTGCCGTGGAAATCGCGTTCTTCTTCCCGCAAGTCAACGTCTACTCGCGCTAAGCAAGGCGCGAGCAGACTGCAGTAGTAGCATAGGGTCGCGAACGGCGATGACGCTCACCGTCCAGTTCCCGATGCCGCGCAAGTGCGCAGGCAGGCGGGCAGCTCGGGCGGTGAGCGCGCTCTCGCACTGAAATGGCAGGATTCGACATGACGAGCAGTTCCACCGTCAACCTTCTCGATCTCGACGCCCAAGGGCTGGTCGCCTATTGCGAGAGCCTGGGCGAGAAGCCGTTTCGCGCCAAACAGCTTCAGCGCTGGATCCATCAGTACAACGCCGCCGACTTCGACGGCATGACGGATCTCGCCAAATCGCTGCGCGAGAAGCTCAAAGGGCGCGCCATCATCGGCATGCCCGGCATCATCAGCGACAACGTTTCCTCCGACGGCACGCGCAAATGGCTCGTGGACGTCGGCAACGGCAACGCGGTCGAAACCGTGTTCATCCCCGAAGACAATCGCGGCACGCTGTGCGTGTCCTCGCAGGCGGGATGCGCGGTCAACTGCCGGTTTTGCTCCACCGGCAAGCAAGGTTTTTCACGCAATCTCACTACCGCCGAGATCATCGGCCAGCTGCGCATGTCGGAATTCGCCCTGCGCGCCTCGCTTCTGGGCGAGGCGGGCGGGCGCGCGACCGGCGGTGACGGCAAGGGCGAACGCGTCATCACGAACGTCGTGATGATGGGCATGGGCGAGCCGCTTCTGAACTACGACGCGGTCGTGCCCGCCATGCGCCTGATGCTCGACGACAACGCCTACGGCCTGTCGCGCCGTCGCGTCACGCTTTCTACGTCGGGCGTCGTGCCGATGATGGATCGTCTCGGGGCCGAACTGCCCGTGGCGCTCGCCGTCTCCTTGCACGCGCCGAACGACGCGCTGCGCGACGAACTCGTGCCGCTCAACCGCAAGTACCCGCTGCGCGAGTTGATGGCGGCGTGCCAGCGTTACCTGGAAGTCGCGCCGCGCGACTTCATCACGTTCGAGTACTGCATGCTCGACGGCGTCAACGACACGCAAGAGCACGCACGGCAGTTGCTCGCCGTGACGCGTGACGTGCCGTGCAAATTCAATCTGATCCCGTTCAATCCGTTCCCCGAGTCGGGCCTGTTGCGCTCGAAATCGGACCAGATCAAGCGCTTTGCGCAGATCCTGATGGATGCGGGCGTCGTCACAACCGTGCGCAAGACGCGCGGCGACGACATCGACGCAGCCTGCGGGCAACTCGCCGGCGAGGTGAAGGACCGCACGCGGCTTGCTGAGCGCACGGGCCGCGCTGCGGGCAAGGTCATCGAAGTACGACCGGTTCAGCACTGAACCGGCATCAGGAGGGCCGACGGCGGCGTGCGGGGAAAACGCGCGGCCGTAGGCGGTAGTAAAAGAAACGTTGCAGAAGCGATCGGAAGCGGCACACTGGCCGCGCATTTTGTTATAAACGGTCTGCGAATCGGGTAGAGGCGGGGCGGGACGCGCCCAACCGGTTCCAGTATTGAAAAGAATCGACGCAAGGACTTGGGATGAGCGAGCCGCAGCACCCTTTCGGGACAGACGGAACTGACAGCAGCGCAGGTCGTTCGGTGCCGGGCGCCACACCTTCGCCGGTGCAGGCAGTGCCCGACACGCTGGCCGCGGCCGGCGCGCGTCTTGCGCAGCTGCGCGAGGCCAAGGGTTGGGCGATCGAAGACGTCTCGGCGCGCCTGAAGGTGTCGGTGTCGAAGCTGCGCGAACTCGAAGCGGGCGATATCAGCCATCTGCCGGACACGACGTTCGCGCTCGGCGTGGTGCGCGCCTACGCGAAGCTGCTCGGTGCCGATTCCGCGCCGTTCACACAGGCGCTGCGCCGCGAGCGCGGCATGGCGCAGCCGGATCTGTCGATGCCGGCTTCGGCGGGCTCCGATCTGCCGCGCGGCCGCGTTTCGCTTTCACTCGGCGGCAGTGGCGCGCGGGCTCCGCGTCGCCGCGCCTCGTGGCTGTGGGGCGTGGCGATCATCGTGCTCGCGGTGCTCGCGATTTCCATGTGGCACACGAACAGTGGCGAATCGTCGGCCTGGTTTGCGCGCCTGAAGGCAATGGCGAACGGCGCGAGCGTGCAGACGGGCGCGTCGTCGCCCACGGTGACGCAGGGCGTGGCGACCGGCAGCGCAGATGCATCGGCCGCCCAGGGTGCGGACCAGTCCGCTGCGCCGCAGGCTGGTGACGCAAACGACGCGGGCGACAACGCCAACGCGGCGCCCGATCAAGGCGCTGCAGCGAGCGCACCGCAAGCAGCGCCGCAAGCTACGCAACCGGCGCCTCAAGCGACGCAGCCGGCGCCCCAGGCCGCGAAGCCCGCCGCTGCAAGTGCAGCGCCGGCGGTGGCCGTTGCCAACGCGGCAAGCGCTGCGCGCGCCCAGGCGGCGAGCGCGCCGGCCGCAGCGGCAGCGCAGACTGCGGCAGCCGACAACGGCGCTGACACCTCGACGTTCGCGATCCGCGTGACGCAGGACACCTGGGTCAGCGTGCGTCAGAAGGATGGCAAGGAAGTATTCTCGGGCCTGATCCACGGCAGCGACGCGCGTGAGATCACGGGCACCGAGCCGCTCAAGGTCACCGTGGGCAACAAGGCCGGCATCGAGTCGATGACCATCGACGGCCAGCCGGTCGACACGTCGAAGTACGCGTCGGCGCGTGGCAATGTTGCGCGCTTCGTGCTGCCCTGATCAGGACATGGCATGCGTCGCGGCCGGGCAAGTCTCATTGCCGGCCGCGACGCTTTTTCAATTCACGCAGTACCGCCGCCGGCTAGCCAGCGATAGTGCGCGTGAGGCGTAAATGGGTTTTTCGATGCAAAGCGAAACGCAATCCTCGACCAGCAACAGTCAGATCTGCTCGAACGAGCCGGTCCTCGGCGGCCACGCGCCGCGCCGCAAGTCGCATGCCGTGCATGTGCGCTGGGGCGGCCAGCTGGTGACGATCGGCGGCGACGCGCCGGTGCGCGTGCAGTCGATGACCAACACCGACACCGCGGACCCCATCGGCACCGCGATCCAGATCAAGGAACTCGCGCAGGCGGGTTCGGAGCTCGTGCGTATCACGGTCAACACGCCGGAAGCGGCGGCGGCCGTGCCGCATATCCGCGAGCAGCTCGACCGCATGGGCGTGATGGTGCCGCTCGTCGGCGACTTCCACTACAACGGCCATTTGCTGCTGCGCGACTATCCTGCCTGCGCCGAATCGCTGTCGAAGTACCGTATCAACCCGGGCAACGTGGGCCAGGGCGCGAAGCGCGACACGCAATACGCGCAGATGATCGAAGCGGCCATCAAGTACGACAAGCCGGTGCGTATCGGCGTGAACTGGGGCAGCCTCGACCAGGACCTGCTCGCGCGCATGATGGACGAGAACGGCGCGCGCAAGGCGCCGTGGGAAGCGCAAAGCGTGATGTACGAAGCGCTCATTCAGTCGGCCATCGGCTCGGCGGAACGCGCGGTCGAACTCGGCCTGGGCCGCGACAAGATCATCCTGTCGTGCAAGGTGAGCGGCGTGCAGGACCTGATCGCCGTCTACCAGGAACTCGCGAAGCGTTGCGATTTCGCGCTGCACCTGGGCCTCACGGAAGCGGGCATGGGCTCGAAGGGCATCGTCGCTTCGACAGCGGCGCTGTCCGTGCTGCTCCAGCAGGGCATCGGCGACACCATCCGCATCTCGCTCACGCCGGAACCGGGCGGCGCGCGCACGGGCGAAGTCGTGGTCGGCCAGGAAATCCTGCAGACCATGGGCCTGCGCTCGTTCACGCCGATGGTCATCGCGTGTCCCGGCTGCGGCCGCACGACCAGCACGCTGTTCCAGGAGCTGGCTTCGCAGATCCAGAGCTATCTGCGCGCGCAGATGCCGCTGTGGCGCGACGAATATCCGGGCGTCGAGACGATGAACGTCGCCGTGATGGGCTGCATCGTGAACGGCCCGGGCGAGTCGAAGCACGCGAACATCGGCATCAGCCTGCCGGGCTCGGGCGAGAACCCTGCGGCGCCGGTCTTCATCGACGGCGAGAAGGTGAAGACGCTGCGCGGCGAGCGCATCGCCGAAGAATTCCAGCAGATCGTGAGCGACTACGTCGCGCGCAATTACGGCAAGGCCGAAGCGACAAACTGAGCACGCGGGTCGATCCGTTTGTAGTTCGCTTCCAGCTCGATACGCACAACCGCATAAAGCCAATTCGCAACGCAATGACTGAACAAAAACGCAAGCCCGAAAAGCTCTCGGGCGTGAAGGGCATGAA
Organism: Paraburkholderia sp. CNPSo 3281; assembly: GCF_024206515.1. Classification (NCBI taxonomy): domain Bacteria; kingdom Pseudomonadati; phylum Pseudomonadota; class Betaproteobacteria; order Burkholderiales; family Burkholderiaceae; genus Paraburkholderia; species Paraburkholderia sp. CNPSo 3281. Next base: position 249,307 of record NZ_JAMBPS010000003.1, on the reverse strand, counting down.
CGACATCCTGCCGCAGGAGGCAGGGCTGTGGGAGTTCTTCGAAACCACGGTGAAGTCGCTGCTTCGTTCGTACGGCTATCAAAATATCCGCACGCCGATCGTCGAGCATACGCAACTGTTCACGCGCGGCATCGGCGAAGTGACCGACATCGTCGAGAAGGAGATGTACAGCTTCACCGACGCGCTCAACGGCGAGAACCTCACGCTGCGCCCGGAAGGCACGGCGGCTGCGGTGCGCGCGTCGATCGAGCACAACATGCTCTACGACGGTCCGAAGCGCCTGTGGTACATCGGCCCGATGTTCCGTCACGAGCGTCCGCAGCGCGGCCGCTATCGCCAGTTCCATCAGGTGGGCGTCGAGGCGCTCGGTTTCGCGGGCCCGGATGCGGACGCTGAAATCATCCTGATGTGCCAACGGCTCTGGGACGATCTCGGCCTCACCGGCATCAAGCTCGAGATCAACTCGCTCGGCGTGGCCGAAGAGCGTGCAGCGCATCGCGTCGAACTCATCAAGTATCTGGAACAGCACGTCGATCTGCTCGACGAAGACGGCAAGCGCCGCCTCTACACGAACCCGCTGCGCGTGCTCGACACGAAGAATCCCGCGCTGCAGGAGATCGCGGACAAGGCGCCGAAGCTGATCGACTTCCTCGGCGAGGGCTCGCGCGCGCACTTCGACGGGCTGCAGCGCATTCTCAAGTCGAACAACATTCCGTTCAAGATCAACCCGCGTCTCGTGCGCGGTCTCGATTACTACAATCTGACCGTGTTCGAATGGGTGACCGACAAGCTCGGCGCGCAGGGCACCGTCGCGGCTGGTGGCCGTTACGACCCGCTGATCGAGCAGCTGGGCGGCAAGCCGACGGCAGCGTGCGGCTGGGCCATGGGCATCGAGCGCATTCTCGAACTGCTCAAGGAAGAAGACCTTGTGCCGGAAGAAGATGGTTGCGATGTCTACGTTGTCCACCAGGGCGAAGCCGCGCGTGAGAAGGCATTCATCGTGGCGGAGCGTCTGCGCGATACGGGCCTCGACGTAATCTTGCATTGCAGCGCCGACGGCCAGAGCGCGAGCTTCAAGTCGCAGATGAAGCGCGCGGATGCCAGCGGCGCGGCCTTTGCCGTGGTACTCGGCGAGGACGAAGTCGCGAGGGGCGAGGCCGGTGTGAAGGCACTGCGCGGCACGGCCGCGGAGGCCCGCAGCGAGCAACAAACGGTAGCGCTTGAGGACTTGACCGAATATCTGATCAATGCGATGGTTGCATCCGCCGAAGACGGCGACGATTGATGGGGCCGCCTAGGTGGGGCCGCCTAGGTGGGGCCGCCCAGGTGGGGCCGCCCAGGTCGCTGCGCATTCGAAAACAGGCTTCAGAATAAACGAGGAATCGCTACGCGATGAGTTACCACGACGAACAGGAATCGATCGAGAGCTTCAAGGCATGGTGGGGGCAGTGGGGTAACGCCGCTACGTGGGTCGTGCTGATCGTTCTGCTCGCGCTCGCAGCGTGGAACGGCTGGAACTTCTGGCAGCGCCGCCAGGCGGCGGAAGCCGCCGTGCTGTACGACCAGGTGCAGCAAGCCGCGAACAGCAGCGACAAGGCCATGCTCACGCGCGTGGCGTCCGACATGGAAGATCGCTTCGGCGGCACGGCGTACGCGCAGATGACGGCGCTCGGCGTGGCCAAGGCACTCTATATGGCGGGCGACACGGCCGGCGCGAAGGCGCAGTTGCAATGGGCCGCCGACCACGCGAAGGACGACGAATTCCGCCAGATCGCGAAGCTGCGTCTCGCTTCGCTACTGCTCGACGAAAAGGCCTACGATCAGGGCCTCGCGCTGATTCCGCAACCCGATTCGGGTCCGTTCAAGGGCATCGTGGCTGATGGTCGTGGCGATCTGCTGGCCGCGGCCGGCAAGCGCGACGACGCGCGCGCGGCGTACAAGCTGGCCCTCGACAGCCTGCCGAAGAGCGACGCTTCCGAGCGTCAACTGATCCAGTTCAAGCTGGATGCGCTCGGCGGCTAAGTGGCCGGCTAGATTGCGCAGCGTGCCGAGCGTGCGCGCAGCATTGCGAAACCATTCAAACCAACTTCATTCATGCGTCGTTCACCGATGAATCTGCTGAAACGAACCGTTGTGCCCGTCGCTCTCGCGATGACCGTCCTGGCTCTCGCAGCCTGCTCATCGACGAAAGACGTGCGCCGCGTGCCGGTGCCGCTGACCGAATTCAAGCCGGCGCTGGACGTCCAGCAGGTGTGGAAGTCGAGTGTCGGCAAGGCGGGCCGCTATCTGTTCGCGCCGGTCGCCGTGGGCGACGCCGTCTACGCGGCGGGCGAGAACGGCTCGGTCGCGAAGATCGATGCCGCATCGGGCAAGGACGTCTGGCGCACCAAGCTCAAGGACGATCTCTCGGCGGGCGTGGGCAGCGACGGTAATCTCACGGCCGTCGGCGGCCTGAAGGGCGACGTCTACGTGCTCGACTCGAACGGCAAGCTCTCGTGGCAGGCCAAGGCGCCGGGCGAGATCATCTCGCCGCCGCTCGTCGGCAACGGCCTCGTGATCGTGCGCACGATCGACGGCCAGATCGTCGCCTTCAACGGCCAGACGGGCGAGCAGAAGTGGATCTACCGCAACCGCGCCGTGCCGCTGAACCTGCGCGTTTCGGCGGGCATGACGTTCGCGGGCGAGCAGGCCGTGCTGGCCGGTTTCCCGGGCGGCTCGTTCGCGGCGATCAACCTGCAGAGCGGCGACGCCTTCTGGGAAACGCCGGTTTCGTACCCGAAGGGCGTGACGGAAGTCGAGCGCATCAACGACGTGAGCGGTCCGCCCACGCTGGTCGGCGCGACGACCTGTGCGGTCACGTTCCAGGGTCAGCTTGGCTGCTTCGACGCCAATTCCGGTCGTCCGATGTGGCAAAAGGCGTTCTCGAGCACGAGCGGCATCGCTCAGGATGAAACCACTGTGGTGGGCGGCGACGACTGGTCAGTCGTGAAGGCCTTCAGCGTTTCGACGGGCGAGCCGACCTGGACGAACGAGAAGCTCAAGAGCCGCGACGTGAGTGTGCCCGCTATGCTGGGCCACGCGGTCGTGCTCGGCGACTTTGAGGGCTACGTGCATTTCCTTTCGCTCGACGACGGCAGCTTCGTCTCGCGCGTGAAGACCGACGGCAGCCCGATCTCGGCCGCGCCGGTGCTCGCTGGCAACACCCTCGTCGTGCAGACGAAGGACGGCGACCTGTACGGTCTGCGTCCGCATTAAACGTCGTCTCGGCGCCTCACGAGCGGCGCTCAGATGATTTGGCAGGTGCATGAGGCGCTGGAGCCAGCAGGTTCCGATGCCTCGACCGCTGGCCGGCTCAAGCCGGCCATGCGCATTTTGGGATGGCGGCGTGCACGACCCCGCCGTTCACCGTTACCGCCACACGGCGGTTGCGCGGCGTCCAGCCCCGGTCGCGCCGCGCTTTCGGCTCGGGGCCGCGGCCCCGCTCGTGAATTTCGTGATAATTTGCAATTGATGCAGCCCCGCACGCGCGGGGCTTGCCGCGCAGCGCGCCGGACTCTCCGGCGCTGCGCCTTACTGTAGAAAAGATCAGATGAAACCCGTAATCGCCCTCGTCGGGCGCCCCAATGTGGGGAAATCCACGCTGTTCAACCGGCTCACGCGTTCGCGCGATGCGCTGGTGGCCGACTTGCCTGGCCTCACGCGCGACCGTCACTACGGTGAAGGGCGCACGGGCGATCGCCCGTATCTCGTGGTCGACACCGGCGGCTTCGAGCCGGTCGCCAAGGACGGCATCCTGCACGAGATGGCGCGTCAGACGCGCCAGGCCGTGGAAGAGGCCGATATCGTCGTGTTCATCTGCGACGGGCGCAATGGCCTCGCGCCGCAGGACAAGCACATCGCCGACTACCTGCGCAAGACGGGCCGGCCGATCTTCCTCGTCGTCAACAAGGCCGAAGGCATGAAGTACAGCGCGGTGGCCGCCGACTTCTACGAACTCGGTCTCGGCGACCCGCGCGCCATTTCCGCGGCGCACGGCGACGGCGTGACGGAAATGATCAACGAGGCGCTTGAAAAAGCGTACGCCGACCAGCCCGAGGAAAGCGAAGAAGACGCCGCGAAGCACGGCATCAAGATCGCGATCGTCGGCCGCCCGAACGTGGGCAAGTCGACGCTCGTGAACACGCTGATCGGCGAAGACCGCGTGATCGCGTTCGACATGCCGGGCACCACGCGCGATTCGATCTACGTGGATTTCGAGCGCAACGGCAAGAAGTACACGCTGATCGACACGGCGGGTCTGCGCCGCCGCGGCAAGGTGTTCGAAGCGATCGAGAAGTTCTCGGTGGTGAAGACGCTGCAGTCGATCGCCGACGCCAACGTGGTGATTCTGCTGCTCGATGCGCAGCAGGAAATCTCGGACCAGGACGCGCATATCGCGGGCTTCGTGGTGGAACAGGGCCGCGCGCTCGTGGTGGGCGTGAACAAGTGGGACGGCATGGACGACCACGCGCGCGAGCGCACCAAGCACCACCTGCAGCGCAAGCTGAAGTTCCTCGACTTCGCGGAAATGCGCTTCATCTCAGCGACCGAGAAGTTCGGCATCGGCCCGCTGATGCGCTCGGTGGACGACGCCTATGCCGCCGCCATGGCGAAACTGCCCACGCCGAAGCTCACGCGCGCGCTCATCGAAGCCGTGGAGTTCCAGCAGCCGCGCCGCCGCGGCCCGGTGCGTCCGAAGCTGCGCTACGCGCACCAGGGGGGACAGAACCCGCCGATCATCGTCATTCACGGCAATGCACTCGACGCCGTGACAGAGACCTACAAGCGCTATCTGGAAAATCGTTTCCGGGAAACTTTCTCGCTCACCGGCACTCCATTGCGCATAGAGTTTCGCTCCTCGACGAATCCCTATACGGAAAAATAACCAGGCTGTTGCTGAATAGCGTTCGCTACCCCGCAAAGGCCTCCTGGCCGAACCGCCAGGAACCGCGCGGGGGAACGAGAATCGGCTATAGTGTAGCGATTGGTGGTGGATTTCTTTTTCTTCACCCCAATATAAGTTAAACCTGCAAAAAAATACGGAGTTTGCTATGAGCAACAAAGGGCAATTGTTACAAGACCCGTTTCTGAACGCGCTGCGCAAGGAGCACGTGCCTGTTTCGATCTATCTGGTCAACGGCATCAAGCTTCAAGGGAACATCGAATCGTTCGACCAGTACGTCGTGTTGCTCCGTAATACGGTTACGCAAATGGTTTACAAGCACGCCATCTCCACGGTGGTTCCGGCCCGTCCGGTGAACTTCCACCCGGATACGGAAGCGTCCTGACCCATGACGCGGCCGGCCCGGGGCGCCTCGCAGGCTGCTCTGGTCCGGCCGCTTTCATTTTGACATCCTCTAATTTGATCAACGCCGCACTCGTCGGCATCGACTTCGGCAAGACCGAGTTCGAAGCCAGTCTCGAAGAACTCAGCCTGCTCGCCAAAAGCGCGGGCGCCACTCCCGCTGTCACGCTCACCGGGCGACGCTCCAGCCCCGACGCTGCCATGTTCATCGGCAGCGGCAAGGCCGAGGAACTGCGCCTCGCCTGTGAGGCGAACGACATCGAAATCGTCATCTTCAATCACGCGCTGTCGCCCGCCCAGCAACGTAATCTGGAGCGCGCGCTCAATCGCCGCGTGGTCGACCGCACGAGCCTCATCCTCGACATCTTCGCCCAGCGCGCCCGCAGCCACGAAGGCAAGCTGCAGGTCGAACTCGCGCAGCTGCAATACCTCGCCACGCGCCTCGTGCGCGCCTGGACTCACCTCGAGCGCCAGAAGGGTGGTATCGGCCTGCGCGGCCCGGGTGAAACGCAGCTCGAAACCGACCGCCGGCTTATCGGCGAGCGCATCAAGATGCTGCAGGGCAAGCTTGCGAAGCTGCGTCGCCAGCACGGCACGCAGCGGCGTCAGCGCGAGCGCAACCGCACGATGTCGGTGTCTCTCGTGGGCTATACGAACGCGGGCAAGTCCACGCTCTTCAATGCGCTCACGAAGGCGCAGGCCTACGCCGCCGACCAGCTGTTCGCGACGCTCGACACGACCTCGCGGCGCGTCTGGCTCGGCGACGAAGTGGGGCAGATCGTGCTGTCCGATACGGTCGGGTTCATCCGCGAGCTGCCTCACCAGCTCGTCGCCGCGTTTCGCGCGACGCTGCAGGAAACGGTGCAGGCCGACCTGCTGCTGCACGTGGTGGACGCGTCGAGCGCCGTGCGCCTCGATCAGATCGATCAGGTGAACGGGGTGCTGCACGATATCGGCGCGGACACGATCCGCCAGGTACTGGTCTTCAACAAGATCGACGCCGTGCCGGAACTGGCGGCCCGTGGCGGAACGGTCGAGCGTGATGAATATGGTAATATTTCGCGCGTCTTTTTGAGCGCCCGCACAGGTGTCGGACTGGATGCGCTGCGCTCCGTCATCGCCGAAATCGCGACTGCCGAGCCGCTTGCCGATGCGCCGCAGTCCCTGGCCGCAGACTGGAGCGCGGTGCGGGAAGAACCTCGCTGGGAACACGAGCGCTGAGGCGCACCCGGCATTGTCTTGCACGCAAGGCCGGCCCAGCGGCTCCGATGGAATCCGCACGCAATTGACCCGCTGTCTACTCTGGTGAACGAACACAGGTGAACGATTACAACAAGCGGACTGGCTGGCAGCGCGCGCGCGCCATTTTCTCGCTGAACGACCCGCGTTGGGGTCGAGGCGACGGCAATGGCCAGCGTTCTGACGACGGGCGCCGCCCGCCGGGCAATAACGGCAACAAGGGTGGCAACGGCGACAAGGGCGACGGTCCGCCGGACCTCGACGAAATGTGGCGCGACTTCAACCGCCGCGTGTCCGCTTTCTTCGGCCGCAAGGGCAAGGGCCCGGGCGGCTTCGGACCGCGCCCGGACAATGGCCATGGCGCGCGCATCGGCGTGGGCATCGTGCTCGGCGTGCTGATCGCGATCTACGTGGGCAGCGGCGTGTTCGTCGTTCAGGAAGGCCAGTCTGGCGTCGTGCTGCAGTTCGGCCAGTATCGCCACACGGTCGGCCAGGGCGTGCACTGGCGCATGCCGTATCCGTTCCAGACTCACGAAATCGTCAATATCGGTCAGATCCGCACCGTCGAGATCGGCCGCAGCAACCTCGTGCGTCCGGCAAACGTAAAGGACGCCGCGGTCATCACGCATGACGGCGACATTCTCAACGTGCGCTTGACCGTGCAGTACCAGGTCAAGCAGCCGACCGACTATCTGTTCCGCAGCGTCGATCCCGACCTCACCGTGACGCAGGCCGCCCAGGCGGCGGTGCGCACCGTGGTGGGCGCGCGCAGCACGAACGACATGCTGTACGCGGAGCGCGAGCCGATTCGCGCCCAGCTTGCGGACACGATCCAGCACTCGCTCGACGAGTACAAGACGGGCCTCGGTGTGACCGGCGTCGCGATCCAGAGCGTCTCGGCGCCCGATCAGGTGCAGGCTGCGCTCGACGACGAAGCCAAGGCGCGCCAGGACCGCGACCGCGCGAAGCGCGACGCGCAGGCCTATGCCGACCAGCTGCTGCCGCGCGCGCAGACCGAGGCGGCGCGTCTCGTTGATGAGGCCAAGGCGTACAGCGAACGCGTGGTTTCGCAGGCACAGGGCGACGCGCAGCGCTTCACACAGGTCTACGAACAATATGCGAAGGCGCCGGCTGTGATACGCGAGCGCATGTATCTCGAGACGATGCAACACATCTATTCGAATGCGACGAAGGTGTTCGTCGACAGCAAGTCGGGCAACAACGTGATTTATCTGCCGCTCGACAAACTCGTCGACACGACGCGTCAACGCGCCGCCGTCGCGGCGGGTGCAACGGGCGCGGCTGCGGCCTCGGCCTCAGGCGCTGGTGCGGCAACGGCAGGCGCGGCTTCGGACGCCAATGCGGCTTCCGCGCCGGCAGCCGGCAGCGAGTCGCAGCAAGGCGCGCAGCCAGGCACCCAACCGGGCGCACAGCAGCAAGGCTCGCAGCCGCAAGGCGCGGCTCCCGCAACCACGGCCAGCGACGCGGCAGCCGCCGCGAGCGACGCCTTCCGTTCGCGCGATGCGTTCCGCTCGCGCGGCCGCGAAAGCGACGTGCAATAAGGGGCGCGCCGATATGAACAAGATCATTGCGCTCGTCGTTGCCGTCGTGGTTGTCGTGCTGGTTGCGTCGTCAGCCGTCTTCATGGTCGATCCGCGCCACGTCGCCATCATTTCTTCGTCGGGCGGGGCCAATGCCACGCTCGCCGGTCCCGGGCTGCATGTGAAGCTGCCGCCGCCGTTCCAGACCGTCACGTTCATCGACACGCGCATTCAGGCGTTCGATGCGCCCGACGCCGACCGCTACACGACCTCGGACAAGACCGAGTTGCTCGTGAACCCGGTGGTGCGTTATCGCATTTCCGATCCGCTCAAGCTCTTCGCGGCGACCAAGGGCGATGCGCAGACGCTTTCCGATCGTCTCGCCTCGCTGTCGCGCGACGCGCTCGGCGACGCGATCGCGAAGGTCACGCTCACCGAGGCGCTCGCGCAGCAGGAAGCCATCGCCAATGGCGCGCGCGACGCGCTGAGGCAAACCGCGGCGCCGCTCGGCATCGACGTGATCGCCATCGAGCTCACGCGCGTCGATTACCCGCCGGAACTGGCGCAGACGGTCTTCAAGCGCATGAGCGCCGCGCGCGAGCAGGCCGCTGCCGAGATTCGCGAGAAGGGCGCGGCCGAAGCGCAGCAGATCAAGGACGACGCGGGGCGCAAGCAGCAGGGCGTGCTGGCCGATGCCTATGCCCAGGCGCAAGCGATCAAGGGCGAGGGCGACGGCCGGGCCGCCGCGATTGCCGCCGAGGCGTTCGGGCGCGACCCGGACTTCTACCGGTTCTATCAGAGCATGCTCGCGTACCGCGAGAGCTTCCGGCCCGGCGACGTCATCGTGGTCGATTCGTCGAGCGACTTCTTCCGCTTCATGCGTGGTCCGAACGGCGGTGCGAATAGTGCAGATAACGCTCCCGCTTCCGCCGCCCCGCGCAAACACTAGACAAAACGAGACACACGCGCCGCGCACTGCGCGGCGTATTTCTTCGCATGGACATAGCTGGCTCCCTCTTGCTCGCGATCGCGCTGATGCTGATTATCGAGGGCATGTTCCCGTTCGTCTTTCCGACGGCGTGGCGCGACACATTCCGTAAAATCGCGGAACGGCCGCCGCATCACATCAGGATCGGCGGGCTCATCGTGATGGGGCTCGGCCTCGTCCTGCTGATGCTGGCGACCTGACGGCCTCGTGCCGCAGTCGCCCTCAGACGCGGTGTGCGATTGGCGTTTTTGACGGATTCCGAATTATCGGGCCGCGTGGCGTTTGGCCGCGCGCGGCCCTCATTGTGGCAGGACTCAACCGATGTCGACCTGGTTACTCCCCGAGAATATTGCGGACGTGCTGCCGTCCGAAGCGCGCAAGATCGAAGAGCTGCGCCGCCGCCTGCTGGACCGTTTCCGCGCCTATGGCTACGAAATGGTCATGCCGCCGTTGCTCGAGTATCTCGAGTCGCTGCTCGTGGGCAGCGGGCGCGACCTGAATCTGCGCACGTTCAAGCTCGTCGATCAGCTCTCCGGCCGCACGCTCGGCCTGCGCGCCGACATGACGCCGCAGGTCGCGCGCATCGACGCGCACCTCCTGAATCGCGAGGGTGTGACGCGCCTGTGCTACGCGGGCAACGTGCTGCACACGCTGCCGCGCGGTCTGCACGCCACGCGCGAACAGATCCAGACCGGCGCGGAAATCTACGGTCACGCGGGCCTCGAAGCGGACCTCGAAATCCAGCAGTTGATGCTCGACGCGCTGCGTCTCGCGGGCCTGTCCAAGGTGCGCCTCGACCTTTCGCACGCAGGTGTGCTCGCGGCGATCTTCGAAGCGGATCCCGCTGCGGCGGCGCTTGGCGATGCTTTGTATGAAGCGCTCGCTGGCAAGGACGTGCCGCGTCTCGCGGAACTCACGCAGGACCTCGAAGCCGCCACGCGCGACGCCTTGCGCGCGCTGCCTTCGCTCTACGGCGACGCGAGCGTGATCGACGAGGCGCGCACGCGTCTGCCAGCGCTGCCGGGCATTGCTCGTGCGCTCGACGACCTCGCGTTCCTCGTGCGCGAGATCGAGGGTGCGGAGTTGATGATCGACCTCGCGGATCTCGGCGGCTACGCGTACCACAGCGGCGTGATGTTCTCGGCCTACGTGGACGGCGTTCCGAATGCCGTGGCCCGCGGTGGCCGTTACGACAAGGTAGGCGAGGCCTACGGGCGCGCCCGCGCGGCAACGGGCTTCTCGCTCGATTTGCGCGAAGTGGCGCGTATTTCACCGGTCGAAGCGCGCAGCAGCGCGATCCTCGCGCCGTGGCGCCATGACGAGGCGCTGCGCACCGCGGTCGTCGCGCTGCGCGATGCCGGCGAGGTCGTGATCCAGGCGCTGCCGGGCCACGAGCACGACATGGACGAGTTCGCCTGCGACCGCGTGCTGGTCGAGCGCGACGGCGTCTGGGTCGTCGAAGAGCACGCCTGATACCGCATCCGGGCGGCGATTCGCGTCGCCGCGCAAGCGCGCCAAAGCACGCTTCGCATCGCGCATGCCGTTGAGTGCAAAAGGAAATTCCGCGAATCTGGGGAAAAAAAGGCGGCCTTGCCGCTGAACCCAGGTAGAATACGTTTTTAACCAGCTAACGAAACACCATGTCTGCCAGCGCAGTGAACGTAACCCCGGGGCGCAATGTCGTCGTCGTGGGCACCCAATGGGGCGATGAGGGCAAGGGCAAGATCGTCGACTGGCTGACGGACCACGCGCAAGGCGTGGTGCGTTTCCAGGGCGGTCACAACGCCGGCCATACGCTCATCATCGGCGGCAAGAAGACCATTCTCCGGCTGATCCCGTCGGGCATCATGCGCGCCGGCGTCGCCTGCTACATCGGCAACGGCGTGGTGCTTTCGCCCGAAGCGCTCTTCAAGGAAATCGGCGAGCTCGAAGAAGCGGGCATCGACGTCCAGAAGCGCCTGTTCATCTCCGAAGCCACGACGCTCATCCTGCCTTACCACATCGCTATCGACCAGGCGCGCGAAGCCAGGCGCGGCGCCGCGAAGATCGGTACGACGGGTCGCGGCATCGGTCCGGCATACGAAGACAAGGTGGCACGCCGCGGTCTGCGCGTGCAGGACCTGTTCGAGCCGGAAGCCTTCGCGGAGCGCCTGCGCGAGAACCTCGACTACCACAACTTCGTGCTCACGCAGTACCTGGGTGCGCCGGCGGTCGACTATCAGCAAACGCTCGACACGATGCTCTCGTACGCCGATCGTCTGAAGCCGATGGTAACGGACGTTTCGCGTCGTCTGTATGACGTGAACCACGAAGGCGGCAACCTCCTGTTCGAAGGCGCGCAAGGCACGCTGCTCGACATCGACCACGGCACCTATCCGTTCGTCACGTCGAGTAACTGCGTCGCGGGTGCGGCATCGGCAGGCGCGGGCGTGGGTCCGCAAAAGCTCAACTACGTGCTCGGCATCACCAAGGCGTACTGTACGCGCGTCGGTTCGGGCCCGTTCCCGAGCGAACTGTACGACGCCGACAACGCCGATCGCCAGGAAGAAGTGGGCCTCACGCTCGCGAAGGTCGGCAAGGAATTCGGTTCGGTCACCGGCCGTCCGCGCCGCACCGGTTGGCTCGACGCCGCCGCGCTGCGCCGCTCGATCCAGATCAACGGCGTGACGGGTCTGTGCATCACGAAGCTCGACGTGCTCGACGGTCTCGACGAAGTGAAGCTCTGCGTCGGCTACAAGGTGGCTGGCCAGGACGTGGACATTCTCCCGCGCGGCGCCTCGCAAGTGGCCGCGTGCGAGCCGGTCTACGAGACGTTTGAAGGCTGGAACGAAAGCACCATCGGCATCACGCAGTTCGACGCGCTGCCCAGGAGCGCGCAGGCGTATCTCACGCGCGTGCAGGAAGTCGCCGGTGTGCCGATCGACATGGTTTCGACCGGCCCGGATCGCGACGAAACGATCCTGCTGCGTCATCCGTTCAAGGTCTAAGTAGCAAGAAGGCAGAAGCAAAAATGATTCAAATGATGGACCCGCGCAACGATGAAAAGAACCTGTGGGTCGGCTGGGACGAGTATCACCGGCTGATCGAACTGCTCGCGCTCAAGGTGCACGAGTCGCGCTGGAAGTTCGACCAGATCCTGTGCCTCGCACGCGGCGGTCTGCGCGTGGGCGACCAGCTCTCGCGCATCTATGACCTGCCGCTGGCGATCCTCGCAACCAGTTCGTATCGCGAAGCCGCCGGCACGGAGCAGGGCGAGCTCGACATCGCGCAGTACATCACGATGACGCGCGGTCACCTCGAGGGCAACGTGCTGCTCGTCGACGATCTCGTCGATTCGGGCGTCACGCTCGCACGCGTGCAGGAGCACCTCAAGGAGCGCTACCCGGCCGTGACCGGCGTGCGCTCGGCGGTGCTCTGGTACAAGGGCTGCTCGAAGGTGACGCCGGACTATTTCGTCCAGCATCTGCCGACCAATCCGTGGATCCACCAGCCGTTCGAGGAGTGGGACACGGTGCGCCCGCACAATCTCGGTGCGTGGATCAAGCGTGGTCTGCAACAAGCGCAAGACGTGCAGAAGTAATGCAAGAGTTGTACCGCCGTCAGTGTTCCCACACCCGCGGCGGTCAGATCCAGCGACGGAGCCTTTATGGCTCCGTTTTTTTTGTGCGTCGCCCACCGAATCGCCGGCGGTGGCGCAGGCGGGCAGACGGCATCTGGGGCCGGTGCTAAACTGCGCGGGGACAGCGGGATGTCGCAGTGCCGCGACGACCGCTCGGTTTCCGCCGCAGCCCGGTTTAGAATAGCGCTCGTTTTTTCCGCCTCGCAACGGATTACCGCGTATATGACAACTAGCACACACGTGGCCAAGCAGCCGCTACCTACTCTCGCCGTAGCGGCCATCGGCGTGGTGTTCGGCGACATCGGCACGAGCCCGCTGTATTCGCTGAAAGAGGCGTTCAGCCCATCGCACGGCATTCCGCTCAACGACACTTCCATTCTCGGCGTCATTTCGCTGCTGTTCTGGGCGATCGTGATCGTCGTGAGCGTCAAATATGTCCTTCTTGTGATGCGCGCCGACAACAACGGCGAGGGCGGCGTGCTCGCGCTCATGGCGCTCGCCATGCGCTCGTTCAACCGCAAGAGCAGGTCGGCTGCGCTGCTCACGGCCTTGGGGATCTTCGGCGCGTGCATGTTCTACGGCGATGCCGTCATCACGCCGGCCATCTCGGTCATGTCGGCGGTGGAAGGCCTCGAAATCGCCGCGCCCAAGCTCTCGCATCTGGTGCTGCCGTTCACGATGGTGATCCTGATCGTGCTGTTCTGGATCCAGCGGCACGGCACCGCGCTGGTCGGCCGCCTGTTCGGCCCGATCATGGTGCTCTGGTTCATCACCATCGGTGTGCTTGGCGTTTCGCGCATTGTGCAGGCGCCTGGCGTCATCGCGGCGCTCAGTCCGTATTACGCGGTCAGTTTCATGGGCGCGCACATGCTGCAGGCCTACGTGGTGCTCGGCTCGGTCGTGCTGGTGCTGACCGGCGCGGAAGCGCTCTACGCGGACATGGGCCACTTCGGCGCGCAGCCGATTCGCTGTGCCTGGTACACGCTCGTGATGCCCTCGCTCGTGCTCAACTACTTCGGGCAGGGCGCGCTGCTGATGCAGGACCATCGCGCGATCGTAAATCCGTTCTTCCTGCTCGCGCCGGATTGGGCCTTGCTGCCGCTCGTCGTGCTTTCCACGGTGGCGACCGTGATCGCTTCGCAGGCTGTGATCTCGGGTGCGTACTCGCTCACGAGTCAGGCCATTCTGCTTGGCTACGTGCCGCGCATGAAGGTGCTGCACACGTCGGACCTCGCCATCGGCCAGATCTACGTGCCGGTCGTGAACTGGATGCTGCTCTTCATCATTCTGTGCATCGTGGTCGCCTTCAAGAGTTCGGACAATCTGGCCGCCGCATACGGCATCGCCGTGACTGCGACGATGGTGATCACCACGGTGCTCGTCGCCGTCGTGATGACGAAGGTGTGGAAGTGGAACAAGGCTCTTGTCACCTGCATCATCGCGGTGCTGCTGGCCGTCGATCTGGGTTTCTTCGGCGCGAACCTGCTGAAGGTCGAGGAGGGTGGCTGGCTGCCGCTCGGCATCGGTGCCCTCTTGTTCTTCCTGCTGACGACCTGGTTCAAGGGCCGCATGATCGTGAAGGACCGCACAGCCGCCGACGGTATTCCGCTCATGCCCTTCCTGCAAGGGCTGCTCGCGCACCCGCCGCATCGCGTGTCGGGCACGGCGATCTATCTCACGGGCAGCGAATCGCTCGTGCCGGTGAGTCTGCTGCACAACCTCAAGCACAACAAGGTGCTGCACGAACGCACGATCTTCCTCACGTTCGTGATCCGCGACATTCCCTACGTGGCGGACGCCGAACGTGTGGAAGTGAAGGATGTCGGCGGCGGCCTCTATCTCGTGAAGGCCGATTACGGCTTCAACGAAACGCCCGATGTGCAAGCCGTGCTCGACGAAATTTCGCGTACGCAAAACATGACGTTCGAGATGATGGATACGTCCTTCTTCCTCGCGCGCGAAACGGTCGTGCCGACGCAGCTTCCGGGGATGTCGATCTTCCGCGAACGCATATTCGCGTGGATGCATCAGAACGCCGCGAAGCCCACCGACTTCTTCAGCATTCCTGCGAACCGCGTGGTCGAACTCGGGACGAAGATCGAGATCTGATCGCGTCGGTTCGACCAGTAAAAAAGGCACCCTGTGGGGTGCCTTTTTTGTTGCGCACGCAACGTGAGCCGTTGCGGCCCGCGTTGCGTCATGCGGACATCAGCGTGGCTTGAGCTTCGCGAATGCCGCCGCTATCGCGCCCGCCGGTTCCGCATCGCGTGAACGCGCGCCTCCACGGTTGTCGCGATTGCCACCGCCGCGATTGTCGCGGTTGCCCGACTGTCCCGCGCTGCCGCCGCTGCGCGACGTGCCGGCGCTCGCGGGGTCGTCGTCCAGACGCATCGTGAGCGCGATGCGCTGACGCTTCACGTCGACGTCGAGCACCTTCACCTTCACGACCTGGCCGGCCTTGACGACTTCGTGCGGGTCCTTGATGAACTTCGTCGACATGGCCGAGACGTGCACGAGCCCGTCCTGATGCACGCCCACGTCGATGAATGCGCCGAACGCGGCCACATTCGTCACGACGCCTTCGAGCAGCATGCCCGGCACGAGGTCGGAGACTTTCTCGACGCCATCGCGGAACGTCGCCGTCCTGAACTCGGGGCGCGGATCGCGGCCCGGCTTTTCCAGTTCGCTCAGGATGTCGCGCACCGTCGGCAGACCGAAACGTTCATCCACGAACTCGGTGGGCGCGAGGCCCGAAAGCGCTTCGCGGCTGCCGAGCACGTCGCCGATCGTACGCTTGATCTTCGCGAGCATGCGCTCGACGACGGGGTACGCTTCCGGGTGCACCGACGAGCGATCGAGCGGATTGTCGCCGCCGTTGATGCGCAGGAAGCCGGCGGCTTGCTCGAAAGTCTTGTCGCCCAGACGCGGTACCTTCTTGAGATGCTCGCGCGAAGGGAACGGGCCGTTCGCATCGCGGTAGTCGACGATATTGCGCGCGAGCGTCGAGTTAAGTCCCGACACGCGGGCGAGCAGGGCAACGGAGGCCGTGTTAGCATCGACGCCCACGGCGTTTACGCAGTCCTCGACCACGGCGTCGAGCGAGCGCGCGAGTTCGCGCTGGTTCACGTCGTGCTGGTACTGGCCCACGCCAATCGCTTTCGGCTCGATCTTCACGAGTTCGGCGAGTGGGTCCTGCAGACGGCGCGCAATGGAAACGGCGCCGCGCAGCGACACATCGAGCTCGGGGAATTCCTTCGCAGCCAGTTCGGACGCCGAATAAACCGACGCCCCGGCTTCGGAAACCACGATTTTCTGCAGCTTCAGTTCGGGATGCTTCGAGATCAGCTCGCTCGCGAGCTTGTCGGTTTCACGCGAGGCCGTGCCGTTGCCGATGCTGATGAGCTCCGCTTGCGTGTGCGCGGCGATGCGCGCGAGCTTCGCGAGCGAGCCGTCCCAGTCGCGGCGCGGCTCGTGCGGGTAGATCGTGTCGGTGGCGAGCAGCTTGCCTGTGCGGTCGACCACGGCCACCTTCACGCCCGTGCGCAGGCCCGGATCGAGGCCGATCACGGCCTTGGGGCCGGCCGGCGCGGCAAGCAGCAGATCCTTGAGATTGCGCGCGAACACGCGGATCGCTTCGTTTTCCGCCTGCTCGCGCAGGTCGGTGAGCAGCTCGTTTTCGATATGCGGCTGCACCTTCACGCGCCAGCACCAGCGGCAGACATCGGAGAGCCATTTGTCGGCCGGGCGATTCTGGTTCGCAATGCCGAAGTGGCGCGCGATCATCGCTTCGCCCGGATGCGGCACCTGCGTGTCCAGTTCGCCGCCGAGGCCGAGCTTGACCATCAGCACACCGGCGTTGCGGCCGCGGAACAGCGCGAGCGCGCGGTGCGACGGCACGGTCTTGATAGTCTCGGAATAGTCGTAGTAGTCGCGGAACTTCTCGCCTTCCTCGTTTTCCTTGCCCTCGATCACGCTCGACATCACCACGCCCTGGTTATGCAGCCAGTCGCGCAGCTTGCCCAGCAGTTCGGCCGTTTCACCGAACTGCTCGGAGAGGATGTCGCGCGCGCCGTCGAGCGCGGCCTTGATGTCGGCGACACCCTTTTCGGCGTCCACGTACTGTGCGGCTTCCGTTTGCGGGTCGAGCAGCGGGTTCGCGAGCAGCGCGTCGGCGAGCGGCTGCAGGCCGGCTTCGCGCGCGATCTGCGCGCGTGTGCGGCGCTTGGGCTTGTAGGGCAGATAGAGGTCTTCGAGAACCTGCTTGCTGTCGGCCGCTTCGATGGCGCTGCGCAATTCGTCGGTGAGCTTGCCTTGTTCCTCGATGCTCGCAAGGATCGCCGCGCGGCGGCCTTCGAGTTCGCGCAGATAGAGCAGTCGCTCTTCGAGCGTACGCAGCTGCGTATCGTCGAGATTGCCCGTGACTTCCTTGCGGTAACGGGCGATGAACGGAACGGTCGAGCCTTCGTCGAGAAGCTGCACGGCGGCTGCGACCTGGCGTGGCTGCACGCTTAGTTCAGTGGCGATACGCTGGACGATCTTGAGTGCTACGGTTTCCGTCATAGGGTCTGAATATTCCTGCGAGGATCGGATTGCGGTCCGGGTTTGCGGTCCGGCGGCCGGTGAGGGCTCGAGCGCCCGGGGCGCCCAGTGTGCAAAAAGGCGCGTTGCCGGGTGCGCCCGCCGGCCGGTGGAGCGGGGCATTTTGCCATAAATGGCCGGGCGCTCAACCCGGGGGGTGTTAGAATTTCCCCCATGTTCCGCTGCCCACAGAAGACGTTGACGACCTCCCGCTGCTCCCCTGATTTGCCCCTTGCCCGGTTTCGCACGCCTGTTGGCGTTACGCGGCGGTTCCCCGCGCTTGGGGCAATTTGTGTCGTCGCGTTGAGCCTCGGTGCGAGCGTTCCGGCCCTCGCGCAGGCGGTCGGGGTGACAGGGCCGCTGCAGCAGCAAGGTGCGGCAACTGCGCCGGTGCAGCCGGCGCCTTCGGGCAACGCGCCGCTCGCAGCGTCTGAGGTGGCTGGGGCCACCGGCGCGCCACAGTCGCAGCAGAGCGACTTCGACGCGCGGCAGCAGGTGCTGGACCGTCGTAGCGCGGAGAACGACTATCAGTATGCAGTCGCGCAGCACAACTGCTATAGCACGTTCTTCGTGAATCATTGCATCGGCAAGGCGCGCGACAAGATGCGCGTCGTGCAGGCCGATATCCGCCGCGAGCAACTGGCGCTCGACGACGAAAAACGTGCCGCGCATGCGCAGCAGCGCGACCAGCAGGCCGCATTGCAACGCTCGCAGGACGAAGCCAATGCGCCGCAGCGCGCCGCCAACGAAGCGGCAAGCGCGCAGGCGTACGAACAGAAGCAGCAGCAACATGCGCTCGATCAGGCGCAGCGTCAGGCCGAGGCGCCGCAGCGTGCGGCGAACGAGCAGGCGTATCAGGAAAAGCAGCGGCAGCATGCGCTGGCCCAGGCACAGCGCCAGGGTGAGCAATCGCAGCGCAACGCGAACCAGGCGGCGTACGACCAGAAGCAGGCGAACTACCAGAACCAGCTTGACGAAGCGCGGCGCCAGGGCGAACAAAAGGCTCAGGAACGCGCCGACAAGGCCCAGCGCTACCAGCAGAAGCAGGAAGACGCGGTGAAGCATAAGGCCGATGTCGAAGAGCGTCAGAAACAGGCGGCGGAGAAGGCGCAGCAAAAGCAGCAACAAGAAGAACAGCAGCAGCAACAGCAAAAGCAGCAGCAGGAAGAACAGCAGGACCAGTAGCACGAGTAGCACGCTTTTTCAGCCGGACTGCAACCTCAGGCGCGTCGTCCTTCGCAAGCGCGCGCCGCATATGTCGAGGAGGCGAGCATGCGCGAGCATCGTGAAGTCAAGACCGAGGTCCTTCGTGACCGCATTCTGCAACTGGAATCGGAACATGGCGATCTGGACCGCCTGATAGACAGGATGTCCGACACCCCGGACTATGACGATCTCGAACTGCAGAGGCTGAAGAAGCGCAAGCTCAAGGTCAAGGACAACATCCTCCTGCTGCAACTGCAGCTGGACCCCGATTCAACGAAGACTTCGGACGGGCACGCCTGATTCCGGGTCCTGGCAGGCGCCGGGGCGCGGCAGTCGGCGGGTTGCGCCGTTCCGGACCGAGCAGGAACCGCTTGCCTTGAATTCAACGACCGTTTCCCGTTCCCGGCCCGCGCGCGAAGGCGGCGCGCCGGAGGCCGACGCGCGTGCGACGCAAACAGCCGCTGCACCCGTATTGAGCACACGCCGCGCTGCCGAGCTCGAGGAGCTCTTCGCGGCCGACGGCTTGCTCGCCCGCGAGATCGACGGCTATCGCCCACGCGCTGCCCAGATCGAAATGGCACGCGCGGTCGCGGCCGCGATGGAAGCCGCCGCGCAATCGCTGCCCGATCCCGCGACGTTCGAACTCCAGTCGCGCCCGGCGCGGCGGGTCGAGCGTGGTGCGCCGGCGCAGCCCGGCGCCGAGGAAGCGGCGCGCGCCGCTGGCGGGAACGGCGACAACACGCTGATCGTCGAGGCGGGCACGGGCACGGGCAAGACCTATGCGTACCTCGTGCCGGCCATGCTGTGGGGCGGCAAGGTGGTTGTCTCGACGGGCACCAAGCACTTGCAGGACCAGCTCTTCGCGCGCGACATCCCCACGGTGCGCGACGCCCTGGCGGTGCCGGTGAGCGTGGCGATGCTCAAGGGCCGCGCCAACTATCTGTGCCACTACTATCTGCAGCGCACGGCCGACAACGGCCGGCTGCCGTCGCGCCAGGAAACCGCGTATCTGCAGGAAATCGTGCGCTTCGCGAAGATCACGCGCTCGGGCGACAAGGCGGAGCTTGCGAGCGTGCCCGAGACGGCGGCCGTCTGGTCGATGGTGACATCGACGCGCGATAACTGTCTTGGCCAGGAGTGTCCGCATTACAAGGACTGCTTCGTGATGCAGGCGCGCCGCGAGGCGCAGCAGGCCGACATCGTGGTGGTGAATCACCATCTGTTCTTCGCCGACATCATGCTGCGCGACACCGGCATGGCCGAACTGCTGCCGAGCGCGAATACGATCATCTTCGACGAGGCGCACCAGCTGCCCGAAACGGCAACGCTCTTCTTCGGCGAAACGCTTTCGACTGCGCAGTTCCTCGAGCTCGCGCGCGATTGCGTGGCCGAAGGCCTGAGCCACGCGCGCGACGCGGTGGAGTGGGTCAAGCTCGGTGCGGCGCTGGAGCGCGCTGCGCGCGACGTGCGGCTCGCGTTCAAGGAAGATTCGCTGCGGCTGTCGATTACGCAGTTGCCCGAGGATCACCCGCTCTTCGATGCGCTCGACGCGCTGCAGACCGAACTGGGCACGCTTGCCACGGCACTCGCGGGGCAGGCCGAGCGCGCCGAATCGATCGGCGCGTGCCTGCGCCGCGCGCGCGAGCTGCAGGGCATTCTCGCGGGCTGGACCGCGCCGCAGGGCGCCGCGCCGGCGCGCGAAGCACGTAAGGCCGACGCGGACGGGCAGGACGAAAAGGCTGACGCGCCGGACGACACGGACGAGAAAGTCCGCTGGGTCGAGGTGTTTTCGCACACGGTGCAGCTGCACGAAACCCCGCTTTCCGTGGCGCCGATCTTCGCCAAGCAGCGCGCCGGTGTGCCGCGCACGTGGGTCTTCACGTCGGCCACGCTGTCGGTGCGCGGCGACTTCACGCACTACGCGGCGCAAATGGGCCTGAGTTCGCGCCGTTCGATGACGCTGCCGAGCCCGTTCGACTATCCCACACAAGGGCTGCTTTACGTGCCGCGCAACATGCCGCAGCCGTCGTCGCCGCAATTCACCGACGCCGTGTTCGACGCGGCGCTCCCGGCGATCGAGGCGTCGGGCGGCGGTGTCTTCATGCTATGCACGACGCTGCGTGCCGTCGACCGCATTGCCCAGAAGCTGCGCGACACGATCGAGGCGCGCGGCTGGAACACGCCGCTGCTCGTGCAGGGCGACGCAAGCCGCACGGAATTGCTCGAGCGCTTCCGCGCCTATGGCAATGCGATCCTCGTGGGCAGCCAGAGCTTCTGGGAAGGGGTGGACGTGCGCGGCGATGCGCTTTCGCTCGTGGTCATCGACAAGCTGCCGTTCGCGCCGCCCGACGATCCGGTGCTGGCGGCGCGCCTTGATGCGCTGGCGAAGAAAGGTCTGAGCCCGTTCGCGGTCCACCAGCTCCCGCAGGCGGTGATCACGCTCAAGCAGGGCGCGGGGCGACTGATTCGCGCGGAAACCGACCGCGGCGTGTTGATGATTTGCGACACCCGTCTCGTCGACAAACCGTACGGACGACGTATCTGGCAAAGCCTGCCGCCGTTCAAGCGGACCCGGGAGATCGAAGTGGTGCAGGCGTTCTTCGAAGAGAAGAACGAGGAAGCAGGGGAGCCTGGCGAAGCGCGTTAAGTCTCATGTAGCTTCATGCACGCCGCATAACAAAAAAGCCACGAACTCACGTTCGTGGCTTTTTTGCTTGGCCGCCGTATGTCTGTAGCGCGTTTGACGCAAGCAGCAGACCGCACGACGGTTCGCTGCGATACCCACCGGGACCGAGGTCCCGGTGGGTATCGCGCGAACGCAACTTACTGGCTTGCGCCCGAAGCAGCAGCCGGAGCCGAAGCGCCTGCGTCCGAAGCAGCAGCGCCAGCGTCCGAAGCAGCGGCGGTAGCCGAAGCAGCAGCGTCGCTCGCAGCAGCAGCAGCGCCCGAAGCAGCAGCTGCCGAATCCGAAGCAGCAGCAGCCGGTGCCGAAGCAGCAGCAGCATCGCTAGCCGGCGCAGCAGCTTGGTCGCTGCTCTTGTTGCACGCAGCGAGTGCAACAGCTGCCAGCAGGGATGCTACGAGGAGGGATTTCTTCATGATCACGTCCTTTTATGGTTAAAGGTAAGCAACAGCGCAAAATAATACCGGTAAATGTGCCCCAACACCGACCTGAGCCGCTGGTGGAGACGCACTGCAAGAGCGTGAATCTTCCCTACGGCCTGGCCGGAAATTATAGGCACTTTCGTATCGACCGTCGACAAATCCGGGGACAATACGTTGTCTTTCTCATACAAGCACTATTTTAGTACGGTATAACAGTCCGAAGCGCTTAGGCAAGCACCCCGGTCCGAATCCAGCCCGCACGATACCACTCGTGTAGCAACGCTGTCACACACGAATCGTGTGAGAGTGTTACAAAGCGTTTCCCGTCCATAGAGCGCCTGTCGGCCAGTGCCGGCAGCCACTTTCTTGCTTCTTTGAGCAAGCACTGTTCCCCGTTCAGGTAATACGACCGCGAATCGTAAAGCAGGATTGTCCTGCGGTCGAGTGTTATCCCATCTTTTGCCGCTCGCGCAACGAAACGGGCTTCGTCGAGCGGTTTTTCGGGGGCGTCGAACACCACATTGGCTTTCGGTTCGGACAGCCACGAGCCCACGAAGGAGGACACGTCGGCGTCGCTCCAGCGCACTTTAGCAAGCACGCCGCCAACACGCTCTACGAGTGCCGGAGGAAGCTGCGCGGGATGTGCCACGGCCGGCTGGTCGGGGTCGCGGTAAAGCGTGGGCTTGCTGTTGCCATTATCGGCGCCGCGCTCGGCGAGCCAGTAAAGAAACTGGCTCGTCAATTCGTTCGTGGAAGGAGAACGAAAGCCGATCGAGCACGTCATGCATTCGCCTTCGGCGATACCGTCGTGCGCAATGTGCGGCGGCAGGTACAGCATGTCGCCCGGCTCCAGCACCCACTCTTCTTCAGGCTGGAAATTCGCGAGAATCTTGAGCGGCAGGCCTTCCTGCAGCGAGAGATCGCGCTGCGCGCCAATGCGCCAGCGGCGCTTGCCGTGCACCTGCAGGAGGAAGACATCATACGAATCGAAGTGCGGCCCGACACCGCCGCCGTCCGATGCGTACGAGATCATCAGGTCGTCGAGCCGCGCGTCGGGGGCGAAGCGAAAGCGCTCGAGCAGGGCGCGCGCGCGGTCGTCGTGCAGGTCGGCGCCTTGCACCAGGAGCGTCCACTGGCGGGTCTTCGGCGTGGGCAGTTCGTCCGGCGAGAACGGGCCGTGTTCGAGCGCCCAGCGGCGGCGAAAATGCGTGATGAGACGCGACTCGACATCGTCGCTGTCTGCGAGCGCGAATAGGGCTTCGCGCGAGAGCGGCGCTTCGATGTCGGGAATCGCCTGGCGGATCAACAGCGGCTTTTTCTGCCAGTATTTGCGCATGAACTGCGCCGGCGTCAGGCCGCCCAGAAGCGGCGTGGCAACATCGGGCGCGGGGCATGCCAGGGGGACGGAGGCGCGCCGCTTGCGCGCGTCCACCGGGTGGTCTGGGGACCGCTTCGGCATCGTATAATGTGGTCTGTAATCTGGAGGATCGAATGAAAATTGCAAAGGACACCGTCGTGTCGGTCGCTTACAAGCTATCGGATGCGCAGGGCAATCTGATCGAGGAAAGCGACGAGCCGATGGTCTATCTGCACGGCGGCTATGATGGCACGTTCCCCAAGATCGAGGAAGTGCTGGACGGGCAGGAGCCGGGCTTCGAGACCCAGATCCAGCTTGAGCCGCAGGACGCTTTCGGGGAATACGATCCCGATCTCGTGAAGATCGAGCCGCGCAACCGCTTCCCTGAGCCGCTCGAAGTCGGCATGCAGTTCGAAGGCACGCCCGAAGAAAGCGACGAAGATCTCGACACGCTCATCTATACGGTCACGGATGTCGCCGAAGACAAGGTCGTGCTCGACGGCAACCATCCGCTAGCGGGTATGGCGCTACGCTTCGCGCTGACGGTCAAGGAAGTGCGCACCGCCACTGAAGACGAAATCGAACATGAGCACGCGCATGGCGCGGACGGCCTCGAAATCATCGACGAAGACGAAGAAGACGACGGCGACGAAGGCGCCTCGAAACCCACCTTGCACTAAGCTCCGCTCAATGCACGAAGCCGCCTGACGCCGGTGCGCCGGGCGGCTGCAGCGGGTCAGGCGGCTGGCCATTGCCGCCGCCGTTTCCACCGCTGTTTCCACCATCCAGGCCGTTCTGGCCGTTAGCATCATTCCGACCATTGAGTCCATTCTGGCCGCCCTGCGTGGGCCACGCCGGCACCAGCACGCCGTTCCCGGCCGGCGGCAAACCGGGAGGCACGGCGGTTCCCGATGCGCCAGGCGCCACGGGCGCGACGTCAGGCGACTGCGGCATGCCGGGAATCTCGGTCACATCCGGCATTGACGACACTTCGGGCATTTCCGGCATCGCGGGCGACGACCCGGCGCCGGGCGTATACGGTGACGGCTGCGCGGGCAACAGCGGCAGATGTTTCGGTACATCGCGCACGCTCACGCGCAGCGGCGTGCGGCGCGCCATGTCGGCGTCCACCTGCAGCCATTGCGTAAGCGGATCGCGCAGCGAGAACGCGATGCGCGTAACGTTTTCTATCCTTGTGCCCTTGTCGTTACGCAGCGGCTGATCGATCGTGAAGCCATGTGCGAGCTTCGAGTCGTCGGCATTCACGATGATGATCTGGCCGCGGAAAATCTCGGCGAGCTTCACGAGATTGCGGCGCAACTCGAGATAGCCGTCGCGCGGTGCACGGTGGAAGCGCAGCCACGCGAAGTGGTCGGGACGCTCGTAATGCTCGGGCATCGCGTTGCCTTGCATAAAGATAACGATCGCGCGCGCGTTGCGGCGCTTCGCATACTCGGCCGCATGTTCGAGCCAGAAGCCGTTGGCGATCACGCGGTCTTCGAACTCGCCATTGCGCCCGCCTGCATTGAGATAGTGATTGTTGCCGTCCGGCACGTTCAGCCCGATGAACACGGTGTCGCCGAGTTGCCAGCGCACGTTTTCCCGATACGGCCGGAAGCGCGAGACTTCGCTCTCGCGCGTGAGCGTCAAGGGGGTTTGGCCGAGCGCGTTAGGATCGGAGAAGAAGTTCTGGCGCAGGAAGTCGAGCCGCTCGGCGGGATCGTAGGCGCCCGAGCCGGTTATACCGCAGGTGACCCAGTCGCGTTCGCCGGGCACGAACACGAGCGGCGCACGTGACGCATCGAGCAGGTCGTGACGCCGTTCGTAAAGATGGTCGGCACAGGTTTCGTGTGCGCCTTTGAGATTGCCGTCGTAGACCGTGAAAGCGACTTGCGGATCGCGCCCGATGGCGTCGATGAGCCGCTGCGCCGACGCTTCCTCGGACTGCGAGGTGAGCGCGTTCGCCACGACCGCGAAGGCATAGCGAGGCGCCTGCGCGAACGCCGCGAGCGGCGAACCCAGCGACGAAGCCAGCATCAACGCGCACGACGCACGGCGCATAATTTTCAGATAGCGCGAGCGGGGACTGCCGCGGCCTGCCGGTTGCGGTGGCCGCGGCGGCGTCGCGAGGCGACGCTCAGCGTTTGGCGTCCGGCGCCGTGGCCAGCTCATGCAGTTCGTACAACAGGTCGAGCGCGTCGCGCGGGCGCAGTTCGTTCGGATCGAGTTCGCGCAGCCGCTGTGCAACGAGTGACGCGCCACGATCTTCCTCAACCGGAGTGGCGCGATCTTCCACGCATGGTGCGTCGTCGTCATACTCGGCGGCGGGGGCGGCGGGGGCGGCGAACAGGTCGAGTTGCGGCGTGGGCTGCCCCGCCGATTGCTGCTCCAGGTGCACGAGATGCTTGCGCGCGGCGCGTATCACGGCGGCGGGCACACCCGCGAGCTGCGCCACTTGCAGGCCGTAGCTCTGGTTCGCTGGGCCTTCCTGCACCGCATGCAGGAAGACGATGCCGTGGCCATGCTCGACGGCCGAAAGATGCACGTTCGCCGCCTGGGCAAATTCGGCCGGCAGCTGCGTGAGCTCGAAGTAGTGCGTGGCGAAGAGCGTGTGGCAACCGTTGTGCGCGAGCAGATGCCGCGCGATGGCCCACGCGAGCGCGAGGCCGTCGAACGTCGACGTGCCGCGCCCGATCTCATCCATCAGCACGAGGCTTTGCGGCGTGGCGTCGTTGAGAATGGCCGCGGCTTCGGTCATCTCGACCATGAAGGTCGAGCGGCCGCCCGCGAGGTCGTCAGCCGCGCCGATGCGCGTGAAGATGCGGTCGATCGGCCCGAAGCTGGCGCGCTTTGCCGGCACGTAGCTGCCCACGTATGCGAGCAAGGCGATGAGCGCGGTCTGCCGCATGAAGGTCGATTTACCGCCCATGTTCGGGCCGGTGATGAGCAGCAGCTTGCGCTCGGCCGAAAGCAGACAGTCGTTGGCGATGAACTGCTCGACCTGCGCTTCGACCACGGGATGACGGCCTTGCTCGATGTCGATGCCGGGCGCTTCGGTAAACGTGGGCGCATTCCAGTCGAGCGCGCGGGCGCGTTCCGCGAACGCGGCCAGCAGGTCGAGTTCCGCGAGTGCGGCGGCCACGCGCTGGCAATGGGGAATGAATGGCAGCAGCGATTGCAGCAGCGCGTCGTAGAGCGCCTTTTCGCGCGAAAGCGCGCGTTCCTGCGCCGAGAGCGCCTTGTCCTCGAACGTCTTCAGTTCCGGCGTGATGTAGCGCTCGGCGTTCTTGAGCGTCTGGCGACGGCGATAGTCGTCGGGAACCTTGTCGGTCTGGCCGCGTGTGACTTCGATATAGAAGCCGTGCACCTTGTTGTACTCGACGCGCAGATTGCCGATGCCGGTGCGCGTGCGCTCGCGCGTTTCGAGGTCGAGCAGGAACTGGCCACAGTTCTCGGAGATGTCGCGTAGTTCGTCGAGATCCGCGTCGTAGCCGCGTGCGATCACGCCGCCGTCGCGGACCATCGCCGCCGGTTCCGGCGCGACCGCGCGCTGCAGGAGCGCTGCGCACTCGGCCGGTGGTTCGAGCGCCTCTGCAATGTGCGCGAGCGACGTGGCCGCGCCGCTTGCGGCGGCGACCTGTTCGCGCAGCGCGGGCAGCGCGGCAAAGGTATCGCGCAGGCTCGACAGATCGCGCGGGCGCGCGGAAAGCAGCGCGAGGCGCCCGGTAATGCGCTCGACGTCGGCGATCTGGCGCAAGGCGCCGCGCAACGTCTCGACGCTCGCGTGCGGCGGCGCCTCGAGCAATGCGCCGATGGCCTGCTGGCGCATTTGGGCGATCGCGGCTTCGCGCGGCGGGTGATGGAGCCAGTGGCGCAGCAAGCGGCTGCCCATGGCCGTACTGCACGTGTCGAGCAGCGAGCAGAGCGTGGGGGATTCGGTGCCGCGCAGCGTTTCCGTGAGTTCGAGATTGCGGCGGGTGGCCGGATCGAGCCCGATGTATTCCGATTCGGCTTCGACCTTCAGGCTGCGCACGTGGCGCAGTTGCTGGCCTTGTGTGGCCGCCGCATAGAGCAGCAGCGCGCCCGCCGCGCCGCATGCGCTCGTGAGCGTTTGCGCGCCGAAGCCGTCGAGGCTTGCCACGTCGAGCTGGTCGCACAGGCGCTGCTTGCCCGAGCCGACGTCGAAGTGCCAGGCCGGCACACGCGTGAGCGCACCCGATCCGGGCGGCGGCGCCCAGGCGGCGGTTTCCGCCGGCATTTCCGCGACGAGGATTTCCGCGGGCCGAATGCGCTCGAACGCCGTGGCGACCTGTTCCGGCGCGACTTCCGCGAGGCGCAACGCGCCGCTGGCGAGATTGAGCCACGCGAGACCCACGTTGACGGTCACGCCGCGCCGGTTGTGGCCGGGGCAAACGGCCATCAGGTAGACGTCGTTCTTGTCGGAGAGCAGGGCGGCGTCGGTCAGCGTGCCGGGCGTCACCACGCGCACAACCTTGCGCTCGACCGGACCCTTGGAGGTGGCCGGGTCGCCGATCTGTTCGCAGATCGCCACCGACTCGCCCAGCTTCACGAGCTTCGCGAGATATTGCTCGACTGCGTGATGCGGCACGCCCGCCATCTTGATCGGATTGCCCGCTGAGGCCCCGCGCTGCGTGAGCGTGAGGTCGAGCAGGCGCGCGGCCTTCTCGGCGTCTTCGAAGAAGAGTTCGTAGAAGTCGCCCATGCGGTAGAACACGAGCGTGCCCGGATGGTCGGCCTTGATGCGCAGGTACTGCTGCATCATGGGTGTGTGTTGCGCGATCTCGGCTGCGCCTGCGATGTGTGTAGCCATCCTCGGTGTCTTGCTAGGGGTTCAGGGCGTGAGTTTAACGCGCGCCGATTGCATGTAAAGCCAGCCTTTCGGCTAACGCCGTAACAAGTGCTTCCGTCATTCGTCGACCAGCGCCTGCAGGTCCACGGTGCGCGCGTTTGCCGCACTGTGCCGCATGGCGAGCCAGATCATCGTGGAAACGAATACGCCGAACACGACGATGATCCACTGCACGGGGACCTTCGCGGTGAGCAGCAGCGCATACGCGCCGAGCATGAGCAGCACCGCGAGATTCTGGTTGAAATTCTGCACGGCGATCGAGTGGCCCGCCGACAGCAGCGTCGCGCCGCGATGCTGCAGCAGGGCGTTCATCGGCACGATGAAAAAACCGGCGAGTATGCCGAGCAGCACCATCAGCGGGTACGCGAAAAGCAGATAGAAGGGCACGATGAACGTGCCGAAGCGCACGCCAACGCCTTGCGGAAAGAGGCCTTTGCTGTAGAACGCCATGCCGATCGCCACCGCGCCGCACAGCACGCCCACGGGCAGCACGCGCAGCGAGGCGCGCAGCGACACCCATGCGGCTGCCGCGCCCGCGCCGAGCGCGATGCCGAGTCCCGTCACGCCCTGCATCACGGCGGCTTTCGAGAGCGAGAGTCCGAGATTCGCGTCGGCCCACTTGAGCACGAGCAGTTGGAGCGTGACCGCTGCGCCCCACATCAGGGTCGTGACCCAGAGCGCAATCTGCGCGAGCTTGTCGGTCCAGAGCACGTTGAAACTATGCGTGAAATCGCCCATGAGACGCGCTGGCTCCCTGAGCCGGTTCTCATAGCGCGCGCCCGTGTCGGGAATGCCGATGTTGATGAGCGCGGCGAACACATACGTGATCATCACGGCGAGCATCGCGAGGTCGGCGGCCGAATGGATGACCGGCAACGGATGACGCGCGACGAAACGGTCGGCGTAAGTCGAAACGAGTGCGCCGCCCATCATCGTGCCGACGATGGTGGAAAGCACCGTGGCCGATTCGAGCCATGCATTGGCGGCGACGAGCTTTTCGGCCGGCAGCAATTCCGTCAGGATTCCATACTTTGCGGGCGAATAGGCCGCCG
This sequence comes from Paraburkholderia sp. CNPSo 3281, assembly GCF_024206515.1. Taxonomy (NCBI): domain Bacteria; kingdom Pseudomonadati; phylum Pseudomonadota; class Betaproteobacteria; order Burkholderiales; family Burkholderiaceae; genus Paraburkholderia; species Paraburkholderia sp. CNPSo 3281. The sequence goes on along the minus strand of NZ_JAMBPS010000003.1, from coordinate 220,408 downwards.
CGCCGAAGCCGACCACGCCATACGCGAGCATCGGATGCACGCCGGCGATCATCAGCAGACAGCCGCACGCCTTGAGCGCGTTCGAGACGAACATGACGTGGCGCTTTTGGAGGGCGTCGGCGAACGCGCCCACGAAAGGCGCGAGCAGCACGTAGGAGATCGTGAAAAAGATCTGCAGCAGCGGCGTCACCCAGGCGGGCGATGCAATCACCGTGAGCAGCGCAATCGCCGCGATGAGGAGCGCGTTGTCGGCGAGCGACGACACGAACTGCGCGGCGATGATCGTGTAGAAGCCTTTTTTCATCGGATGCGTGCGTGGTCCTCTTGCAGCAGGGCGACGGGCGAAACAAAAAAGCGGCCGAAGCCGCTCGATGCGCATGCGTGGGCGAGGCGTGACCTGGCGCGCGCTCTGCACGCGTCGCGGTGGAACCAGGCGTGCACCGCGAGGCGCATGGGCGCTTACGCCGCCTTGGGCACGCGCGTGTACTTCGAGAGGATCGGCACCATCTGCGCGTAGATCTTCGGGTTGCCCGCGACGACTTCGCCCATGTGCAGGAAGTCCGAGTCGCCCGTGTAGTTGCCGATCAGACCGCCCGCTTCCGTCACGAGCAGGCCGCCCGCGGCGACGTCCCACGGATTGAGGCCCTGCTCGAAGAAGCCGTCCATGCGGCCGGCGGCGACGTTGGCCAGATCGAGTGCGGCCGCGCCCGGGCGGCGCAGGCCCGCGCACGCGTTGGTCATTTCGGCGAACAGCTCGCAGTAGCTGGCGAGGCCGTCCTTTTCGCGGAACGGGAAGCCGGTGCCGATCAGGCCGTCGGCGAGACGGTCGCGGCGGCCCACGCGGATACGGCGGTCGTTCAGGAACGCGCCGCGACCGCGCGAGGCGGTGAAGAGATCGTTGCGAGTCGGGTCGTAGACCACGGCCTGCGTGACAAGGCCCTTGTGCGCGAGCGCGATCGAGACGCAGTAGTACTGGAAGCCGTGGATGAAGTTGGTGGTGCCGTCGAGCGGATCGATGATCCACTGGTACTCGGACTCGTTCTCCGACTGGCCCGATTCCTCGGCGAGGATGGCGTGGTCGGGGTAGGCGGTCTTGAGCGTTTCGATGATGGCGGATTCGGCCGCCTTGTCGACTTCCGTGACGAAATCGTTGTGCTGCTTCTTCGCGACCTGCACGAGGTCGAGGTCGAGCGACGCGCGGTTGATGATCTGTCCGGCGCGGCGCGCGGCCTTGACAGCGATGTTGAGCATGGGATGCATGAGCCAGGATCCTTGTTGTCCGGCGCTCGCGAAGGCTGGATGCGCGCCGGTGGTGCAAAAGATAAAAGCGTCTAACGATTGGACAGGGCGCGGGCCCTCGAGCGGACCTGCGGAACCTGTCCCGTCAACGGAGACGAATTGGATAAGAGCGGGGCGCGGCGGCGCTGTTTGTCAGCGACTTGCCGGGCGCCTGGCGGGCAGCAAAACGGCTGCACGATTCGCCCGACGCGCGCGAAACCGCCATTTTACCCGAGTATCGGCGTTTCCATGGCTTCTCCCGGGCTGGATATCGGGATTTATATGGAGATGCCGTTCAGTCAGCTGGGCCGCCCGGGCAACCGTGGTGCACGGCGGCCTGGCGCGGCAGGCGGCGCATGTGCGGACATCGCCGCAGCGCTGGGCGCGCTAACATAGACATTTCAATATCCTTTTCGCGGTTAGAGAACTATCTTGGCGCACCCCGATTCACCTGATTCCTACGCAACTTCCCACGCTACGGCGCCGGCTTCAGGCGACGCTCACGAGCCGCTGCGCGGCGGCTTCACGTCTACCCGCTTCGTGCTCGTCGAGCCGAGCCACCCCGGCAACGTCGGCGCAGCCGCGCGCGCGCTGAAGACCATGGGATTCTCGCGCCTCGTGCTGGTGGCGCCGCGCGTGCCGCAGGTCCACTGCGATCCGGAAGCCGTGGCCATGGCGAGCGGCGCCGACGACGTGCTCGCGGCTGCCCACATCGTGCCGACGCTCGCCGACGCGCTGGCGGGCGTGCAATGGTCGCTCGCGCTCACGGCGCGCACGCGCGAGTACGGGCCGCCGCCTGCAGTGCCGCGCCAGGCGGTGCAGGACGCCTGCCGCCAGGCGGTGCACGGCGGCGATATCGCGCTTGTGTTCGGCAACGAGCGCACGGGGCTGTCGAACGACGACGTCGAGCGCTGCAGCGCGCTTGCACATATTCCGGCCAATCCCGCCTATAGCTCGCTCAATCTTGCCCAGGCAGTCCAGGTGCTCGCCTACGAGCTGCGCCTCGCGTACCTTGGGGAGAGCGCACCCGCCGCCGCGCTGCCGGCGGCTGGCGGTGCGAGCGGCGCCGCCCAGCCTGCTGCCGGGTCGCCGCTCGCGACGAGCGACGACATCGAGCGCATGTACGTGCACCTCGAGAACGCGCTCATCGCGCTCGAGTTTCTCGACCCCGCCAATCCGAAGAAGCTGATGTCGCGCCTGCGACGGCTGTTCGCCCGCTCGGGGCTCGAGCGCGAGGAGGTCAATATCGTGCGCGGCATCGCCAAGCACGTCCTGCTGCTCAAGGGCAAAGGCGACGCCAAGGGCGAGAACCACTGATCCTCTGCGCCAGCGCGGCTGCGTGCGCGCAGGCTCCAACCTTGCCGCCGACGGGGGCTTCCGACCTCGAATCGGCTTTGCGCCTACAATCGGCTGAAAACCAGCTAAAAATTCATAAGCAAATGCGCGCGGCCGCAATAGCCGTTGCGCCGCTTGCGCGCACGCTGCGGCGTCGCGCGTGCCCCCATTCCGCATGTTTCACCCGTTTTAGCGTAACTGCCATGTTCAAGAGACTTCGCGAAGACATTGCCACGATCCGCGAGCGCGATCCCGCCGCCCGCAGTGCGTGGGAGGTTCTGACCTGTTATCCGGGTCTGCATGCGCTCGTGCTGCATCGCTTCGCGCATGCGTGCTGGCTCGCGAAGCGCCGTTGGCTCGCGCGCTATGTTTCGCAGATCGCGCGTTTTCTGACGGGCATCGAGATCCATCCGGGCGCGGCCATCGGCAGGCGCGTGTTCATCGATCACGGCATGGGCGTCGTGATCGGCGAGACGGCCGAGGTCGGCGACGACTGCACGATCTACCAGGGCGTGACGCTCGGCGGCACGTCGCTCACGCGTGGCGCGAAGCGCCACCCGACGCTGGGTCCGGGCGTGATCGTCGGTGCGGGCGCAAAGGTGCTCGGCGGCTTCACGGTGGGCGCCGGGGCGAAGATCGGCTCGAACGCCGTGGTCGTCAAGCCGGTGCCGGAAGGCGCGACGGCGGTGGGCAACCCCGCGCGCATCGTCGCGCCCGCGAAGACCGCGCCGGTGCAGGCTAAGCCGGCTTCGGCGCGCGAGGGCTTTTGCGCCTATGGCATCACGCCCAATGCCGACGACCCGGTTTCGCTCGCGATCCACGGTCTCATTGACCACGCGGCTACGCAGACACAGCGCGTCGATGCGATCGTTGTCGCGCTCGAGCGGCTCGGCGCGCGACTCGAGGCGCTGCATGGTGCCGATGCGGCGCTCGCCGAATTGCGGCGTCTGTCCGAGGGGCTGGAATGCGGCGGGCCACAAGCCGAAGCCGCTAGCCACGAAGAAGAGAAAGCGCCTGCGCGCGTTTGAGGCGTGGCGCCAGGAGGGTGCTAAAGGCGAGGTGCCAAAAGCGAGGTGCTAACAATAAAGCGGCGCACCTCAGTCGAGCGGCAAGGCCCTGAAGCCTTCCGCATCCACGCGCAGATAGCCGCCCCGCGGCTTGCCGTGATCGAGATCCCAGTCGGGCAAGACCCAACGCGTGCCGCCGGGCTCCTGGTGGCGCGCCGGCCGGTGCGTGTGGCCGTGCACGATGGTGTTCGCGCGCGCGCGCTTGAAGAGCGCCGCGACGCCTTTGACCGTGACGTCGTACTTCGGCAGACGCGGGCCGCTGCGTTTGCTCTCGCTCGCGCGGCGCGCCCGCTCGGCGATCGCGCGCCGCCAGCGAAACGGCCACGCAAGAAACAGCAGCTGCACGAGCCGGTTGCGCGCGAGCTTGCGAAAGAGCTGATAGCCGTGATCGTCGGTGCACAACGCGTCGCCGTGCGCGAGCGCGAGGCGCGTGCCGAACGCGGTGATCGCGATGGGGTCGGGCAGCCAGATCGCGCCCGCGGCTTTCATGAAACGCTTGCCCATCAGAAAGTCGCGGTTGCCGTGCATGATGTAGAGCGCGATGCCGCGCTCGGAGAGCGTATGCATCAGCGCAGCCATGCGCGCGGGGAACGCATCGGTGAGCATGTCGTCACCGATCCAGTATTCGAAGAGGTCGCCGAGTATGAACACCGAGTCGGCCTGATCGGCCGTGACCCGGATGAAGCGCTCGAACGCGGCGACCGTGCGCGGAATCCCTTCATTCAGATGCACATCGGAAATGAATAGAAACGGACGAGCCGCGTGCGGGCGCTTGCCCTCGCCGGGCACGCCCGCGGCAGCGTGTCGTAAAGCCTTTTCCTGCAGCATCGATGAAGGGTGTGCGTGAGAGTTGTATGAAGCTTATTCGACGACGACAGCCTTCTCGATCACGACGTCGTCGACCGGCACGTCCTGATGGAAGCCCTTCGAGCCCGTCTTGACCTTCTTGATCTTGTCGACCACTTCGAGGCCTTCCACGACCTTGCCGAACACGGCGTAGCCCCAGCCTTGCGGCGTCGGCGACGAGTGGTTCAGGAAGTCGTTGTCGGCGACGTTGATGAAGAACTGCGCCGATGCCGAATGCGGGTCGTTGGTGCGCGCCATGGCGATCGAGCCGCGCTCGTTCTTCAGGCCGTTGTTCGCTTCGTTTTCGATCGACGCTTCGGTCGGCTTTTGCTTCATGCCGGCGTCGAAGCCGCCGCCCTGGATCATGAACCCGTCGATGACACGGTGAAACACCGTGCCGTCATAGTGGCCGCTCTTCACATAGTTGAGGAAGTTGGCGACCGTCTTCGGGGCCTTCTCGGCGTTCAGTTCGAGCTTGATGACGCCGTGGTTCGTGTGCAGTTCGACCATGATGGGATCCTTTGCCTGTGGCTGGGGGAATGAACGTCGCTGCATCGGCAAGAGGCGGGGCGTGTTGCCCAACGCGTGTGCCGGCGCCGCGACGTGCGACGGGTGAGGGCGGCGCAGCCGCCCGGTTAGTCGATGATTAACTGGCGTGTTGCCGGCGTTCTTACTTGCCGACGACGGTCGCCGACTCGATCACGATTTCCTTTTGCGGCACGTCGGCCATCGGGCCGCGCGAGGTGGTGGGCGCCGCTTCGATATTCTTCACGACGTCCATGCCCTGTGTGACCTTGCCGAACACGGCATAGCCGTTGCCGTCCGGGTTCGGATAGTCGAGGCCGGCGTTGTCGACCGTGTTGATGAAGAACTGCGCGGTGGCCGAATTCGGGTCGCTCGTGCGCGCCATCGCGATCGTGCCCGTGAGATTCTTCAGGCCGTTCCTGCTCTCGAGCGCGATCGGCGCGCGCGTGGGCTTCTCGACGAAGCTTTGCGTGTAGCCGCCGGCCTGGATCATGAAACCGCGAATCACGCGATGAAAGATCGTGCCGTTGTACTGGCCAGCCTTCACGTACTGCAGGAAATTGTCGACGGTCTTCGGCGCTTTCTCCGGATAGAGCTCGACGCGAATGTCGCCTTCACTGGTCTTGAAGAGCACTTGCGGATGCGCGGCGGCCGGCTGGCCGTTTTGCGCAAAGGCGGGTGCGTTCGCGATCAGGGCGGCGCTGCCGAGCGCCAACATCAACCATTTCATGAGTATCCTCGGAAGTGCGGGAAAAACGTGTCGCGGCGCGCAGGCTGCGCGCCATGTGTTAGTTCGATGGCGCGACAAAAGGCGGCATCGCGAGCGACCCCGTCGAGCCGCCGAACTGGTACGCGGGGTTGCTGAGCGCGGGCACGACGGCCGACGGGCTCGCTTCCGATGCGCCTTCTGCCGCCGCGGCGCTCGGCTTCTTCTGCGCGGGCGGCGGCGAGATGATCTTCGCAATGTCGGCCTGGCGCTGCTGCGTGGTGCCGCTTGCGTGGCCAAGCGTTTGCGCGCGGCGGTACGACGCGTCGGCCAGACGCAGGTACAGGTCGCCGAGATTTTCCCATGCGAGTCCGTACGACGGGTTCGCCTTCACCGCGGTTTCGAGCGCGACGCGCGCCTCGTCGTAGCGGCCATGCTTCGCGTAAAGCGCCGCGAGATTGTTGTAAGGCTCGGGCAATTCGGGGTAGAGCTGCGTGAGTTCGGTGAACGCCTCGATCGCGTCGTCGTCGCGGTTCAGGCGCGCGAGAATGGTCGCGCGCTTGAACTTCGCCTGTACGTCGCGCGGATTCGTCTTGATGCGTGCGTCGAGCTGGCTGAGCGCGCCAGCCCAGTCGTGCTGGCTGATCGCGGCGTCGGCGCCGGGCGTCGCGTCGGAGGTCGCCGGGGGCGCGGCATGCGCGATGCCGACACTGCACAGCACGATCGCGACGCTCGAGAGAGCCGACGCGGCAAGGGTCGCAGCACGGGGCGCGCGGCCGCTGGAAGGTTTCATAGGGTGAGGTCGCGGTGTTATACTCCGAGCCATTCTAACAAAAGGTCTGTGCGTTTTCGTCGCGCGCTTTGTCCCTCGCCCGTTTCATTCGCATTTCGGGCGCTTGCGCGAGTCGCCGGGCTTTCCAACGCCACTCGTGGTCGTCTCCGCCCCGATAGCAACCTGGTTGCAGTCCGGACGCCGACAGATAGCAGCCTGAGCAATGCGGGCATCACCCGCTGGCTGCGGTCGGCGCCGCCGCGGATTTCTTTCGACCCACGTATCCATCGCCTTTATGGAATCACTGCGCATCTACAACACGCTCGCGCGTGACAAGCAAAATTTCGTGCCACTCGAGCCCGGCGTCGTGCGTATGTACGTCTGCGGGATGACGGTGTACGACTATTGTCACGTCGGGCATGCGCGTGTGATGGTGGTGTTCGATATCGTGCAACGCTGGCTGCGCGCGCTCGGCTACAACGTGACCTACGTGCGCAATATTACCGATATCGATGACAAGATCATTCGTCGCGCGGTAGAAAACGGCGAGACGATCAAGCAACTCACCGACCGTTTCATTGCGGCGCTGCACGAAGACGCGGACGCGCTCGGCATCGAGCGTCCCGATCATGAGCCGCGCGCGACGCAGTACATCCCGCAGATGCTCGACATGATCGGCAAGCTCGAGCGCAACGGCTACGCGTACCAGGGTGCGGACGGCGACGTGAACTACGCGGTGCGCAAGTTCGCGAACTATGGTGCGCTCTCCGGCAAGTCGATCGAAGACTTGCGCGCGGGCGAACGTGTGGCGACGAACGATGCCAAGCAGGATCCGCTTGACTTCGTGCTGTGGAAACAGGCAAAACCGCAAGAGCCGGCCGACACGAGCTGGGACTCGAAATATGGGCGCGGGCGTCCGGGCTGGCATATCGAATGCTCGGCCATGGGCTGCACGTTGCTCGGCGAGCACTTCGACATTCATGGCGGCGGCCAGGACCTGCAGTTTCCGCACCACGAGAACGAAATCGCACAGAGCGAAGGCGCGACCGGCAAGACGTTCGTCAATACGTGGATGCATAACGGCTTCGTGAATATCGACAGCGAGAAGATGTCGAAGTCGCTCGGCAACTTCTTCACGATCCGCGAAGTGCTGGCGAAGTACGATGCCGAAGTGGTGCGCTTCTTCATGGCACGCGCGCATTACCGCTCGCCGCTGAATTACAGCGACGTGCACCTCGACGACGCGCGCAACGCGCTCACGCGTCTTTACACGGCGTTGAAGGACGTGACGCCGGACGCGGGCGAGCTTGACTGGAATGAACCGTACGCGCAACGTTTTCGTGCGGCAATGAACGACGACTTCAACACGCCGGTGGCGATCGCCGCGCTGTTCGAACTCGCGAGCGAGGTGAACCGTACGCGCGACGCAATGCTCGCGCGTCAGTTGCAGCGCCTCGCACGTGTGATCGGGCTGCTCGTGCGCGAGCCGCGCGTGTTCCTGCAACAGGCCGCGGGCGCACAAGATGCAGGTGCGCTCGACGTGGCAGCGATCGAAGCGAAGATCGCGGCGCGCACGGCGGCCAAGCAGGCGAAGCAATATGCGGAGGCGGACCGGATTCGGGCCGAACTGCTCGAAGCCGGTGTCGCGCTCGAAGACAAACCGGGCGGGTTGACCGAGTGGCGCCGCGTGTAAGCGGGCTGTCCAGTTTCCACTGATCGATTCGCGAGGCAGGAGGCAGGATGGCAACGGCCACGAAGACGCAGACCAGGCGGTCTGCGTCGCTAACGGGCGGAACTGCGGGCGCACCCGCAGGTGCAAAGCGTGCGCTCAACGGAGCGGGCGGCAAGGCAGCGACAAAGGCAGCTGCGAAGACGGCGCGTGGGAAAACCAACGGCGCGTCCGCATCGCACGAGGTGATCGACGGCGCGGCAATCGAGGCCGCTCTCTCCAATGGTCCGGCGGCGCTCGAAGCCGTGGAGCCCGCGGCGAACGCGCTGGGCGATCTCGAGTTCGAGGTGCAGCGTCCCGGCTATTGGGACAAGGCCTGCGCGGACCTCGTCAAGCGCGATCGCATTCTCAAGAAGCTGATTCCGAAGTTCGGCCCCGTGCATTTGTTGAGCCGCGACGATCCGTTCGTCACGCTCGCGCGCTCGGTGGTCGGCCAGCAGATTTCGACGGCGGCGGCGCAGGCGCTTTGGCAGCGTGTGGAAGCCGCGTGTCCGAAGCTCGTGCCGCAGCAGTTCCTGAAGCTCGGTCACGAAAAGCTCGCGGCGTGCGGCCTCTCGAAACGCAAGACGGAATACATCCTCGATCTCGCGCAGCATTTCGTCTCGGGTGCGCTGCACGTCGGCAAGTGGACGTCGATGGACGACGAAGACGTGATCGCGGAGCTCACGGCGATTCGCGGCATCGGCCGCTGGACCGCCGAGATGTTCCTGATCTTCAATCTCGCTCGTCCGAATGTGCTGCCGCTCGACGATCTGGGCCTGATCCGCGCGATCAGCGTCAATTATTTCAGTGGCGAGCCGGTCACGCGCAGCGAGGCGCGCGAAGTCGCGGCCAACTGGGAGCCGTGGCGTACCGTCGCGACCTGGTATATGTGGCGCAGCCTCGAGCCGTCGTGAGGCCCGGGGCAGTCGTCGGTTACCAAGAAAAATGCTATTGATCGAAGAAATCGATAGTTCTGAGCCGATTTCGGCGCGGGCTGGCGCGGTTAGAATACGCGCTGCCGCAAAGTGAAGGATTCCCACACATGAAGACCACGTTTCTGGATTTCGAACAGCCGATCGCTGAACTGGAAGCGAAGATCGAAGAACTGCGCTTCGTTCAGGACGATTCGGCCGTCGATATTTCGGAAGAAATCGAGCGGCTGTCGAAGAAGAGCCAGCAACTCACGAAGGACCTCTATGCGAACCTGAGCCCGTGGCAGGTTTCGCAGATCGCGCGTCATCCGCAGCGTCCGTACACGCTCGATTACGTGCACGAGCTGTTTACCGATTTTCACGAACTCCATGGCGACCGCTCGTTCGCGGACGACCTTTCCGTTGTCGGCGGCCTCGCGCGCTTCAATGGCCAGGCCTGCATGGTGATCGGCCATCAGAAGGGCCGTGACACGAAGGAGCGCGCCGCGCGCAACTTCGGCATGCCGCGCCCGGAAGGCTATCGCAAGGCCGAGCGCCTGATGCGCCTCGCCGAGAAGTTCGGCCTGCCCATCTTCACGTTCGTCGACACGCCGGGTGCGTACCCGGGCATTGGCGCGGAAGAGCGCGGCCAGTCGGAAGCCATCGGCCGCAATCTCTATGTGATGGCCGAACTCAAGACGCCGATCATCACGACGATCATCGGCGAAGGCGGTTCGGGCGGCGCGCTCGCCGTGGCCGTTGCCGATACCGTCATGATGCTGCAGTTCTCGACCTACTCGGTGATCTCGCCGGAAGGCTGCGCGTCGATTCTCTGGAAGAGCGCCGCGAAGGCGCCGGAAGCCGCCGAAGCGCTGGGCCTCACGGCGCACCGCCTCAAGGCGCTGGGCCTCATCGACAAGATCGTGAACGAGCCGCTCGGCGGCGCGCATCGCGACCCGAAGGGCATGGCCGCGCTGCTGCGCCGCGCGCTCGCCGATTCGCTGCGCCAGTTCCAGGGCATGAGCATCGCCGACCTGAAGCAGCGCCGTTTCGAGCGCCTGATGGCCTACGGCAAGTTCAAGGAAACGACGCCGGGCGCATAAGGCGCGCGACGTCAACGTTCCTCGACGCCTGCGGTCGTGCTGTGACCGACCATCCCGAATCCGACGCCGGGCGCATCGTTCTCGATGCGCTCGGCGTTGTGCTTTCCACGCTTGCCGACGACGCACGCATCGCGATCGCGTATAGCGGCGGCCTCGACTCGTCGGTGCTGCTGGACGCCGCGGTGCGGGTGGCCGGGGCGGCCCGTCTCGTCGCGCTGCATGTGCATCATGGCCTGAGCCCGAATGCTGAGGCATGGCTCGCGCATTGCGAGGCGACCGCGCGCGCCTATGGCGTGACGTTCGACGCGATGCGTGTGGAGTTGGCGCGCGACGCCGCCGCCGGCGTCGAGGCGGCCGCCCGCGACGCCCGCTACCGCGCGCTCGACGCGATGTGCGCGGCGCACGGCGTACAGGTGCTCTGGCTCGCGCAGCACGCGGACGATCAGGCGGAAACGGTGCTGTTGCAGTTGCTGCGCGGCGCCGGGCTCGCGGGGCTCGCGGCGATGGCGCCCGCACGTGCGAGCGTGAATGGCGTGGTGCGCATGCGCCCGCTGCTCGCGTTGTTGCGCACGCAACTGGAGCGCTATGCGCGCGCGCACGGCCTGCACTGGATCGACGACGAATCGAATGACGACACGCGCTACGCGCGCAACGCCTTGCGTCACGACGTGATGCCGGCGCTCTCGGCCCATTTTCCCGGTTGTCGCGATGCGCTTGCACGCACGGCGGCGCATGCGGCCTCTTCGCAGCGTCTGCTCGACGATCTCGCGCGCATCGATTTGCGCGACGCTGGACGCGAGGGCGATCACGCGCTTTCACAGACCGCGCTGCTCGCGCTCGACGATGCGCGCGCGCTCAACTTGCTCCGTTACTGGATGCGCTCGCTTGGCCTGCCGGCGGCATCGACAGCGCGGCTTGCGGATATGTTGCGGCAGTTGCGCGAGGTTGCGCGCGATGACGTGAGCGGCCACGCGTTGCGCGTCGATCACGCCGGACACCGCTTGCGCTCGTATCGCGGCATCGTCTCGTGGGAAGCCGTGCGTGCGCGCGACGAACGCGCAGGCGAGGGCGCCGCTCATGCGCGCACGCCGGTGTCGTTGACCTGGCGCGGAGAGGAAGTCTGGCGCCTGCCATCATGGCGCGGGACCTACGTTTTTGCGCCCGCCGCCCCCGACGATGCCGACGCCGTTCCCGAGCGCGTGCTCGCGAGCGCGCCGCTCGTCGCGCGCGCGCGCAGCGGCGGCGAGCGCTTGCGCGACGAAGCCGCGAACGTGAGCCGCACGCTCAAGAACCTGTTCCAGACGCGCGGCGTGCCTGCATGGGAGCGCGACGTGCCGTTGCTCTTTGTGGGCGAGACCTTGCTGTTCGTGCCCCGTATCGGCGTGAACCGGTCGGCGTTCGCTGCGCTGCCTGGCGAGCCTGGCGCGGCCTGGCGTCGCATCGAGTGGCGCGAAGATTGGCTGATCGCCTGAAGTCGCGCCCAACGTCACCGTCCAATTCGCCGACGGAATCGCGATCGTTCCCCCGCAAATCCTTGCCGCACAAGCCTTTTTCGGCATCCGCAAGCTTGTTCTGTCTTGTAATTTTGGCGTCAATCGGGTAGTGTAAGTCGTTTGTCCAGCCCGCTTTTTCGCGTTCACGGACGCCGTCAAAAGCGGCATATGCACGAACGCCATCAAAAATGGCGTACGCCGTGAAGGCGCGATTTCCTTCGAGCGGTATCCGACGGTTGCAGGGACGTCGTAGCGGCATGCGGGCAGGGCGCGAGTGCAAGGCACCAGCGCGTATCGATACGTATCGCACGATATGGATACGATGCGCCGGCCTTCGCGCCCCTGAGGCAAAACCCGCGCGTGCTGCACGCGCTGAAGCCGCCGCCGTGGCCCCAAGCGTCCGGGCGGCCCGGTTCTTCAGTGCGCCAGCGCGGTAACATCTCCAGTTCAGAACGACAATGGCACTCATCGTACACAAATACGGCGGCACCTCGATGGGCTCGGTCGAGCGCATCAAGAACGTCGCCAAGCGCGTCGCCAAATGGCACAAGGCCGGCCACAAGATGGTCGTCGTGCCGTCGGCGATGTCCGGCGAAACCAATCGTCTGCTCGGTCTCGCGAAAGAAATTTCGCCGCAGCCCAGCCCGCGCGAGCTCGACATGATTGCGTCGACCGGTGAGCAGGTGAGCGTCGGCCTCCTGTCGATCGCCCTGCAGGAAGCAGGCGTCGACGCCATCAGCTACACCGGCTGGCAAGTGCCGGTCAAAACCGACAGCTCGTTCACCAAGGCCCGCATCAACGACATCGACGGCGAGCGCGTGCTGGCCGATCTCGACGACGGCAAGGTGGTCGTGATCACGGGCTTCCAGGGCATCGACCCGGAAGGCCATATCACCACGCTCGGCCGCGGCGGCTCGGACACGTCGGCGGTTGCAGTCGCAGCGGCGCTGAAGGCCGACGAATGCCTGATCTATACGGACGTCGACGGCGTCTACACGACCGACCCGCGTGTGGTCGACGACGCACGCCGTCTCGACCGCATTACGTTCGAAGAGATGCTGGAAATGGCCAGCCTCGGCTCGAAAGTGCTGCAGATCCGCTCGGTGGAATTCGCGGGCAAGTATCAGGTGAAGACGCGTGTGCTCTCCAGCCTGACCGACCCGATGATGAACCTCGACGAGGAAATGTCCTCGGGCACCCTGATTACTTTTGAAGAAGACGAGACCATGGAAAAAGCAGTCATCTCGGGTATCGCGTTCCAGCGCGACGAGGCCCGCATCATCGTGATGGGCGTGCCCGACAAGCCGGGCATCGCGTATCAGATCCTCGGCCCCGTGGCGGATGCGAACATCGACGTCGACATGATCATCCAGAACCAGAGTGTGGCCGGCAAAACGGACTTCACGTTCACGGTGCCCCGCGGCGACTATCAGCGCGCCATCGATGTGCTGAACAATCAGGTGAAGGGCCACGTTAGCGCGGAGCAGGTGCTCGGCGACGCGAAGGTGTCGAAGGTGTCGGTGGTCGGCGTGGGCATGCGCTCGCACGTAGGTGTGGCGAGCAAGATGTTCCGCACGCTCTCAGAAGAGGGCATCAACATCCAGATGATCTCGACCTCGGAAATCAAGATCTCGGTGCTGATCGACGAGAAGTACATGGAACTGGCGGTGCGCGCGCTGCACAAGGCGTTCGACCTCGAGCACGCATAAATCGCGCTGTTTTTGCGTGGCCTTTTGCGCCGCGTTTGAATTGTGTGACGAGGGTGTGACGCGGTTTTCCGCTCGATTCCGGTTTGCGATGCTGCGCACGACGTTCGTTGTGCGCTTGCAGAAAAAACTTTGCAAAAAAGCGTCGTATGAATTGACCGGAAGGCGCTAACCCGCTATTATCTTGGCTTCGTTGCGCTGCCTCCCTGGCGCGAACGAAGTTTTCGGGAGACGTGGCCGAGAGGTCGAAGGCACTCCCCTGCTAAGGGAGCATCTGGGCCAAAACCTGGATCGAGGGTTCGAATCCCTCCGTCTCCGCCAGTCATGGCGGCGAAACCCCGCAAGTCTCGGCTTGCGGGGTTTTTGTTTTTTGGGCTCCCGCCACGCGAAAAGCCGGTGTTCGAACGGCGCGGCTATTGCCGCCTCGAGTTGTCCTGCTTGCCTCACCATCGATCTCCGATCTTCTGATCCACTCGCTTAGGACTGCATAGGCATCTCCGGCATGCGCAAAACCCAGGGGAACGCGGTCAATATTTTCGTGGATATGCCGTTAATACATTTCGTGCGCAACACGTCGTGGGAGAGTGAGGCGCGCGGAAAGTCATTCGTAATGCGAATGAAGTGAAGTTTGTGGCGTGAGTGCGGCAACCGCGCAGCGATATCGCTGTGTGCTGCGCGTGCGTGAGCCGAAAACCCTGTTGCGGTCCGCACGCTTTGGCGCCAGCGGTGATATCCTCCGCTGCGCCATCGTTCGCCGCGTCGCTCAAGCGGGCATCGGTGTAACGAGACGTAACGACATCGAACGCAGGCCATGTTTGTGCATCAGTTATTACAAGTTTGAAATACGCGGGCGAAAGCCGTGCGTTATATTGGCTTCAACAAAACATCAAACCCGAAAGGTGAGTCCATGAAGTTCCCACGTGTTGTTGCAATGCTGCTCGGGGGCGTGGCTATCGGCGCATCGAGCGTTGCTATGGCTGGCGTGAGCGTTGGTGTCAACATCGGTATTCCGGCCCCGGTTTATGTCGCTCCGCAACCGGTCTACGCGCCGCCGCCGCCGCCGGTCGTCTATCAGCCGGCGCCTGTTTATGCGGTGCCGCCGGCCATCGTCATCGGCTGGCACGGCGATCGTTACTGGGATGGCCGCCGCTACTGGGGGCGCGACGACTGGTATCGCCACCACGGCGGCTATGACGGCCCGGGCCGCGGCCACTACGACCGCGGCCATTACGACCGCGACCACGGCGGGCCTCCGGGACATTGGCACTAAGCCGCGAGGCTCGGTGCCGGCGTGATGCGCGTGACACGGCGCACATGGCGCATCAAGCGCCGCGCCAAAAGAAAAGCCGCCCAGCGGGCGGCTTTTGCATTCTTGCCGTTGCGCGCGCAACGACGCGCACGCAACGCGAAGGGAGGCTTACTCGAGGCCGGCCATGCCGCCAACCACGGCGTTGAAGCCCGAGTCGACGTGCATGATCTCGGCGGTCACGCCGGCTGCCAGATCGGAGAGCAGGAACGCGGCGGAGTTGCCGACCTGCTCGATGGTCACGTTTCGCTGCAGGGGGGCGTTTTGCTCGACGAAATCGAGGATCTTGCCAAAGCCCTTGATGCCGCTTGCCGCGAGCGTCTTGATCGGGCCGGCGGAGATGCCGTTCACGCGCACGCCTTGCGCACCGAGCGCCACCGCGAGATAACGCACGCTCGCTTCGAGTGCGGCTTTCGCGACGCCCATGGTGTTGTAGTTCGGAATCGCGCGCTCTGCGCCGAGATAGGTCAGCGTCAGCAGCGAGGCGTTCTGGGCGAGCATCGGCTTGGCGGCCTTGGCGAGCGCCGGGAAGCTGTATGCCGAAATATCGTGCGCAATGCGGAAGTTCTCGCGCGTCATGCCATCGAGGAAGTCGCCTGCGATCGCCTCGCGCGGCGCGAAGCCGATCGAGTGGACGAGGCCGTCGAGCGTGTCCCAGTGTTGCTTGAGATCCGTGAAGAGCGCTTCGATTTGCGCGTCGTCGGCCACATCGCAGGGGAACACGAGGGTGCTGCCGAACTCCTGCGCGAACTCGGTGATACGGTCCTTGAAGCGGTCGCCGACGTACGTGAACGCCAGTTCCGCGCCTTCGCGCTTGCATGCCTGCGCGATGCCGTACGCGATCGAACGGTTCGACAGCAGGCCGGTCAACAGGATGCGTTTGCCAGCGAGGAAGCCCATGAATTCTCCTAAATCAGGTCAATGCGCCAGCGCCTGTGGGGGCGGCGCCGCGTGGTTTGGGTAGAATTCTCTCACAACTGACAAGGCAGCCCAGACAATTACCGATCTATGACGACAGGAACGCGAGGCAGGACGGCGCTCGGCGCGCTTGGGGCAATCGTTCCTGCGGCTCGGCTCGCGCTCGGCAAAAGATTGGCGGCGATGGGTCTGGCGCTTGCATTCGGGCTGATGGCCATGCCAAGCGCTCACGCGGTCTATGCCATCGCGCAGTACGGCGAGCCCAAATATCCACAAGGATTCGCGCACTTCGACTACGTGAATCCGGATGCGCCCAAGGGCGGCACGCTCGTCCTCGCCAATCCGGACCGCCTCACGAGCTTCGACAAGTTCAACCCGTTCACGCTGCGCGGCAACGCGGCGCCTGGGCTCGGCATGCTCTTCGAGAGCCTCACGACGGGCAGCCTCGACGAAGTGGCCTCGGCCTACGGTTTGCTCGCCGACGATATCCGCATCGCGCCCGACGCGCTTTCGGTGACATTTCACATCAACCCGAAGGCGCGCTTCTCGAACGGCGACCCGGTGACCGCCGAAGACGTGAAGTTTTCGCTCGACACCCTCAAGAGCCGCCAGGCCGCGCCCTCCATGCAGGCGTATTTCAGCGAGATCACGCGCGCGGTGGTGGTCGATCCCGCGACGATCCGCTTCGAGTTCCGCAGCAACAACCGCGAGCTGCCGCTCATCGCGGGCGGCATGCCGGTGTTCTCGCACAAGTGGGGTTTGCGCCCGGACGGCGGCCGCATCGCCTTCGATCAGCTCGCGTTCGAGCAACCGATCGGCAGCGGCCCGTATGTGATCGACCGCTACTCGAACGGCCGCACGATCACTTACAAGCTCGCCCCCAACTACTGGGGCAAGGACCTGCCGGTGCGCGTGGGCACCAACAACTTCGAGCGCATTACCTACAAGCTCTATTCGGATGACGTGGCGCGCCTCGAGGCCTTCAAGGCGGGCGAGTACGACGCGCTCGTCGAATACGTCGCACGCAACTGGGTGCGGCGTGATGTCGGCAAGCGCTTCGACAGCGGCGAGCTCGTCAAGCGCGAGTTCCCGCAGCACAACGGCACCGGCATGCAGGGCTTCGTCATGAATTTGCGCAGGCCCGTGTTCCAGGATGTGCGCGTGCGCCGTGCCCTCGACCTCGCGCTCGACTTCCCGTGGCTCAACCGCATGCTGTTCTATAGCCAGTACCGTCGCATCGACAGCTGGTTCGCGAACACGCAGCTACAGGCAAAGGGCCTGCCGTCGCCCGGCGAGCTTGCCTTGCTCGAGCCTTGGCGCAAGTCGCTCGATCCCGCCGTGTTCGGGCCGCCGCCCTTGCAGCCCGATACGACCCCGCCAGGATCGCTACGTGCGAATCTGCTCAAGGCGCGCGCGCTTCTGGCTGACGCCGGCTGGACCTACCGCGACGGCGCGCTGCGCAATGCGAAGGGCGAGCCGTTCACGTTCGAGGTGCTCGACGACACGAGTGCTTCGGCGCAGTGGGCGCCGATCATGGCGCAGTACACGCAGGCGCTGAGGCGCCTCGGCATCCAGGTGAACTATCGCTCGGTCGATTTCGCGCTCTACCAGAAGCGGCTCGACGCCTTCGACTTCGACATGACGACCATCAAGTTCCCCGACGTCCAGGTGCCGGGCGCGGAACAGGTCGACCGCTTCGGCAGCAAGGCCGCCGACGAGCCGGGCTCCGGCAATCTGCTCGGCCTGAAGGCGCCAGCCGTCGATGCGATCCTCAAGGCGCTCACGCAGGCGCAGACGCTCCAGCAACTGCTCGACGCCACGCATGCGCTCGACCGGGTGCTGATGCACGGCTACTATGTGGTGCCGCAGTGGTACAGCGCGACGCATCGTGTGGCGTTCAAGAACACGCTGGCGTATCCGGCAAAATTGCCGCTGTACTATGGCGCGAACGACTGGATCATCTCGACGTGGTGGTTCAAGCCCCAGCCCGTGCCGCAAGCGGCCGGTCATTGACAACGGACACGACGGAAAGCATCGAAATCATGTGGAGCTACATCGTCAAACGGCTGCTGCTGATGATCCCGACGCTGCTCGGCGTGCTCACGCTGACCTTCGGCGTGATCCAGTTCGTGCCGGGCGGCCCCGTCGAACAGGCGGTGCGCGAATTGCGGCGAGGTGCGGAGCAGGGCATGCCATTCGGCATGCGCGCGCATTCGGGCGTGGACGCGCAGCAGATCGCGCAGCTCAAGCAGCTGTACGGCTTCGACAAGCCGCCGCTGCAACGCTATTTCCTGATGCTCGGGCGCTTTGCGCGCTTCGATCTCGGACAGAGCTATTTCCATCACCAGAGCGTGTGGTCGCTGATTATTTCCAAGCTGCCGGTTTCGATCAGCATCGGTCTCTGGACCTTCTTTCTCACTTATCTGATATCGGTGCCGTTGGGCATCGCGAAGGCGGTGCGCAACGGCTCGCGGTTCGACCTCGTGACGAGTCTGGTCGTGCTCGTCGGTTACGCGATTCCGGGCTTCGTGCTGGGCGTCCTGCTGCTCGTGCTGTTTGGCGGCGGCTCGTTCCTGCAGCTCTTCCCGCTGCGCAATCTCACGTCTGACAACTGGGACACGCTCTCGCTCGGCGGCAAGATTCTCGATTATCTCTGGCACATCACGCTACCCGTGACGGCCTCGGTCGTGGGCAGTTTCGCCGTTACGACCATGCTGACCAAGAACGCCTTTCTCGAAGAGATCCGCCGCCAGTACGTGCTGACCGCGCGTGCGAAAGGGCTCTCGGAGCGCACCGTGCTCTGGAAGCACGTCTTTCGCAACGCGTTGCTGCCGCTCGTGGTGGGGTTTCCGGCAGCGTTCATCGGCGCGTTCTTCACCGGCAGCCTGCTGATCGAAACGCTTTTCTCGCTCGACGGACTCGGTCTGCTTTCGTACGAATCCGTCGTGCGGCGCGATTATCCGGTCGTGCTCGGCACGCTGTACCTCTTCACGTTGATCGGACTGCTAACCAAACTGATTTCCGATCTGTGCTACGTGTGGGTCGATCCCCGCATCCAATTCGAACAACTGGAGCGCTGAGTTGAACCGAGTCCGCGCTGGCGCCGAACCCGAACTGCGTACCGAGAGCGTGCGCGCCTTCAAGTCGCCCACACCGGCCCGCCGTGTGTGGCTGCGTTTCAAGCAGCAGCGTCTTGGCTACTGGAGCCTGATCGTGTTTCTCGTTGCGTTCGCGGCGAGTCTCGCGGGTCCGCTCTGGTGCAACGACAAGCCGATCGTCGTGCGCTCCGAGGGGCACCTGTATTTCCCGTTGTTCAAGGACTATCCGGAAACCGCGTTCGGCGGCGATTTCCCGACGCCTGCCGACTACCTCGATCCGTACATTCGCCACCGCTTCGACGCGCCGGGCAACTTCGCGATCTATCCGCCGAACCCGTACTACTACGACACGCTCAACTACTTCGCGAAAGTGCCGAACCCCGCGCCGCCGTCGCGCCAGAACTGGCTCGGCACCGACGAGAGCGGCCGCGACCTGTTTGCCCGCTTGCTCTATGGCTTTCGCGTGTCGGTGGAGTTTGCGCTCGTGCTGACTGCCATCGGCACGCTGCTCGGCGTGCTGGCGGGCGCCGTGCAAGGGTACTTCGGCGGCAAGGTCGATATCTTCGGGCAGCGTCTCATCGAGATCTGGAGCTCGCTCCCCGAGCTTTATCTGCTGATTATTTTCGCGGCGATCTTCGAACCGGGCTTCGTGCTGCTGATCGTGCTGCTTTCGCTGTTCGGCTGGATCGGCCTGTCTGACTACGTACGCGCCGAATTCCTGCGCAACCGCAACCAGGACTACGTGCTCGCCGCGCGCGCAATGGGCCTTTCGAACTGGCAGATCATCTGGCATCACGTGCTGCCCAATAGCCTCACGCCCGTCATCACCTTCCTGCCGTTTCGCATGAGCGGCGCGATTCTCGCGCTCACGAGTCTCGACTTCCTGGGCCTTGGCGTGCCCGCACCCACGCCGAGCCTCGGCGAGCTGCTCGCGCAGGGCAAGCGCAATCTCGACGCATGGTGGATCGCGCTCTCGACCTTCGGCGTGCTCGTGGCGACGCTGCTGCTGCTCACCTTCATCGGCGACGCGCTACGCAACGCGCTCGACACGCGCATTTCCGACGCCATGAAGGCCGGAGGCAACCAGTGAGCGTGCCTCAGGACGCAGCCGCGCCGCTCCTCTCGATCGAACACCTGAGCGTGCACTTTGACGAGACGCTCGCCGTCGATGACGTCACGCTCGCGATCGGGCGCGGCGAGCGCGTGGCGCTCGTCGGCGAGTCGGGCTCGGGAAAGACCGTCACCGCGCTCGCGGTTTTGCGCCTCCTGCAAGGCGCGCGGATCAGCGGCGCCATCCGCCTCGACGGCGACGATCTGCTCGCGAAGAGCGAGCGCGCGATGCGCGGTCTGCGCGGCAACGACGTCGCGATGATCTTCCAGGAGCCGATGACGGCGCTCAATCCGCTCTACACGGTCGGCGAGCAAATCGCGGAAACCATCGTGCTGCACGACGGCGTCTCGAAGAAAGCAGCCTACGAGCAGGCTGTGGGCTTGCTCGAGCGCACAGGCATCACCGAGGCGCGGCGGCGCGTGTCGAGCTATCCGCATCAGCTCTCGGGCGGCCAGCGCCAGCGCGTGATGATCGCGATGGCGCTCGCGTGCCGTCCGCGCCTTTTGCTCGCCGACGAGCCGACCACGGCGCTCGACGTCACGATCCGCAGCCAGATCGTCGATCTGCTGCTTGAATTGCAGCGCGAGGAGATGGAGCGCAATCGCGGCGCAGGCATGTCGGTGCTGCTCATCACGCACGACCTGAACCTTGTGCGCCGCTTCGCGCAGCGCGTGGCCGTGATGGAGAAGGGCAGGCTGGTCGAGTCGGGCAGCGTGGAGCAGATTTTCGAGGCGCCGCAACACCCGTACACGCAACGGCTCATCGCGAGCCGGCCCGAGCGCCACGTGCTGCCCGTCCTGCCGATCGCGCCGGTTCTCTTGCAGGCGAAGGATGTGATCGTCGACTTCGCAACGAAGTTGCCGGGCTTTCGCGGCTGGTGGCAAAAGGGGCGCTATCGCGCCGTGAACGACGCGAACATTGTGGTGCGCCAGGGCGAGACGCTCGGCATCGTCGGCGAATCCGGATCGGGCAAAACGACGCTGGCGATGGCGATGTTGGGGTTGCAGCGAACCGCGGACGGCGTCGTCGAGTTCCAGGGGCGGCCGATCGCGAGCTATCGGGGGCGCGACAGGCTGGCTTTGCGCTCGCATCTGCAGGTTGTCTTTCAGGACCCGTTCAGTTCGCTTTCTCCGCGCCAGACCATCGAGCGCATCGTGGGGGAGGGGCTGTTGCTGCATCGGCCCGATCTTCCCAGCGAGGAGCGGCGCAAGCGCGTCGTCGGTGTGCTGCGTGAAGTGGGCCTCGATCGCACCGCCTTGCAACGATACCCGCATGAGTTTTCGGGCGGCCAGCGTCAGCGTATCGCCATTGCGCGCACGCTGGTGCTGGAGCCGCGCGTGATCGTGCTCGACGAACCGACCAGTGCGCTCGACGTGTCGATCCAGCAACAGGTGTTGCGATTGTTGACGGATTTGCAACGCAAGTACAACCTGGGCTACGTGTTCATCAGCCACGACCTGGAGGTGATCGGCGCGATGGCGCACCGGGTGGTGGTGATGCACAACGGGGCGATTGTCGAGTCAGGAGAGGTCGCGAATATCTTCGATAACCCAACCCATCCTTACACCCGAAAATTGTTGAAAGCCGCCTTTGATCGCTAGGCTTTGGCGGAACTTTAGAGTGAATTTCGGTGAAATTCACCAATGAGGTGAATGTCGCGATTGAATTTTTCTATTTGTTTTGACACACAAATACTTACTGGCTAGTATCGTCCAAACTTTTCTACTAACTCCCTGATTTACGGGCAATTTCTACCGACCAATGCAGCACCGATACCTGACCCAGGCTTGCACGCGCGCCGTCGCCGGGATGTTCATCGGCGTACTGATGGCCGCAGCTCCCGGCGCGTTCGCCGACGAAGTAAGCAGCTTTAACCAGAATGCCTCATTTTCGCCGAACAACCCGGCGAATCTGCAGTCCATCCCCGCAGTGCAGAGCGCACTCCAGAATGCCAACCAGGCGACCCCGGCGGCGGCTCCGGCCCCGACCGAAGGCGGCGCCAAGGCGTTCCTTTCCGGCATGGCCGGCAAAGCCGGCGACGTCGTTGTCGGCGCACTCAACATGATTGGCGTGCGCTACCGCTGGGGCGGCAACACGCCCGACTCCGGCCTCGACTGCAGCGGCTTCGTGCGTTACGTGTTCCAGGACACGCTCGGCATGTCGCTGCCGCGCCGCGCCGAGGAAATGAGCCGCGTGGGCGAGAAGGTCAGCATGAGCAACCTGAAGCCGGGCGACCTCGTGTTCTTCAACACGATGCGTCGCACGTTCTCGCACGTCGGCATCTACATCGGCGACAACAAGTTCGTGCATTCGCCGTCCACGGGCAGCACGATCCGCGTCGACGACCTCGACGACGGCTACTGGGAAAAGCGCTTCACGGGTGCACGCCGTATCGAAACGTCGTTCACGCCGGACCAGCAGCAAAGCCTCAAGCGCGTGAGCGCACAGTTCGACGGCAACGGCGGCAACTGATCGGGGTGTCGTAGCGAACAAAAAAGCCTGCTTCTTGCGAAGCAGGCTTTTTGCGTTTTTTTGCGCTCGTGCGCCTGCCGAAGGGGGCTCAGGTCAAGTGCTCAGGCCGTCAGGCGCGCCGCGGCGAGCTTGCGCTCGAGCTCCGGCATCATGCGCGCGCCCGCTTCCTCGCCCGCGAGAATCGCCGCGTTGCGCTGCGTGAAGTCGCTGCTCGACATTGCGTTGAGGTTCGGGCGGATCACGACATCGGCGTATTTGTCGAGCTCGTAGGTCTTGATCGTCTGGCCCATGATCGTGAAGGTCTGCATCAGCACGTCGAACTGGCTCAGCGTCGAGGCCGTTTCCGGGCGCGCCGAGATGTCCACGGCGATCACGAAGTCGGCGCCCATCTTGCGTGCGAACGAGGCCGGCACGGGGCTCACGAGGCCGCCATCCACGTATTCGTGGCCCGCAATCTTCACGGGCTCGAAAATCGACGGAATGCTGCACGACGCGCGCACGGCAATGCCCGTATTGCCGCGCTGGAACAGGATGGGCTGGCCCGTGCGCAGTTCGGTCGAGACGACGCCGAGCGGCTTCGCCATCTTCTCGATGGGCCGGTCGTGCAGCGTGGTGTTCAGATAGTTCTGGAGCGCCACGCCCTGCAGGAGGCCGCGCGTGCGAAACGGCATCGCCCAGTCGCTGATCGAGGCTTCGTCCATCGTCAGCGCGAGCTTGTTGAGCGCGAAACCGTTCATGCCCGAGGCGTAAAGCGCCGCGACGACCGAGCCCGCGCTCGTGCCGACCACGAAGTCCACTTGCACGTTGCGCGCCTCGAGCGCCTTGATCACGCCGATATGCGCGAAGCCGCGCGCCGCGCCGCCGCCGAGCGCGAGGCCCACGCGAATCGGGCGCGTCGGCCTCGCGACGGGCGGCGGGGGCGCGGTGGTGACGGGCGGCGGGACGCTGGCGGTCTGCGTGCCCGCGGTCGTGCACGCGGCAAGGACGGTGGAGGCGGCCGCAAGCGAAAAGTGCCGGCGGCTCAACGAGGGCGATGACTGCTTCAAGAAGGTTCTCCATGCGGTCCGCGGGCGTGTCCGGCAAGGAACGGCGCGGTACCCCGGTCTGCTCGCGCGGGCGGCCGAGTATCTGTATTTGCGCGCGCGACGCCGCATCGTAATGGCGGCGCGCCGACATCATAAGGCAAAGCGCGGCCGGTTTAGCCGGCGTGCATGTAACGCGATGTGACGGCAGATGACAGCGCGCTCGACGGCTTGCGGGCGCGCGGACGTTGCAGGAGAGAAGCGGGGCGCCCGCATGCGCTGCGGGCCTCGCCCCCAGGCCGAAGCGGTGCATGGCGGGTATAATCCGGTCTCTAATTTTCCGGATTCCCGTTCGTGTGCGCGAGGCTGCGCGCGCCCCGGCGCTCTCGCGCTAGCCGCGCGGGCCGAACGCGCCGCGAACCCTGGCCATCCGCCGCCGTCGCTGCTTTTATCGCCGGCGCCGCGCTCCGGATGGCATCGCTTTCGAGTAATCGCCCATGACTACCTCTGTCGTCCGTACCCGCTTCGCGCCGAGCCCGACCGGCTTCATCCACCTCGGCAACATCCGTTCCGCGCTTTACCCCTGGGCGTTCGCGCGTCACAACAAGGGTGTCTTCGTGCTGCGGATCGAAGACACCGACCTCGAGCGTTCGACGTCGGAATCGGTCGATGCGATCCTCGAAGGCATGGAGTGGCTCGGCCTGAATTTCGACGAAGGTCCGTTCTACCAGATGCAGCGCATGGACCGTTATCGCGAAGTGCTCAAGCAGATGCAGGAGCAGGGCCTCGTGTACCCGTGCTACATGTCGACCGAAGAGCTGGACGCGCTGCGCGAGCGCCAGCGCGCCGCAGGCGAGAAGCCGCGCTACGACGGCACGTGGCGCCCGGAGCCGGGCAAGGTGCTGCCCACGCCGCCCGAGGGCGTGCAGCCGGTGCTGCGCTTCCGTAACCCGCTCATGGGCGTGGTGGCATGGGACGACGCCGTCAAGGGCCGCGTGGAGATCTCGAACGAAGAGCTCGACGACCTCGTGATCGCGCGCCCGGACGGCACACCGACCTACAACTTCTGCGTAGTCGTGGACGACGTCGACATGAAGATCACGCATGTGATTCGCGGCGACGACCACGTGAACAACACGCCGCGCCAGATCAACATCCTGCGCGCGCTCGGCGCCGAGCCGCCGGTCTACGCGCATCTGCCTACGGTGCTCAACGAGCAGGGCGAAAAGATGAGCAAGCGCCACGGCGCGATGAGCGTGATGGGCTATCGCGACGCAGGCTATCTGCCGGAAGCGGTGCTCAACTATCTCGCGCGCCTGGGCTGGTCGCACGGCGACGCCGAAGTGTTCACGTGCGAGCAGTTCGTGGAGTGGTTCGATCTCGAGCACCTGGGTAAGTCGCCCGCGCAGTACGACCACAACAAGCTCAACTGGCTCAACAACCACTACCTGAAGGAAGTGGACAGCGCGCGCCTCGCCGAGCTCTCGAAGCCGTTCTTCGCCGCGCTCGGCGTGGACGAAGCCGCGCTCGCCAAGGGCCCGTCGCTCGAAGGCGTGGTCGCGCTTTTCAAGGACCGTGCGAACACGATCAAGGAGATCGCCGAGAGCGCGATGATGTTCTACCGCGAGCCGCAGCCGGAAGCCGAAGCGCTCGCCCAGCACATCACGGAAGCCGTGCGCCCCGCGCTCGCCGATCTCGCCGCCGCGCTCAAGGGCGCGGAGTGGACGAAGGAGGGCGTCTCGGCCGCGCTCAAGGCCACGCTCGCCACGCACAAGCTCAAGATGCCGCAACTCGCGATGCCGGCCCGCCTGCTCGTGGCGGGTACCACGCATACGCCGTCGGTCGATGCGGTGCTCGTGCTGTTCGGCCGCGATGCGGTGGTGAGTCGAATCGAGAAGGGTATTTCGGCTGCAAAGTAAAATTTTTGAAGAATTTTTCGCCCGGACCCTAGCGCCCGCGCGGCGGTTCTTGTAGTATTCGGGCTCCGTTGAATACGGAGCGCGAGATAGCCGCAGATAAGCAGCGAATCTCACGCAAAGAGCCGCAGAATCGGGCAACGATGTTTCAAGGAAACCTCGAAGCGCTTCAGAAAACGATTCAAAAGCTCTTGACGAAAGCGAAAGTGATGTTTAAAATCTCGCTTCTGTTCTGCAAGGGGGTATAGCTCAGCTGGGAGAGCGCTTGCATGGCATGCAAGAGGTCAGCGGTTCGATCCCGCTTACCTCCACCAACAGAACGCGCAGTAAGCAGTAGAGTGTGGTAAAGGCATTATCTGAAAAGATCATGTCCCCTTCGTCTAGAGGCCTAGGACATCACCCTTTCACGGTGAGTACAGGGGTTCGAATCCCCTAGGGGACGCCAGACATGTGCGTCGTCAATGAGATTGGCGAGGTATCAGGTGGAAATAAACCATCCATCTGACTATGTCGAACTGGAGCGGTAGTTCAGTTGGTTAGAATACCGGCCTGTCACGCCGGGGGTCGCGGGTTCGAGTCCCGTCCGCTCCGCCAGATCGAGCCCGTTCAGAAACTGTGAGCGGGCTTTTTAGTTAAAGTGACGATTACAGGCGCAAGCCCGTGTTGTCCCCTTCGTCTAGAGGCCTAGGACATCACCCTTTCACGGTGAGTACAGGGGTTCGAATCCCCTAGGGGACGCCAAATCAAAATGCGGCGCCAAACAGTAGCACTACGCAGTATGGCGACGCCGCCAGCGGGAATCGACCGACGCCCGCCGGTGAGCAGCAAGCTGGAGCGGTAGTTCAGTCGGTTAGAATACCGGCCTGTCACGCCGGGGGTCGCGGGTTCGAGTCCCGTCCGCTCCGCCAGATTCAAAGCCGTTCTGCAGTTGCTTCGGCAATGGCGAACTGCTGCAGTTCCGAGGCGTAAGCCTGCGCTTATGCCTGTGTTGTCCCCTTCGTCTAGAGGCCTAGGACATCACCCTTTCACGGTGAGTACAGGGGTTCGAATCCCCTAGGGGACGCCAAATCAAAATGCGGCGCCAAAGAGCAGTATGGCGACGCCGCCAGCGGGAATCGACCGACGCCCGCCGGTGAGCAGCAAGCTGGAGCGGTAGTTCAGTCGGTTAGAATACCGGCCTGTCACGCCGGGGGTCGCGGGTTCGAGTCCCGTCCGCTCCGCCAGAACGAAGCCCGTTGGATACGTCCAACGGGCTTTTTCTTTTTCCCCAGACGTTTCTCCTGCCTTCCATTCCCCATCCTTCAATTCGTTGGCCGTACGGACAATCTGCGATTGCCGGCGGCCGCGCGTTATCGTAGCGTTGTCGAAACTTCGTTTGCCCGCTTGCCGACATGTTCGCACCGAACGACATTCCGTCGCCGTTTCAGCTGCGCCGCGCCACCATGGACGATTTCGAGTTCGCGGAGACGCTCACGCGCAACAACATGGGTGGCTACTATCTGCGGCATCACCTCGTCTGGCGCGGTGATCTCTTTCTGGCGAGCTATCGCGAGTCGGAGAACTTCATCCTCGAACTCGACGGCGAGGCAATCGGCGTGCTGCGCGTGACGCAGGAGGGCGACTCGCTGCACATTCGCGACGTGCAGATCGCCCAGGGATATCGCGGCAATGGCGCCGGCACGTTCCTGCTCGATATCTCGCACCAATGGGCCCGCGAGCGCGGCTTGCGCGAGTTGCAACTGCGCGTGTTCGTCGATAACCCCGCAGCACGGCTCTATCTGCGCATGGGTTATCGCGTGGCGGGTCCGAGGCTTGCGCGCCTCGGCTCGATTCGCCACATGACGCGGCTCGTCTGAGCCGGCCCGCTCTCCCACTCAACGCGCGTTGTCGTCGCGATGTTCGTCGCGCTCCGCGGCCACGGAATCTTCCGGTTCGTCCTCGTCGCGGCCGCCCGTGCCGCGCGCGATGAAGGCGCGCGGGCTCTCGCCGAAGGCGCGGCGAAACATCGCCGAAAACGCACTCTGGCTCTGGTAGCCGAGTTCCTGCGCCACGACGGCCATCGGGCGTCCCTGATTGAGCAGCGGGATCGCGCGCGCGAGAATCGCCTGCTGGCGCCACTGCGAAAAGCTCACCCCGAGTTCCCGACGAAAGAGCCGCGCGATCGTGCGCGTGCTCGCGCCCACCTGTGCGGCCCAGTATTCGAGCGAGCCGGGTCCCGCCGGGTCGGCGATCAGCGCTTCGCACAGCGCGCGCAGGCGCTTTTCCTCGGGCATCGGCACGGCGAGCGGCAGCGGCGCCGAGCGCGTGATCTCGTCGAGAGCCAGCGCGCCGAGCAGGCGCTCGCGTGCGGTGGGAATGCCGCGCTCGTCGAGCGCCGCGATCGTCTCGCGCAGGAGGCCGGAGACTTCGACCACGCGGCACGCGTCGAGGCCGGGCGGAATCACCGATTCGTCTACGTAGAGCGTGCGCAGGAACGCGTCCTCGACGATCGCCACTTCGTGCGTGATGTGAGGCGGCACCCAGATCGCGCGCGAGGGCGGCACCATCCACGTCGTGCCGGGCGTCGCCATGCGCAGCACGCCGCGCGACGAGTAGGCGAGTTGCGCCCACGCATGCGTGTGCTGCGCGATGCGCACACCGGCCGGCATGGGCCGCGAGCGCACGCGGATGGGATGCGTGGGTGTCGGCGCGAACTCCGGCGGAATATCGACGAGTTCGGCGTGCGGCTGCGCCTCGTTGCGTGCGTCGCTGGATGCGAAGTGGGGCAGATCCTCGGGCATGACGGGCATGACGGGCAGGGCGGGCATGACGGGCAGGGCGGCGGGTTCGGCGGGTTTGGCGACGACTTTGGCGATTGATGCACCCATTGTAGACGTCTCGCGCTCCAAGGCCTGGGCCGCACGCATCTATGGCCCGGCATAATGAGGGCGAATCGACAGCGTGCTCGTGTGGCGCGAGCCGCCCTGAAGGAGAGAAAAGCCATGAAATACGTGTTCGTCTACGGCACGCTGCGTGCGGGCGAGACCAACGACATCAACCTCGCGGCGGATCGCAACGCGATCGCGCGCCCGCGCCACCTCGGTCTTACCACGCTCGCCGGCCGGCTCTTCGACTTCGGCAGCTATCCTGGGATGGTGGCCGGGTCGGCCGATGCGCAATCGACGGTCGTTGGCGACGTCTACGAAATCGACGACGCGCTCCTCGCCGTGCTCGACGAAATCGAGCAGGTTTACCCAGGCGTCGACAATCTGTTCGTTTCGCAGGAAGTGAATATCGAGCTGCAGGGCGAACGCATCGCTTGCCTCTACTATCCGGTTGCGTCCGCCGCCATTGCAGGACGCCCCGAGATCGCAGGCGGCGACTGGGTCGCGCATCGGCGCGCGCGCTGATCGTTCGAGACGCGGCGCATGAAAACACGAAGGCCCGGCGGGCTCACACCCGCCGGGCCTTTTGCATCGGCTAGTCGTTGGACGTACCGAGCGATCAGATCTCTTCGTACAGCGGCAGCGTCAGGAACTCGACGAAGTTTTCCGACGTCGACATCTGCTCGAAGATCTGCGCGGCGCGCTCGTACGGCTTCGTGTCGCCGCCGACCGATGCCTTCACCTTGTCCAGCTCCTGCGGGATCAGTTCGCGCACGAGTTCGGCCGTGACCTTGCGGCCGTCTTCGAGCTTGCCCTTGGGCGAGCGGATCCACTGCCACACCTGCGAGCGCGAGATTTCGGCGGTCGCGGCGTCTTCCATCAGGTTGTGGATCGGCACGCAGCCATTGCCCGCGAGCCACGAGCCGAGGTAGTGGATGCCCACGTTGATATTGTTGCGCAGGCCCGTTTCGGTGATCGGCGCTTCCGGACGGAAGTCGAGCAGATCCTTGCCCGCGACGTTCACGTCCGCGCGCTGCTTGCCGATCTGGTTCGGCTTGTCGCCGAGCACCTTCACGAACTCTTCCATCGCAATGGGCACGAGGCCCGGGTGCGCTACCCAGCCGCCGTCGTAGCCATCCGTTGCGTCACGCGCCTTGTCCGAACGCACGCCGCCCATGGCCTTGTCGTTGGCGGCCGCGTCGTTCTTGATCGGGATGAGCGCGCTCATGCCGCCGATAGCCGGTGCGTTGCGCTTGTGGCAGGTCTTGAGCAGTTCGAGCGCGTAGGCGCGCATGAACGGCACCGTCATCGTGATCTGCGCGCGGTCGGCAAGACAGAAGTCCTTGTCGTTCTTGAACTTCTTGATCGCCGAGAAGATGTAGTCCCAGCGGCCGGCGTTCAGACCCGAGCTGTGCTCGCGCAGTTCATAGAGGATTTCGTCCATCTCGAACGCGGCGAGGATCGTCTCGACCAGCACCGTCGCGCGGATCGTGCCGCGCGGGATTCCCACGCCTTCCTGCGCTGCGACGAAGATGTCGTTCCACAGGCGCGCTTCGAGGTGGCTTTCCATCTTCGGCAGATAGAAGTACGGGCCGCTGCCGCGCGAGATCAGTTCCTTCGCGTTGTGGAAGAGATAGAGCGCGAAGTCGAAGACGCCGCCCGACACACGCTGACCGTCCACCGTCACGTGCTTTTCGTCGAGGTGCCAGCCGCGCGGACGCACGATCAGCGTGGCGGTCTTGTCGTTGAGCTGGTAGGTCTTGCCGTTCTGTTCGAGCGAAATCGTGCGGCGCACTGCGTCCTTCAGGTTGAGCTGGCCGACGATCTGGTTTTCCCAGTTCGGCGAGTTCGAATCCTCGAAGTCGGTCATGTACGCGTCCGCGCCCGAGTTCAGCGCGTTGATGATCATCTTGCGCTCGACCGGGCCCGTGATTTCCACGCGGCGGCATTCGAGATCCTTCGGCAGCGCGGCGATCTTCCAGTCGCCGTCGCGGATCGATTTCGTGTCGGCAAGAAAGTCGGGGCGCTCGCCGGCGTCGAGGCGCTTCGTGCGCTCGACGCGTGCCTTCAGCAGTTCCTGGCGGCGGGGCTCGAACGCGCGGTGCAGCTTCGCGACGAGTTCGAGCGCTTCGGGCGTGAGGATCGTTTCGAAGCCGGGCTGGATGTCAGCCGTGATCTGCATGCCTTGCGGCAGTTGCAATGTGTTCGCCATTTGCTTGCTCCTTGGTCGGTCAGATTGTGAATGTGTGGTTGTGGTGGCTGCGGCGAGCGGCTTGTCCGTCACGCGCCCGGGCTGGGGCGAGGGCGGCTTTGCCGTTCGGGCGCAGCGATTTCGAGAAAGGCGGCGAGTTCTGCCATGCCGCCGCCAGTGCCATGCGGCGCCACCCCGAGTTCTTCGGCGGGCAGTCGCTGGCGGTTGATCCAGAACGTGGTGTAGCCGAACCAGCCGGCGCCCGCGGCGTCCCAGCCGTTCGACGACACGAACACCAGCTCGCGTGGCGCGGCGTCGAAAGCGGCGGTGCCGAGCGAATACGCGGCGGCGGCCGGCTTGTAGGCGCGCACGGCGTCGACCGAAAGCACGTGGTCGAAGAGGCTGCTCATGCCGGCGCTCTTCACCGCGATGTCGAGCATCTGCGGGTTGCCGTTCGAGAGGATCGCAAGGCCCATGCGCGTGCCGTCTTCGCGTGGCTCACGCAGGCGGCGCAGCACGGGGAGTACGTCGGGGAACGCCGAGAGGCAAGCGTATTCGTCCATGAGACGCTTTTCGCCCGCGCCCGTGAGCGACAGGTTCAGGCGGCGCGCGGCGTAGCGCAGCGCGTCGAGCGTGATGTCCCAGAACGGGCGGTAGCGCGCGCCGGCCGGGTCGGAGAGTGTGCGCAACTGCGTGTACTCGATCTGCTTCAGGCGCCAGAGTTGCGAGAGCGCTTCGCCCTGGCCGGGGAACATCTGCTCGGCGGCGGCGACGACCGAATGCACGTCGAAAAGCGTGCCGTACGCGTCGAAGATCACTGCCTTGGGAAATCGTGTCGTGGTGGGTGTCGTTGTGGCCGACATAGCCTTGCACTCCATCTTCAGAGGTCGAGGTCGATTGTATTCATGAGTCGTATCGCTGAAAAAGGCGGGATTGATCACTTGATCTTTTACTTTTACCCACCTAATCTGTCGACCTACCTTCTCTTTTCCACTGTTTCCGTCGCCCAGTGCGCGCAGTGTCCACCGATGGACCGCTTCAAACAGATCGAGACCTTCGTCACCGTGGCCGCCAAGGGCAGCCTTTCCGCCGCCGCCCAGGCCGAAGGCGTGGCGCCCGCCATCATCGGCCGGCGCATCGATGCGCTCGAAGAGCGCCTCGGCGTGAAGCTGCTCGTGCGCACCACGCGGCGTATCACGCTCACGTTCGAAGGATCGGCGTTCCTCGAGGACTGCCAGCGCATCATTCACGACATGCAGAACGCCGAGGCGAGTGTGTCCGAGGGCGGCGTGAAAGCGAGCGGGCACCTGCGCGTGTCCGCG
The DNA here is from genome assembly GCF_024206515.1 of Paraburkholderia sp. CNPSo 3281. NCBI lineage: Bacteria > Pseudomonadati > Pseudomonadota > Betaproteobacteria > Burkholderiales > Burkholderiaceae > Paraburkholderia > Paraburkholderia sp. CNPSo 3281. Next base: position 188,735 of record NZ_JAMBPS010000003.1, on the reverse strand, counting down.
CCGGCAGGCTTCGGGCGTCGCCACGTCGCGCCGCTCGTGCCCGATTTCACGGTCGCGCATCCGGACGTGAGCATCGCGCTCGATCTTTCGGACCGGCTCGTCGATCTCGTGAACGAAGGCTTCGACTGCGCCGTGCGCCTCGGCGAATTGCCCGATTCGTCGCTCGTGTCGCTCAAGCTCGGTGAGAACCGGCGCGTGTGCGTGGCTGCGCCGGCGTATCTGTCGCGCCGCGGCGAGCCCGAAACGCCCGCCGACCTCGCACGCCATAACTGCCTCGCCTTCGGCGCGAGTCTGAACCAGCAGCGCGGCTGGGCGTTCCAGCAGGACGGCAAAGTGGTGTCGATCCGCGTGGCGGGCACGATGGAATGCTCGGACGGCGCCGTGCTGCATGAGTGGTGCCTCGCGGGCCACGGTCTGGCGTGGCGCTCGTGGTGGGAAGTCGGCGAGGACATCGCGGCGGGCCGGCTCGTGACCGTGCTCGACGCGTTCGCCGCGCCGCCCATCGGCATTCACGCCGTGTTTCCGCAGCGCCGCCATCTGCCGCTGCGCGTGCGCCTCTTTCTCGACTATCTCAAGCATACCTACGGTCAACCCGGTTACTGGGGATAGGGCGCAGTGCGTGTTTCCGATATCCGGGATGACCCGCACGCACGGCTTGCAGCGATTCTTCGCGCACTACAATCGACCTGAGGGCCAGGCGCTCGCCCGCGAGACGCCGGCTGAGTTTTTGCGCGCGCTTCGACCCTTGACTGTGACACTTGACTTGCCCGTAATCCGATAGACCACGAAGGGCGCCATGTTCAAACACATCCTCGTACCGACGGACGGTTCGGAACTCTCGAAAAAGGCGATCGACGGCGCGATCGACCTCGCGCGTACCGTGGGCGCACGCGTCACGGCCTACGCGTGCCTGCCGCAATATCCGTACTCGCCTTACGCCGATGTGGTGATCGAGCCGCCCGGCGACTTCCAGACGCGCAGTGAGCGAGAGGCGCGAGTGCATCTGGACGAAATCGAGGCGGCGGCACGCAACGCGGGCGTGATCTGCGACAGTCGGACGAGCGTGCATCCCTCGCCATATCTCGGCATCATCGAAGCCGCCGAAGCGGGCGGCTGCGACGTCATCTTCATGGCCTCGCACGGGCGTCGCGGGCTCGGCAGCCTGCTGATCGGCAGCGAGACGCAGCGCGTGCTCACCCATACGAAGATTCCGGTGATCGTGTATCGCTAGCTGGCGCTTTCCTGCAGATTCGCGATGAAGCACAAGGCCACGCTCGCCCGCTGCGTTGGCTGGGCGAGCCGCGGGCCGGATTCTGTCCAGCACGCGCGGCCTGTGTCCTCTACCGCTTCCTCCCTGAACGCCCGGCGGCACGTGCCTGGGCCGCGTCGGCAGGCAGCCGGCGCGCCCCGCCAAGGTACGCGTGCCGGCTGCCTGTTCGAGCGCGACGGCTTGCGCCGCCGCTGCTGCCGGTGGTCTTACGCCACCTTCTTGTCGAAGAACTGCTCGTCTTCCGTCGAGCCGTGCAGCGCCGTAGTCGACGCTTCGCGCTCGACCGTCTGCGTCACGGCGTCGAAGTAGCCGGTGCCCACTTCGCGCTGATGCTTCACGGCGGTGAAGCCCTTCTCGGCGGCGGCGAACTCGGCCTGCTGGAGTTCCACGAACGCGCTCATGTTCTGGCGCGCATAGCCGTGCGCAAGGTTGAACATCGAGTAGTTGAGCGAGTGGAAGCCCGCGAGCGTGATGAACTGGAATTTGTAGCCCATCGCGCCCAGTTCGCGCTGGAACCTGGCGATCGTCGCGTCGTCGAGGTTCTTCTTCCAGTTGAACGACGGCGAGCAGTTGTACGAGAGCAGCTTGCCCGGGAACCGCTTGTGGATCGCTTCGGCGAACTTCTTCGCGAACTCCAGATCCGGCTTGCCCGTTTCGCACCAGATCATGTCGGCGTACGGCGCGTAGGCGAGACCGCGCGAGATGGCCTGCTCGAGGCCGTTCTTCGTGCGGAAGAAGCCTTCCACGGTGCGCTCACCGGTGAGGAACGGGCGGTCGTTGTCGTCGATGTCCGAGGTCACGAGGTCGGCGGCTTCTGCGTCGGTGCGGGCGAGCAGCACAGTTGGCACGCCGCAGACGTCGGCGGCCAGACGCGCGGCCGTGAGCTTGGCGACGTTCTCGCGCGTCGGGACGAGCACCTTGCCGCCCATGTGGCCGCACTTCTTTACCGAGGCGAGCTGGTCTTCGAAGTGCACGCCGGCCGCGCCCGCTTCGATCATCGCCTTCATCAGTTCGAACGCGTTGAGCACGCCGCCGAAGCCGGCTTCAGCGTCGGCCACGATCGGCTGGAAGTAATCCACGTAGCCTTCGTCGCCGGGGTTCTTGCCTTCGGACCACTGGATCTGGTCGGCGCGCGTGAGCGTGTTGTTGATGCGCTTGACCACCTGCGGCACCGAGTTGGCCGGGTAGAGCGACTGGTCCGGATACATTTCGCCGGCGAGGTTGGCGTCGCCCGCGACCTGCCAGCCCGAGAGATAGATCGCCTTGAGACCGGCCTTCACTTGCTGCATGGCCTGGTTGCCCGTGAGCGCGCCCAGTGCGTTGATGAACGGCTCGGTGTTCACGCCTTTCCAGAGCTTTTCGGCGCCGTGCTTCGCGAGCGTGTGCTCCGGCTGGATCGAGCCGCGCAGGCGCACCACGTCGTCAGCCGTGTAGTTGCGCTTGATGCCCTCCCAGCGCGGATCGGTTTCCCATTGCTGTTGGAGTTGCTGAGCTTGCTGTTGACGAGTCGACATGGTGGGCTCCTTCATTTGCCTGATAGGTGGATCTCTGAAACGAAACGGCTGAACCGCTGAATGTCACGAAACGAACTTGCCGGGGTCTTGGATTCGGCGGTTGCTATTCACGAACTCTTATATAAGAGTCTAGGCAAATCGACTGACCGGCAACAGGCAGGCAATGGGCTTTTTCCCGGTTTTTTATTTAAATAAAATCAATGCTTTGTGTAATTTATTTTGTGATGTGAAACGCTATTTTCCATCTTGCAATCGATCCCTTTGTGCCACGCAGCACGATTTTTTACGAAGCAAAAAAATTTTTCGTATCGTGAAATCTGTGCGGAGATAAAAAAAGACCGGTGCCTGAGCACCGGTCCTGAGCATTTCGCTGCGGCGGCGGGGCGGCATGAAGGCCGCCCTGCGCGCCGTTTTGAACTAGTTAGCTGTCGCGACGGGCGCCACGCGGACCGTCGTTGCGGCGTGCGCCGTAGCCGCCACCGCCTTCGCGCGAACGGCCATAGCCTTCGCGTTGCTGGCCGTAGCCGCCGCGGTTGCCTTCGCCGCCGCGCGAGCCGCCGCCGAAGCCGCCTTCACGCGAACCCGAGTTGTAGCCGCCTTCACGGGCACCGTAGCCGCTACGCGAGCCTTCCGGCTTGTTGCCCCAGCTGTTGCCGTTGCGATCGCCGCCGCCGTTGCCACTTTGGCCGCCGCGGGCGCCGTAGCCACCCGGCTTGCCGTTGCCACCACCGTTACCAAAGCGACGGCCACCGCCGTTGCCGCCGCCCGGACGGCCACGGCCGCCAAAGCCACGGTTCGCCGGCGGTGCCTTGCGCGGCTCGAAGCCTTCCACAACGTTCACCGGCAGCGGCGAGCGCACGAAGCGCTCGATGCGCTTGAGGGCGCCTTGCTCGGCATGATGCACGAGGCTCACCGCGGTGCCCGAGCGGCCAGCACGGCCGGTACGGCCGATACGGTGCACGTAGTCTTCGGCGAACTTCGGCAGGTCATAGTTGAAGACGTGCGTGATGCCGGGGATGTCGATGCCGCGCGCCGCGACGTCGGTCGCGACGAGCACGCGTACGCGACGCTCGCGCAGCGCACGGATCGTGCGGTTGCGCGCGCCTTGCGGCAGATCGCCGTGCAGCGCGGCGCTTTCGAAGCCAGCGTCGGCGAGCTTGCCGGCCAGTTGGTCGGCGTCCATCTTCGTGGCCGTGAACACGACAGCCTGATCGAGGCTTTCGTCACGCAGCAGATGGTCGAGCAGGCGATCCTTGTGATCGCGGTCGTCCACGTAGTGCACGGTCTGCGCGATGTTCGAGGCCGCTTCGACCTTGCGCACGATCTCGATGCGCTCCGGGTCCTTCAGCAGGCGGCCGGTGATCGAAGCGATCTTGCCGTCGAGCGTGGCCGAGAACAGCATCGTCTGACGCGTTTCGGGCGTAGCGGCGACGATCGTGTCGATGTCGTCGATGAAGCCCATGTCGAGCATGCGGTCGGCTTCGTCGAGCACGAGCATCTTGAGTTCGGACAGATCGATGCGGCCGCGCTCGAGGTGATCGAGCAGACGGCCCGGGGTCGCCACGAGAATCTCGGGGTTTTTCGCGAGCAGCATCAGCTGCTGGCCGTAAGCCACGCCGCCGAGAATGCTGACCGTGCGCAGACGGCGCAGGTGCTTGCCGTACGTCGAAGCGGCCGTGGTCACCTGCATCGCGAGTTCACGCGTCGGCGTGAGGACGAGCAGACCGGGGCGCGCCACCGGTTGCGGACGGCGCTGGCGGCGATCGCCTTGCTGGCCGTTCGCGCCTTGCGGGCGCGGCTCGCGCGGCTGGGCAGCGAGAGTCTTCTGGATCTGCGCGAAGCGCTCGATAGCGGGCAGCATAAAGGCTGCGGTCTTGCCCGAGCCGGTCGGGCTCGAGACCAGCAGGTCGCGGCCGGCGATGGCGGCAGGAATGGCGCGTTCCTGCACGGGCGTCGGGGCCTTGTAGCCCGCTGCGATCAGCCCGGAGACGATCTCCGGCGACAGACCGAGTGCCGCGAACGCCGAACCGTCGGTGGCTTCAGCGGCCTGCGCGGGGGCTTCAGCGGAAGCGGCGGCGGCGGCGGAATGACCGAGGGCCTGATCGGCGATTGCGTCCAGGGGGCTTTGGGTATTGCTCGAAGTCATGAAAATCCTTGTTACACAGGAAATAGAACGTCGGCGCCAATCGGCATACCCAAGTCGTCGGATTTTGCGAACAAATCGAAAAACGGGGGCAATCCGCCCACAATGGCGGATTTTTCGTTAGAAGCTGTTTTGGGTGCGGCTCAGGCCGGGATTGGCCAGCCGCCAGCCTGATATTGACGGCCCGAAAAACAGGGCCATGGCAGGGGGGGACAGGTTCTAAACTGGATTGGAGCTTAACGCTACGAGGCGTTGTGCTGATCGAACGAGCGACCGGAGCGCAACGCAGCACGCAGTATATCTTGTTTTGTTGCGGCGCGCCAGAGCGACGCACCGCGAGTGAGACAGGCGCGGCGGCGTGACGCAGCAGGCGGGGCGCCTCAACTCGTCACGCGCGATAGTTGCGCCGGGTCAGCTGGTGGCGCCGCTCTTGAGCGATTCGACCAATTCCACATATTGCTGCCGGGCCGTTTCCTGCGCCGTGCCTTGCAGCGCGGCCCACGCTTCGTACTTGTACTTGCCGACGATATCGGTGAAGCCGGGCTTGTCGCCGTGCACGTCGCCTTCGGTGGCCTGCTTGAAGAGTGCATAGAGGCGCAGCAGCGTCAGATTGCCGGGACGCTCCGGCAGTTGCTGGACGTCTTGCTGGGCTTGGGCGAACTGCGTGTTCACGTCGCTCATGGTTGTTTCCTCCGCATAGTGGTTCAGGTCAGCGCGCCGATGGTAGCAGCGCAAACCCCTGAAAAGCTGGAGCGATTCCTCCACTCTCGCCGGGCACGGGTAAGTCAAACGAGGCCATGACGCCTGCGCCTGCGCCAGTTGGCGAGCGCCCTGGGCCCGTGCGGGGGGCGGGGCATTACAATAGCGCTCATGACCGAAACTGTGCTGCTTGCCCTCGATACTTCGACCGAATTTTGCTCGGTCGCGCTGCTTCGCGTCGCCCCTGGCGGCGCAGATCGTTCTCCCTCCACTGGCGGCGAGACCGCCCTCGCATCGCGCTCGGAAGTCAGCGTCTGGGTGCGCCACGAGGCCACGGGCGCTGTCTCCAGCACGCGACTCCTGCCCGCCATTGGCGAATTGTTCGACGAAGCCGGCCTCACGCTCGCCGACTGCGACGCGATCGCGTTCGGCGCGGGCCCGGGCTCCTTCACGGGGCTACGCACGGCGACGGGCGTGGCTCAAGGGCTCGCGTTCGGCCTCGATATCCCGGTGGTGCCCGTGGGCACGCTGCTCGTGTGCGCGGAGAGCGCGCGGCTGCGCGATCCCGCCGCGACCCGCGTGCTGGCCGCGCTCGACGCGCGTATGGACGAAGCCTACTGGGCAGACTACGCGTGGGACGCCGCAGCTGGCGACTGGCGCACGCTGCAGGCCGCATCGCTCGACTCGCCGGAGCACATCGCTGCGCCGGATACACCGTTCACGCTGGCGGGCAACGCCGCCGCCGCGTTCGGCGCGCGCCTGACGGCTGCCGCCGCCGCGCGCACGATCGACGCCGAGGCGCTGCCGCACGCGTTGCCGCTGGCGCACGCGGCGTTGCGCGCGTTTCGCGCGGGCCGTACGCAACCGGCCGACCAGGCCGCGCCCGAATACGTGCGCAACAAGGTCGCGCAGACCACGGCCGAGCGGCTTGCCGCGAAGGCCGCCTCCCATGGTGGCGCGGGTGGCGCGGGCGCAGGCGGCGAGAGTGCGCAATGAGCGGCGTGCTCATGACCGACCGCTACCTGTCGCCGATGACCGAGAGCGACCTGGACGAAGTCGCGATCATCGAGCGTTCCGCGTATGAGTTTCCGTGGTCGCGCGGCAACTTCGAGGACTCGCTGCGCAATGGCTACTACGGGCTGTGCATGCGTCACGTCACCGGCACGCTGATCGGCTATTGCGTGCTGATGCCCGTGGTCGACGAGATGCATCTGCTGAATCTGTGCGTTGCGCCTCAGGCGCAGGGTGTGGGCGCAGGGCTCGCCATGCTGCGCGAGGCGGTACGCATCGCGCGCATGCAGGGTCTCGAAGGCTTGCTGCTCGAAGTCCGGCCTTCGAATCACCGGGCAATCCGGCTCTATGAACAGTTCGGCTTCGTCACGATCGGTCGCCGCAAGAACTACTATCCGGCCCGCCATCACAGCCGCGAGGATGCACTCGTGATGCGTTTTTCTTTTGCAGGGGAGGGCGCGGATGTCGCTCGATGAGATTGCGCTGGAGGAGCTTGGGCTCGCGCCGCGCTGGGTGCGCAAAGGGGCGCGGGGTGCAGCGCCGCTCGAAGCGTTTCGCGAAGATGAGGCCGTTGCGCCGTCGTCCGGGCTGACGCGCGCCGAAGCCGAAGCCGAAGCCGAAGCCGAAGCCGAAGCCGAAGCGCCGGCGGTGCCTGTGGTGCAAACGACGCGTCCGGTCGCCGCGCTGCAGCCAGCCGAAGCACAACCGGCCGCCCCGGAGCGCTCGCAACCGCCGCCGCCCGTTGCGCGCGCCGCTTCGCCATCGAAGCCCGCAGCGCATTCCTCCGACGAACCGCCGCCCCTCACCGACGAAGATTTCGCCTGGTTCGACACTGTGGCCCAGCCGGTTCTGCCACACGACGCCGAGCCCGCTCAGGCTGGCGGCGCACTGCGCAACGATGTCGCGACGCTCGACTGGGACGCGCTCGCCGAACGCGTGGCCTCGTGCACGCGCTGCCGCCTGTGCGAGAAGCGCACCAACACCGTCTTCGGCGTAGGCGATCGCGAGGCCGACTGGATGCTGATCGGCGAGGCGCCCGGCGAGAACGAGGACCGCCAGGGCGAGCCCTTCGTTGGCCAGGCCGGCAAGCTGCTCGACAACATGCTGCGGGCGCTCGCGCTCGCACGCGGTGAGAACGTCTATATCGCGAACGTCATCAAGTGCCGCCCGCCCGGCAACCGCAATCCGGAACCCGATGAGGTCGCGCGCTGCGAGCCGTATCTGCAGCGTCAGGTGGCGCTCGTGAAGCCGAAGATCATCGTCGCGCTCGGACGTTTCGCGGCGCAGAGCCTGCTCAAGACCGATGGCAGCATCGCGTCGCTGCGCGGACGCGTCCACGAGTACGAGGGTGTGCCCGTCATCGTCACCTATCACCCCGCTTATCTGCTGCGCAGCCTGCACGACAAGGCGAAGGCCTGGACTGACCTCTGTCTCGCGCGCGACACCTGGCGCGCGGCCTCCGGCGGCGAGCGATGAGCGCCGCGCGGCCCGCGCACGTGTCCGGTGCCCAATGCGCCGGGGGCGACGGCGGGCCGCAGGATGATGCTGGGTCAGAGCGCGTGCCCGGTACTGGCGCGAACCACGAGGTAATTGACCGCCTCGCCGATCCGGCCGTGCGCGATCTCGCGTGGCTGCTCTTCAGCGCCGATCTGTTGCGTGCGCAACCACCGCTCGCGCCGCTGGCGCAGTGGTGCGCCAATGCCGATGAAGCGCGCGCCACGCGTGACTGGCTCGCGCAACTCGATCGCGATCCGGCGCGTCTGCACGAAGCGCTCCTGGCCGCGCCGACACATCGCCTTGGCCGCTATGCCGAAAACTTGCTGGGATGGTTTCTCGCGCATGGACCTGCGGCGCAGCTCGTCGCGCAGAACGTGCCGCTGCGGCGTGCGGGGCTCACGCTCGGCGAGTGCGATTTTCTCGTGCGCACGCGTGCCGGAGAGCGTCTGCATTGGGAGCTGGCGGTGAAGTGCTACCTGCACGCGGGACCGGGCGATGACGCCCGTGCATCGCTCGCCGAATTCGTCGGGCCGAATCTGCGCGATCGCTTTGATCTGAAACTCACGCATCTGCGCGAGCGTCAACTGCGTTTGAGCGCGCGCGAAGAATTCGCCTCGCTGGGTTACGAAGGCCAGTGGCTCGCGCAGATGTTCGTGAAAGGCTGGCTTTTCTACCGGGCGGGAGAGGCGGCGCCGTCACGGGTGCAAGACGCCCCCGAGCTGGCCGCCGATCATGGGCGCGGCTGGTGGGTGACGCGTGCGGACTGGCCGGCTTTCGCCCGGCAACAGGCGGCAGATGGCTGGAGCGTGTTGCCGAGGCTCGCGTGGCTCGCGCCGCGCAGGCTGGCGGCTGCGCCCTGCGTCGACCCCAATGCATTAGCCGACGCGCTAGCCCGGCCAGACGACCCCGTACTGATCGCGGCATTCACGGCCGACACCACAGGCGGCTACCGAGAACAGTCGCGCGGCTTCATCGTTCCCGACGACTGGCCTGCGCGCGCCGCGGCATTTGCACGTCAATAAGCGCGCGAAAGCACGCTCACCACCAGCGCCAGAAGTGATGCACGGGGCCGACGCCATGACCGACGTCGAGTCGATCACTGGCCTCCAGCGCCGCCGTCAGATACTGCTTGGCTTCGCCAATGGCCGGTGCGAGCGCTCCGCGCTGCGGCCACAGTGCGGCAATGGCGGAAGAGAGCGTGCAGCCCGTGCCGTGCGTATTCGTAACCGGCACGCGCGGGCCGCCCAGGCGCAGCGTGCCGCCGGCTTCGATGAGCCAGTCGGGGCTGTCTGCGCTGCCCAGATGCCCGCCTTTCATCAGCACCGCCTGTGCACCGAGCGCGCGCAGCGCTTCGCCTTGCTCGACCATCGCGGCTTCATCTGCGGCGGGCGACACGCCGAGCAGCGCCGCGGCTTCCGGCAGATTCGGCGTGACGACGCCCGCTAGCGGCAGCAACTCCTCGCGCAGCGCGGCGACCGCTTCGGGCGCGAGCAGGGCGTGATTGCTCTTCGAGATCATTACGGTGTCGAGCACCACGCGCGGCGGCTGATGGCGGCGCAGCGCGTCGGCGACGGCGCGCACGATCTGCGCGTTGGCGAGCATGCCGATCTTCACGGCGTCGATGCGGATGTCGTCGAACACGGCGTTGAGCTGGGCGGTGACGAAACCCGCGTCGGGCGCGTGGATCGCGGTGACGCCGCGTGTGTTCTGCGCGGTGAGCGCCGTGATGACGCTCGCGCCGTACGCGCCGAGCGCGGAGAACGCCTTGAGGTCGGCCTGAATGCCCGCACCGCCGCCCGAGTCGGAGCCGGCGATCGTGAGAACGTTGGAAATCGGTGAAGTCATGGCAGCGTCAGGTGCGCGTCGCGCGCGGCCGGGTCGACAAGACGTGCCGCGCGTGCGCAGGGAAGGATCGATTCAGCAGACGTGGCGGCACGGACGGTGTGCCCACAGGCGCGCCCATCAATGCCTGTGATTTTCGCCGATCAGCGCGACCGAGTCGAACGAGCGTTGATTCGCCTGGTGGCGGCGCATCACGAGCCACATCATCAGACAGACGAACGTGCCGAACAGCACGATCACGATGGTCACCGGCACGTCGAGCCAGACGAGCACGGCGTAGAGGCACAGCATCACGAGCACCGAGAGGTTCTCGTTGAAGTTCTGCACGGCGATGGAGTGGCCGGCGGAGAGCAGCACGTGGCCGCGGTGCTGGAGCAGCGCGTTCATCGGCACGACGAAGAAGCCCGAGAGGCCGCCCACGACCATGAGGAAGAGGTACGCAAAAATCAGGTAGCCGGGAATGCGCATGTGGCCAATATGCAGGCCCCAATGCGGCGGAAAGAGATGGCGCGTGTAGAACGCCATGAGCATGACCGCAAGACCCATGATGATGCCGACCGGCAGCACCGAGAGCGACTTCTTGAGCGGCACGCGCGCGGCCGCGATCATGGCACCGGCCGCCACGCCGACGGCCACCACGGCCTGGAGCACCGCGCCTTCCGAGAGCGACATGCCGAGCGAGACCTCGGCCCACTTGAGCACGATGAATTGCAGCGTCGCTCCGGCACCCCAGAAGAGCGTCGTGACCGCGAGCGAGATCTGGCCGAGCTTGTCGCCCCAGAGCGTGTTGAAGCAGTCGGCGAAATCGGTGATGAGGCGGATGACACCGTGTTGCTGGCGCGGGTAGCGCGCGCCGGTGTCGGGAATGCGCAGATTGAAGAGGGCGGCGATCACGTAAATCACCATGATGACGACCATCGCGGCTTCGGCGGGCGTGCTGATCGCGGCGGGCGTGTGGCGCAGCACATGCGAGGCGATGTGGGGGCTGATCAACGCGCCGCCGAGCACGGTGCCGAGGATGATCGAGCCGACTGTCGTGCCCTCGATCCAGCCGTTGGCGGCGACGAGGCGCTCAGGCGGCAGCAACTCGGTCAGGATGCCATACTTGGCGGGCGAATAAGCCGCCGCGCCGAAACCCACTACGCCATAGGCAAACAAGGGGTGGGTGCCGGCCAGCATCAGGGCGCAGCCCACGACCTTGATCGTGTTCGTGATGAACATCACGCGGCCCTTGGGGCGGGAATCTGCGAAGGCGCCGACGAAGGCGGCAAGAACGACGTAGGAGAGGACGAAGAACAGCTTGAGCAGCGGCGTCATCCAGTTCGGGGCGTGGAGATCTTTCAGCAGTGCAATTGCAGCGATCAGGAGCGCATTGTCGGCCAACGACGAAAAAAACTGCGCGGCCATGATGGTGTAAAAGCCTTTTTTCATCTGATGCGATGCTTTCCTCGCTGCGGTCCGTCCGCCCCGGACGGGTGGGAGGCATCCGGGCTTATTACGTTCGAAATGGGTTGTGCGCAGGGCTTTATATCACGAAAATAGGTGCACTCGGACTAGCACAATCCTTGAGCGCCCGTCAGGCGGGCCTGTCGGGTGCTGAAAACACCCTGTAAGCTCCTGATTCGAAAGCGTCTTTGCGAAAAAATCTCCCATGCCGCGCCCCCTCTCAGCAACGATCCACACCGCCGCACTCGCCAATAACCTCGCCGTCGTCCGCAAGTACGCGCCAAAGTCGAAAATCTGGGCCGTGGTGAAGGCCAACGCCTACGGGCACGGGCTTGCGCGCGCGTTTCCCGGCCTGCGCGCAACCGACGGTTTCGGTCTGCTCGACCTCGAGGAGGCCGTGAAGCTGCGCGAACTCGGCTGGGCCGGGCCGATACTGCTGCTCGAAGGTTTTTTCCGGCCGACCGACATCGACGTGATCGACCGCTACAGCCTCACGACCGTCGTGCACAGCGACGAGCAGATGCGCATGCTCGAAATGGCGCGTCTGTCGAAGCCGGTCAACGTCCAGCTCAAAATGAATAGCGGTATGAACCGGCTCGGCTACACGCCGGAGAAGTATCGCGCCGCATGGGAGCGTGCGCGTGCCTGTGCCGGCATCGGCCAGATCACGCTGATGACGCACTTCGCGGACGCCGACACGCCGCGCGGCGTCGGCGAGCAGATGGCAACGTTCGAGCGCGGCGCGCAAGGCATTGCTGGCGCGCGCAGTCTCGCCAATTCGGCCGCCACGCTCTGGCATCCTTCGACGCACTTCGACTGGGTGCGCCCCGGCATCATTCTTTATGGCGCTTCGCCTTCGGGCTTCGCCTCGGCGCTTGAAGGTACGGGCCTGCAGCCGGCCATGACGCTCGCGTCCGAACTCATCGCCACGCAGCACGTCGCCGAAGGGCAGACCGTTGGCTACGGTTCGATCTTCACGGCGCGCAAGCCCATGCGCATCGGCGTGGTGGCGTGCGGTTATGCCGACGGCTATCCGCGCGTCGCGCCCGAAGGCACGCCCGTGATCGTCGACGGCGTGCTCACGCATGTGGTGGGCCGCGTCTCGATGGACATGCTCACCGTCGACCTCACGCCAGTGCACAGCGCGGGCGTGGGCGCACGCGTGGAGCTGTGGGGCGACAATCTGCCCATCGATGACGTCGCGAAAGCCTGCGGCACGATCGGCTACGAGCTGATGTGCGCCGTTGCGCCGCGTGTTCCCGTGCGGGCCGAATAACGCCATGGCAAAGAGCATGGCGAAGGTCAAGACACTGTATACATGCACCGAATGCGGCGGGCAGGCGCCCAAGTGGCAGGGCCAGTGCCCCGCGTGCGGCGCGTGGAACACGCTGGTGGAAGGCGTTGCCGAAACGGCGAGCTCTCACCGTTTCCAGTCGCTCGCGAAGAGCGCTCCGGTGCGGCGTCTCGCCGATATCGAGGCGTCCGACGTGCCGCGCTTCACGACCGGCGTGGGCGAGTTCGACCGCGTGCTGGGCGGCGGCCTCGTGGCCGGCGGCGTGGTGCTGATCGGCGGTGACCCCGGGATCGGCAAATCGACACTGCTGCTGCAGTCGCTCGCGCAAATCGCGGCCGAGCGTCGCGCGCTTTATGTAAGCGGCGAAGAATCGGCAGCGCAGATCGCGTTGCGCGCGCAACGATTGGCGCTGCTCGATCCCGGCTCCACGGCGAGCGAACTGCAGCTGCTTGCCGAGATCCAGCTCGAAAAGATCCAGGCGACGATCGAGGCCGAGAAGCCCGACGTCGCGGTCATCGACTCGATCCAGACGATCTACTCCGAAGCGCTGACTTCCGCACCCGGCTCGGTTGCGCAGGTGCGCGAGTGCGCGGCGCAGCTCACGCGCATCGCCAAGCAGTCGGGCACGGCGATCATCATGGTCGGCCACGTGACGAAGGAGGGCAACCTCGCGGGGCCGCGGGTGCTCGAGCACATCGTCGATACCGTGCTGTATTTCGAGGGCGACACGCATTCGTCGTTCCGGCTCGTGCGCGCGTTCAAGAACCGCTTCGGCGCGGTTAACGAGCTGGGCGTGTTCGCGATGACCGAGAAGGGGTTGCGCGGCGTGGCGAATCCTTCGGCGCTCTTTCTCTCGCAGCATGAGCAGAGCGTCCCTGGGTCCTGCGTACTCGTGACCCAGGAAGGCTCGCGGCCGCTGCTCGTCGAGGTGCAGGCGCTCGTCGACACGGCGCACGTGCCGAATCCGCGGCGCCTCGCCGTCGGTCTCGAACAAAACCGGCTTGCCATGCTGCTGGCGGTGCTGCATCGCCATGCCGGCATCGCGTGCTTCGATCAGGACGTGTTCCTCAACGCCGTGGGCGGCGTGAAGATCACGGAGCCCGCCGCGGATCTCGCCGTGCTGCTCGCCATTCACTCTTCGATGCGTAACAAGGCGTTGCCCAAGGGTCTGATCGTTTTTGGCGAAGTCGGCCTCGCGGGCGAGATCCGACCCTCGCCGCGCGGCCAGGATCGTCTGAAGGAAGCGGCGAAGCTTGGTTTTTCATGCGCCCTGATTCCCCGCGCCAATGCGCCGAAACAGCCGATCGAAGGTTTACAGGTGATTGCGGTGGAGCGTCTCGAGGAAGCAATCGACCGGGTGCGCGAGCTGGATTGAGCACGCCGCGCACGTGCAGATGGCTTGTACTGGCGCGTAATGATTAGTAACAACCCTGGTTCCGGCTGTAACCATTTCAGACCGCGATTTCCCTATCCTTGGCGCGATGTTCAACCCGTGTCGAGCGGAAAGGATAGCGACTTGAAACAGACTGATACGTCCTTCGGCGGTCGTTCGATCGTCGTGCGCGGCTGCCGGGTGTCCGAGCCGCTCATGCAACCATGGGGTAGTACGTGCCGCATCGTCGAGTGGATCGATGGCGACGGGCGCATTTCGCGCCGCGTCGTGGCGGAAGACGTGACGGCGGCCGAGGTGCGCAGCACCATTGCGCACCACGTGGAAGGCCGCAAGTACGTGATGTACGACGACGAACGGACGCCGCGGCAAACGCTGCCGCGACGCTAAACAAAAATGGGCGCTGCGAAGCGTCCTTTTCATTGTGCTCACGGGTGATGCGGGATACGGCGAGGGCTAGCCCCAGGGGCCGTAAGTGAAGGGCTTTTTGCCGCCAGGCGCGCCCGACGTGCCGGCGCTCTGGCCGGGCTGCGCAGGTTGGCCGGGTTGGACCGGCCGGGCAGGTTGGACGGAATGCGTGCCTTGCGGCTGAGCGCCTGGCTGAAAAGGCGCCGCCTGCATACCGGGCGCGGCCTGCTGCGTTTGCCTCGCGGCCATTTCGTCCATCATGGCTTGCAGCACTTCGGTATTGAAGAGGGGATGGCGCGAAGCCTCGCCCGGCGTGAGGACAGGCGAAACACAGGTGTCGATCGCCTCCAGACGGTCGATCCAGGTCTGCAGCGACTCCGACTCGATGATGGCCGCCAACTCGCGCGTGAGCGCGGCGGCATCCGCGCCGCCGATCGCCTGACCGAGACTCCAGTGGCGCTCGGTCCAGTCGTCGCGGCCGATGGCGTGGCACAGCGTCTGCCAGAACTTCAGCTCGAGTGCGCCGACGGCGAGCCACCGCCCGTCCTGCGTGCGATAGAGGTTGTAGCAGGGCACGCCGCCGTTGAGCAGACCGCCGCCTGGCTGCAGCGCCGCAGCGTCGTCGTTGGCCAGCGCGACCTGGGCGACCACGTTGTGCGCGTAACTCGCGTGCGCCATCGAAACATCGACGAAACGGCCCTCGCCGCCGCGCGCCACATGCCAGAGCGCGGCGAGAATCTGGGTGACCGCGCTGAGTGCGCCGCCAAGCAGGTCGGCAATCTGAAAATTGGGCAGCACGGGCACGCCGTCGCGCGTGGCCAATTGGTCGAGCACGCCCGCATAGGCGACATAGTTGATGTCATGGCCCGGATGGCCGGCGAAAGGGCCGGTCGTGCCGTAGCCCGTGATCGCGCAGTAGACGAGTTTCGGATTGACCTTGTGCAAGGCCTCGTAGCCTACGCCGAGGCGGTCCATTACACCGGGCCGGAAACTTTCGACGAGGACGTCGGCGTCGCGTGCGAGCGCGAACAACACCGAGCGGCCGCTCTCGGTCTTCAAATCGACTCGCGTTTCGCGCTTGCCGCGATTGACGAGACGATAGAACGCACCGGGGCGTGCGGCCACTTCGTCCACCGCGCTTTGCATCATCACGCGTGCCGCGTCGCCCGCACCGGGCGGCTCGATTTTCAGGACATCGGCGCCCATTTCCGCGAGCCGCAAGGTGGCCACGGGCCCGGGCAGAAGGCGGGTCAGATCCAGTACGCGAAGGCCCTGCAATGCGGCGGGTGACGACACTCGTGACTCCCTGGCGAACATACCTGGCGAAAGCGCCTAATGGCGCGATGGTGATTCAGCGCTACGCTAGCCGATCTGCTCGAGTTCCTCGTGCGCATCGAGCCATTCGGCTTCGAGCGTATCGAGGCGCGAGGCGACTTCGGCCTGGCGGCGAATCGCTTCGGTCAGACGGCTCTTCTGCTCCGGCTCGTAGCTCGCCGGGTCGGCGACGAAGGCGTCGAGCGTGCTCTTTTCGCCGTTGAGCGCGTCCATTTCCTTTTCGATTTTGCCGATTTTCGCCTGTAACGGCTTCTTCAGGTGCGCAACCTTCTGGCGCTGCTCCGCTTCCTGGCGGCGCTGTTCCTTGCGATTGACGCCATCGGCGGCACTTGCGCCGTTTTCCGCATTCGCCGTGCCGGAAGCGGCCTCCTTGAGCGCCGCGCGTTGCTCGGCCGCGTGTTGCAGCAGCCAGTCGCGGTAGTCGTCAAGGTCGCCGTCGAACGGCTGCAGACGGTGCTTCGCCACCAGCATGAACTGATCGGTCGTGGCGCGCAGCAAATGCCGGTCGTGCGAAACGAGGATCAGCGTGCCTTCGAACTGCGCGAGCGCCATGGTCAGCGCATGGCGCGTTTCGAGGTCGAGGTGGTTGGTCGGCTCGTCGAGCAGCAGCAGGTTGGGCTTTTGCCAGATGATGAGCGCGAGCGCGAGGCGCGCCTTCTCGCCGCCCGAGAACGGGGCAATGGGCGCCGCGGCCATTTCGCCGGGGAAGTTGAAGCCGCCGAGGAAGTCGCGCAACTCCTGCTCGCGCGTGTCGGGCGCGAGACGCGCGAGATGCTGGAGCGGCGAGTCGTCCGGGCGCAGCGTTTCGAGCTGGTGCTGCGCGAAATAGCCGATTTGCAGGCCCTTGCCCGTGCGCAGCTCGCCGGAGAGCGCCGTGAGTGTGCCCGCGAGCGTCTTGATGAGCGTGGACTTGCCCTGGCCGTTCGCACCGAGCAGGCCGATGCGCTGGCCGTTCTGGATCGAGAGCGTGACGCGCTCGACGATGGGCGTTTCGCTGCCGTCCTCGGCCCGATAGCCGCAGCGCACGTCTTCCATCACGAGCATGGGGTTGGGCGCGGAGTCGGGCGCGCGGAATTCGAACGTGAACGGCGAGCTGGCGTGCGCCGGTGCGATCAGCTCCATCTTTTCCAGCGCCTTCACGCGGCTTTGCGCCTGGCGCGCCTTGGTGGCCTTGGCTTTGAAGCGGTCGATGAAGCTTTGCAGGTGGGCAACGGTGCGCTGCTGCTTTTCATACGCACTTTGCTGCAGCGCCAGTTGTTGCGCACGCAGGATCTCGAACTGCGAGTAATTGCCGCCGTAACGCTTGATCTGCTGGTTCTCCAGATGCAGCGTGACGTTGCAGATCGAGTCGAGGAATTCGCGGTCGTGCGAGATCACGACGAGCGTGCCGGGATAGCGGTGCAGCCAGTCTTCGAGCCAGACGATCGCGTCCAGATCCAGGTGGTTCGTGGGCTCGTCGAGCAGCAGCAGGTCGGAGCGGCACATGAGCGCCTGCGCGAGGTTCAGGCGCATGCGCCAGCCGCCCGAGAAACTCGAGACGCTCTGGCGCGTTTGCTCGAGCGTGAAGCCGAGGCCGAGCAGCAGCGCTTCGGCTCGCGCGGGGGCAGTGTAGCCATCGGCGTCGGCGAAGGCGCCGTGCGCTTCGGCTTCGGCCGCGCCATCGTGCGCCGCCGAAGCCGCGGCGATGCGGGCCTCGATTTCGCGCAGCGCGGCGTCGCCGTCCAGCGCGTAGTCGAGCGCGGTGCGCTCGACGGCCGGGGTTTCCTGCGCGACGTGCGCGATGCGCCAGGACGGCGGCAGCGAGAAGTCGCCGGCGTCGGCGTGCAACTCGCCGCGCAGCACGGCGAACAGGGTCGATTTGCCCGCGCCGTTCGCGCCGATGAGACCGACCTTTTCGCCGGGGTTCAGCGTGAACGACGTCTGTTCGAAAAGCGGCTTGGTGCCGCGGGCAAGACTGAATTGGTTGAAGCGGATCACGACGGCGTCGGCGGGAAGAAACGAAAGAAGGCGCTATTTTAGACCGGGACGCGCAGACCGGGGCGCGTAGACCGGTGCGCGCAGCCTGCGCCGCGCTCCGGCCGGCATTGACCGAACGGCTAGCCGTCTGGTCGAGTGCTAATTGCCCGCTTTCTCACGTAGACTGGCGCTTTTCCACGGGAGAGCCAGATGACATCGATCTATTCGTTTTCGGCGCAACCGCTCGGCGGCGGCGAGCCGCTGAGCCTCGAGCGCTACACGGGCAAGGTGCTCCTGATCGTCAATACCGCGAGCGAGTGCGGATTCACGCCGCAGTACGCGGGCCTGCAAAAGCTCCACGACCAGTACGCCGCGCGCGGGCTTGCGGTGCTCGGCTTTCCGTGCAACCAGTTCGGCAAGCAGGAACCCGGCGACGCCGCGCAGATCGGCAGCTTCTGCGAGAAGAACTACGGCGTCACGTTCCCGATGTTCGAAAAGATCGACGTGAACGGGGCGAACGCGCATCCGCTGTATCGCTGGCTCACGGGCGAGGCGCCGGGGCTGCTCGGGCTCGGAGGCATCAAGTGGAATTTCACGAAGTTTCTGGTCGACCGCAACGGCGGCGTGGTGAAGCGCTATGCGCCCATGACGAAACCCGAGGCCATCGCAGCGGACATCGAAAAGCAGCTCTGAGCGCAGCCGGGCGACACAGGCGCGCTAGAGAATCGGCGCGAAGAGCCGCGCGAGATGCATCGTGATCTTGCGCCACGCGGGCGCGTCGCGATACTCGCTGCGATCGATCTCGAACGCCTGTTCGAAGTCGCGCAGCAGCATCGCTTCGACTTCGGCCGCGAAGCCGCGATGCACGGTCAGCACCATGATCTCGAAGTTCAGGCGAAACGACCGGTTATCCAGATTCGCGCTGCCGATGGCCGCAGCCACGTCGTCGATCAGCACGACCTTCTGGTGCAAAAACCCGGGCTTGTAGCGAAAGATGCGGATGCCCGCGCGCACCGCGTCGAAGGCGTACAGCATCGATGCCTCGAAGACCACGTAATGGTCGCGCCGGCTCGGGATCATGATGCGCACGTCCACGCCGCGCAGCGCTGCGAGGCGCAGGGCCGAAAACACGGCTTCGTCGGGCACGAGGTAGGGCGTCGTGATCCAGAGGCGTTTTTTCGCGGCGTTGATCGCCTCGACGAAGAAGAGCGAGCAGGTCTCCTGGCGGTCCGCCGGCCCCGTGGGCAGGACGAGGCAATACATGTCGTCGCCGTCCTGCGGCACGACCGTGGGCGGCTCGCAGCCGGGCAACTGCTGGGTGGCCCAGTACCAGTCCTCGGTGAAGGCGAACTGCACGTTGGCGACCGCCGGTCCGCGCAGTTCGATATGCGTGTCGCGCCACGGAGAGAGGCGCGCGTTCGCGCCCAGGTATTCGATGCCCACGTTGTGGCCGCCCACGAACGCGTGCTGGCCGTCCACCACGACGATCTTGCGGTGGTTGCGGAAATTGAGCTGGAAGCGATTCACGAAGTGGCGCTTCGTGGAGAACGGGTGCACTTCCACGCCGCCGTCCTGCAACTCGTGCACGTAGCTGGCGGGCAGGTCGAACGAGCCGATGCTGTCGTACAGGAAGTACACGCGCACGCCGCGTCTGCTGCAGTCGAGCAGCACGTCCTTGAGCATGTCGCCGAGCGCGTCGGCTCGCACGATGAAGAACTGCACGATCACGTAGTGCCGGGCTTGCTCGATCGCATCGAAAATGGCGGAGAAGGTCGCTTCGCCATTCACGAGCGTGCGCACCGCGTTGCCCGGCACGAGCGGCATCCCGCCCAGGCGCGCGAACGTGCGGATCACGCGTACGCCCAGTTCGTCGGCAGGCCATTCGCCCGTGGAGACGAGTTTGTCCCATTCGGGCGCGTGGGCGCGTGAGCGCAAGGTTTCGTTGCGCAGGCGCCTCGCGTCCGCATAGCCCGCGAACTTGCTGCGGCCGAGAAAGAGATACGGGACGAGCGTGAGGTAGGGCATCGTCGCGAGCGAGACGGCCCAGGCAATCGCGCCTTGCGAGGTGCGCGTGTTGAGGATGGCGTGGCACGCTGCGATCAGTCCGAGCAGATGGATGATCGCGAGCAGCGTGCCGAGGTGTGACCAGTCGAATCGCATAGATGCGTGGGACGCTCCTTCAGCCGGACGCAGGACCGGCCTACGCCGGAAAGCGCACGGCCGGAGGGCTCAATCTTACCGAACCCGCTGCGGCGACGGCTATCGTTCCGATCCTGCGAGCAGCGAGACACGGCGCACGGGCGCCGCGGCTCGCCGGGACAAGACGGGCAGGACGCTCAAACCGGCAGGTCGCAGGCCTGAATCAGGAAAACCTGATCGTCGCCGCCGCTCGTCGAGAGCCAGACGAGATCGAGGCCGCCGAACGCCGCTTCCACGTTCTCGCGCTCGTTGCCGATCTCGACCACCAGCACACCGTCGTCGGTGAGCCAGTTGCGTGCGTCCTTGATGATGCGGCGCACGATGTCCATGCCGTCCGCGCCGCCCGCGAGCGCGATTTCCGGCTCGTGACGGTACTCGGGCGGCAGCGCCTGCATCGAGTCGGCGTTCACGTACGGCGGGTTCGTGATGATCACGTCGTAGCGGCGCTCGGGCAGCGGCGCGTACAGGTCGCCTTCGAAGAGGGCGATGCGCTCGTCGAGATCGTGTTCGTGCACGTTGCGCCGCGCGACTTCGAGGGCGGGCGCGGACAGATCGACGGCGTCGATGTCGGCATTCGGGAACGCGTGCGCCGCAAGAATCGCAAGGCTAGCCGAGCCGGTGCAGAGCTCCAGCACCGCGCCGACCTGCTCGGGATCTTCCACGTAGGGCTGCAGGCCGTCTGCGAGCAGCTCGCCAATGAACGAGCGCGGCACGATGACGCGCTCATCCACGTAGAAGCGCAGGCCGTGCATCCACGCTTCCTGCGTGATGTAAGCGGCGGGTACGCGATCGGTCGCGCGGCGCTCGATCACGCCGAGCACCGTGTCGATTTCCTCGCTCGTGAGGCGCGCGTCGAGAAATGGGTCGAGCAGGTCGAGCGGCAAGTGCAGCGTGTGCAGGATCAGGTACGCGGCTTCGTCGTAGGCGTTGTTCGAGCCGTGGCCGAACGCGAGTTGCGCGGCCGAAAAGCGCGAGACACCGTAGCGCAGCAGGTCGCGAACGGTGGCGAAGGTAGCAGCGAGCGGATGGGTCATGTTCTGGACTCCAGAGCGTGTTCGGTTGGCCGGTCAGGCGATCAGCTGTTCGAGCACGCGGCGATAGACGTTCTTGAGCGGATCGATGAATTTCACTTCGATATGCTCATCGATCTTGTGGATGCTGGCGTTCGGCGGCCCGAACTCCACCACCTGCTCGCACATACGCGCGATGAAGCGGCCATCGGACGTGCCCCCCGTGGTCGACAGTTCGGTCGTGACGCCGGTTTCGTCGTGGATCGCTTTTCCGAGCGCGTCCGAGAGCGCGCCGCGCGGCGTCAGGAAGGGCAGGCCGCTCACGCTCCAGTGCAGGTCGTATTCGAGGCCGTGCTTGTCGAGGATCGCGTGCACGCGCTGTTGCAGGCCTTCCACCGTGCTCGCGGTCGAGAAGCGGAAGTTGAACATCACATCGGCGTGGCCCGGAATCACGTTGCTCGCGCCGGTGCCGCTGTGCAGGTTCGACACCTGCCACGTGGTGGGCGGGAAGTACTCGTTGCCGTCGTCCCACTTTTCGGCGACGAGTTCGGCGAGCGCGGGCGCCAGCAGGTGCACCGGGTTCTTCGCGAGATGCGGATAGGCGATATGCCCCTGCACACCCTTCACGATGAGCTTGCCCGACATCGAGCCGCGGCGGCCGTTCTTCACGCAGTCGCCGAGCGTATGCGTCGAAGTCGGCTCGCCCACGATGCAGTAATCCATTTTCTCACCGCGCGCCTGCAGCGCCTCGACGACCTTCACGGTGCCATCGGTGGCCGGGCCTTCTTCGTCGCTCGTGATGAGGAACGCGATGGCGCCGCGATGCTGCGGCTGCGCCGCCACGAACTCTTCGCTCGCCACCACGAAGGCCGCGAGCGAAGTCTTCATATCGGCGGCGCCGCGGCCATAGAGAATGCCGTCGCGATGCGAGGGCTGGAACGGCGGCGAACTCCATTGCTCGATGGGGCCGGTGGGCACGACGTCGGTGTGGCCCGCGAAGGCGAGCAGCGGGCCTTGCGCGCCTGCGGTGCCGCGCTTGACGGCCCACAGGTTGGTTACGCCGTTGGATTCGATCGTTTCGCACGCGAAGCCGAGCGCGCTGAGGCGTTCGGTCATGATGCGCTGGCAGTGCTGGTCGTCGGGCGTGACGGACGCGCGCGCGATCAGGGATTCGGTAAGGGCGAGGGTGGCGGACATAAAAAGACCACGTTCAATAAAAATGCCGGCGCCGCTGACGGAGCAGGGGCCGGCAACAACTTGTCATGACCGTGCGCGCCCGACTTGCCATGGAGCCGTTCAGGCGCACCGGTCTCATGCGGCGCTCAAGCGAACAGCTCCGCATACTGGTCGGCGGAAAAGCCGAGCGTCTTCACGCGGCCGTTCACCACAACGACGGGCCGCTTGATGATCGACGGCTTGTGGATCATCAGCGCGATCGCGCCGGTGGTCGTGTCGGCTTCGGCCTTGTGCACGTCCGACAGGCCGCGCCAGGTCGTGCCGCGCTTGTTGATCAGCTGATCGAGCGAGACGTCCTTGAGCCAGTCCTGGACGAGCGCATTCGAGACGCCCGCCTTCTTGAAGTCGTGAAACTCGAACTCGACGCCGTGCTCTTCGAGCCACACACGGGCCTTCTTCACGGTGTCGCAGTTCGGAATGCCGTAGACAACGGTCTTGGCGGACTTCGCCATCAGTCGCCTCGCAGCAGCTCGTTCAGGCCGACCTTCGCGCGTGTTTTCGCGTCGACCTTCTTGACGATCACGGCGCAGTACAGGCTGTGCGAGCCGTCCTTCGAGGGCAGGTTGCCCGCGACCACGACCGAGCCCGCCGGAATGCGGCCATACGAGACTTCGCCGGTTTCGCGGTCGTAAATCTTGGTCGACTGGCCGAGGTACACGCCCATCGAGATGACCGAGTTCTCTTCGACGATCACGCCTTCCACGACTTCCGAGCGCGCGCCGATGAAGCAGTTGTCTTCGATGATGACCGGGTTGGCCTGCAGCGGCTCCAGCACGCCGCCGATGCCGACGCCGCCCGAGAGGTGCACGTTCTTGCCAATCTGCGCGCACGAACCGACCGTGGCCCACGTATCGACCATCGTGCCTTCATCGACATACGCGCCGATGTTGGTGTACGACGGCATCAGCACGACGTTCTTCGCGATGAACGAGCCACGGCGCGCGATGGCCGGCGGCACCACGCGGAAGCCGCCCGCGGCGAAGTCTTCGGCCGTGTAATTGGCGAACTTCGAGGGCACCTTGTCGTAGAACTGGCTGTAGCCGCCGGCGGGCATCGGTGCGTTGTCTTCCAGGCGGAACGACAGCAGCACGGCCTTCTTCACCCATTGGTTGACGACCCAGTCGCCGTCCTTCTTCTCGGCGCAGCGCAGCGCGCCTTTGTCCAGCTCGGCGATGACGTGGGCGACGGCTTCGCGCACGTCGTTCGGGGCCGACTTGGGCGAGAAGTCGGCGCGGTTTTCCCAGGCGGTGTCGATGATCTGCTGAAGTTGTTGCGACATGGTGGTGATTTCGTGAGATTGATGGTTGAAAGCGGTGTTGCGCGCCGCGAGGTGCAGGACCCCGGCGCGCACGCAAAGGCTTTACGGTTTGAGCGAGCGGCAGAACTCGACGATGCGCTGCGCGCCCTCGATGCACTCCTCGACGTCGGCGACGAGCGCCATGCGCACGAAGTCTTTACCCGGATTCGTGCCATGCGCCTCGCGCGCGAGGAACGAGCCGGGCAGGACCGTCACATTATAGTCGGCGTAGAGACGCTGGGCGAACGCGGTGTCCGTGAGGCCGGTGCGCGCGACGTTGGCCCACAGATAGAACGCCGCGTCGGGCAATTTCACGTCGAGCACGTCAGCGAGCATCGGCGTGACGGTCGAGAACTTCCGCACGTACTTCGCGCGGTTTTCGCGCACGTGCGCCTCGTCGCCCCAGGCCGCGATGCTGGCGGACTGCCACACGGGCGACATGGCCGAGCCGTGATAGGTGCGGTACAGCAGGAACTGCCTGAGGATGGCGGCGTCCCCGGCTACGAAGCCCGAGCGCATGCCCGGCGCGTTCGAGCGCTTCGACAGGCTCGACAGCATCACGAGGCGCTCGAAGCCGCGGCCCAGCTTGTGCGCCGCTTCGAGACCGCCGAGCGGCGGCGCGGCTTCGTCGAAGTAGATTTCCGAGTAGCACTCGTCCGAGGCGATCACGAAGCCGTAGCGGTCGGAGAGCGCGAACAGCTCGCGCCAGTCGTCGAGCGTGATCACGGCACCCGTGGGATTGCCCGGCGAGCACACGTACAGCAGCTGCGTGCGGGCCCAGACTTCTTCGGGAACCTGCGAATAGTCGCAGGCGAAGTTGCGGGCCGGATCGCTGTTCACGAAGTACGGCTCGCCGCCGCCCAGCAGCGCGGCGCCTTCGTAGATCTGGTAGAAAGGGTTCGGGCAGAGTACGATCGCCCGCTTTGCCGGGTCTTTCACGCCCGCTGTCGGGTCGATCACGGCCTGCGCAAGCGCGAACAGCGCCTCGCGCGAGCCCGAGACGGGCAGGATTTCCGTATTCGCATCGATGGCCGGCAGCCCATAGCGCGCCTTCACCCAGTTTGCAATCGACTCGCGCAGCGCCGGGGTGCCCGCCGTGGCCGGGTACGACGAAAGGCCGTCGAGCGAAGCGACGATGGCGTCGCGGATCAGCGCCGGAGTGGGGTGTTTCGGCTCGCCGATCCCGAAGCTGATGTGGCGCAGGTCGGCGTTCGGCGTGACGTCCTTGAAGAGCACGCGCAGCTTTTCGAAGGGATAGGACTGAAGGGTGTCGAGTAGCGGATTCACTTGGGGCTGGACAGGCGTGGGCGAAAGACGGATGGCGTGGCGCGCAGGATCGGAGTGGCCACTGCGGGCCGGCGAGCCAGTTGCACCGCGCTGGGCGAAAAACGCGGATACGCGGCGCGGCCCTGCGGCTGCAAGCGGTCGATTATAGCGTGGCGCCGCTGCTGCTGCGGGCGCCGGTCCGATCCCGCCCTGGTGCCGCCCGTGCTTGCCGGGCAACGAAATAAAGGAAAAGCATGAAATTTTCGAATGACGACGCGCGTGCTGCGAACGCGCGGCCACGACAAGGGAAGCCCAGGCTATGAGCCAGAGCACGGGCTTGCGCGCCGCCTGGCCGACGCTTGCCATCATGGTTGGCGCGTCCGTCTGGGGTTTTGTCTGGTATCCGCTGCGCATGCTGGCGGCCGCGGGGCTCACCGGAACGGCTTCCAGCGCTGCGACGAGCGCGGCCGGCTGCCTCTTCGTGCTGGTGCTGCGCTGGCGTTCGCTCGCGACCGTGCGCTGGCACTGGGTGCTGCCGATGCTCGGACTCGCCGCGGGCGTGACGAACGTCGGTTTCGTGTGGGGCGCGATCCACGGCGAAGTGATGCGCGTGCTGCTGCTCTTCTATCTGACCCCGGCGTGGACGGCGATTTTCGCGCACTTCATCCTGCACGAGCGCCTGAACTGGGCGGGCGGCGCGCTTTCGGCGCTTTCGCTGCTGGGTGCGGTGCTGATGCTCTGGTCGCCGCAGCTCGGTGTGCCGCTGCCCGCCAACGCGGCCGAATGGGCGGGTCTTATCGGCGGCATGGGTTTCGCGATGAGCAACGTGCTCGTCGTGAAGACGAGCCGCGTGCTGCCGCACATGAAGCCGGAGATGCGCACCGCCGTGATCTTCGCGGGCGCGGCGCTGTTCGGCGCGCTGACCTCCTGTTTCGAGCCGATGTCGGCCGCGCCGGCGGGCGAGCATCTCGCACGCGTCGTGCTGCTCGTGCTCGCGCTCGGCGTCGTGCTCGGCAGCAACAACATGCTCGTGCAGTACGGGCTTGCCCGCGTGCCGGCGAACCGTGCCTCGATCATCATGCTGTTCGAGATCGTCGTGACGGCGCTCACGTCGTGGCTCTTCGCCGGTGAGACGCCGGGCCCGCGCGAATGGGCTGGCGGTGCGTGCATCGTGCTTGCTTCCCTGCTGTCGAGCTGGGTGCACCGGCAGCAGGACGCGCGCAAGGGCGGCGCGCACGCGAGCGCCGATGCGAGCATCATGACCCACGCCGACGCCAGCCGCACCGATGACGCGGACGACGCCGACAGCAACGGCCCCGGCGGCGACGATGGCAACGGCGGCGGCAACGGCGATGGCAGCGTAGGCGGCGCCACGGGGCCAGGGCCTTCCCGCGCGCGGAATGGCGCGCGTGCGATGGTATGATTGCCGCTGATTCCCGCCGGCCGCACGCGCGCATGCGCGTTCGTACGGCGAGCCGTAGCGGCTGCCCAGTGCGCACTCCGCCGTCGCGCGATCGATACCGGATGCGCGGCGGCAAGCGACGTACGGCACGGGCGGTCCCGTTCACCACTATTCCAACAGCGATATCGCCGTGCGTCTGACTTCGATTAAACTCGCTGGCTTCAAATCATTCGTCGATCCCACGCATTTCCAGGTTCCGGGCCAACTCGTCGGGGTGGTCGGGCCAAACGGCTGTGGGAAATCCAACATCATCGACGCGGTGCGCTGGGTGCTGGGTGAATCCCGGGCGTCCGAGCTGCGCGGCGAGTCGATGCAGGACGTCATCTTCAACGGTTCCACCGCGCGCAAGCCGGGCAGCCGCGCGAGCGTCGAACTGGTGTTCGACAACGCGGATGGCCGCGCCGCCGGGCAGTGGGGCCAGTATGCCGAGATCGCCGTGAAGCGCGTGCTCACGCGCGACGGCACGTCGAGCTACTACATCAACAACCTCCCGGCTCGCCGGCGCGATATCCAGGACATTTTCCTGGGTACGGGCCTCGGCCCGCGCGCCTACGCGATCATCGGGCAGGGCATGATCGCGCGGATCATCGAGGCGAAGCCCGAAGAACTGCGCGTGTTCCTCGAAGAAGCCGCGGGCGTTTCGAAATACAAGGAACGCCGGCGCGAGACCGAGAATCGTCTGCACGACACGCGCGAGAACCTCACGCGCGTCGAGGACATCGTGCGCGAGCTGTCCAGCAACCTCGAAAAGCTCGAGGGCCAGGCGATCGTTGCCACGAAATACCGCGAGCTGCAGTCCGAGGGCGAGGAAAAGCAGCGCCTCCTGTGGCTCTTGCGCAAGAACGAGGCAGCGGGCGAGCAGCAACGCCAGCAGCGTGCGATCGAGCAGGCGCAGATCGACCTGGAGCGCCATACCGCGCAGCTGCGCGAAGTGGAAGCGCAGCTCGAAACGCTGCGCGTGGCCCACTACTCGGCAAGCGACGCCATGCAGGGCGCGCAGGGCTCGCTTTACGAAGCGAACGCCGAGGTGAGCCGCCTCGAGGCCGAGATCAAGTTCATCGTTGAGTCGCGCAATCGCGTGCAGGCGCAGATCGCCGCGCTCACCGCGCAGCGCGAGCAATGGCAGGTCCAGGCGCAGAAGGCGCAGGACGATATCGAAGACGCCGAAGAACAACTGGCGATCGCCGAGGAAAAGGCAGCGCTGGCCGAGGAAGATGCGGCGGCGAAGCAGGAAGCGCTGCCCGCGCTCGAAAACCGCTGGCGCGACGCGCAGGCGCAACTGAACGACGAGCGCGCGGGCATCGCGCGCACCGAGCAGGCGATCAAGCTCGAAGCCGCGCATCAACGCAACGCCGACCAGATGCTCCAGCAGCTTCAGCAGCGCCACGAGCGTCTGAAGTCGGAGGAAGGCGGCCTCGACGCGCCGGACGAAGCCCAGCTCGAAGAGCTGCGCATGCAGCTGGCCGAGCAGGAGGAAGTCCTTCACGAAGCGCAGGCGCGCCTCGCCGACGCGCAGGAAACGGCGCCGCGCCTCGACGCGGAACGCCGCGCGGCGCACGAGCGCGTGCAGGCGGAAAACGCACAGATCCACCAGTTCGAAGCCCGCCTCGCTGCACTCAAGCAGTTGCAGGAAAGCGTGCAGACGGAAGGCAAGATCCAGCCGTGGCTCGAACGTCACGAACTGGGCGCGTTGCCGCGGCTGTGGAAGAAGCTGCACGTCGAAGCGGGTTGGGAAACGGCGCTCGAATCGGTGCTGCGCGAGCGGCTCGCCGCGCTCGAGGTGTCGAACCTCGACTGGGTGAAGGCATTCGCGAGCGACGCTCCGCCCGCAAAGCTCGCGTTCTATTCGCCGCCGGCCGCGGGTCAGGCGAGCGCTGCGGCCGCGGGCCTTACGCCGCTGCTCTCGCTCGTGCGGATCGACGATGCGGGCTTGCGCGCGGTGCTCACCGAATGGCTCGGCTCGACCTACGTCGCGGGCGATCTCGCCGAGGCGCTCGCCCAGCGCGCGCAATTACCCGGCAGCGGCGCGTTCGTCGTGAAGGCCGGTCATATGGTGACGCGCGTGGGTGTGCAGCTGTACGCCGCCGACACCGAGCAGGCCGGCATGCTCGCGCGTCAGCAGGAAATCGAGAATCTCGAGCGCCAGGTGCGCGCCCAGACGCTGCTCGCCGACGAGGCACGCACGGCTGTCGTGCGCGCGGAAGCGGCGCACACACAGGCGGCCCAGGTGCTCACGGATGTGCGCCAGCAGGCCGAGCGCGCGACCCAGCGCGTGCACGCGCTGCAAATGGATGTGCTCAAGCTGACCCAGGCGCATGAGCGCTACACGGCGCGCAGTACGCAGATCCGCGAAGAACTCGACGAGATTCGCACGCAGATCGAAGAGCAGCGCGCGTTGCGCGCGGAGTCGGAAGCGAACTTCGAGCGCCACGATGTGGAACTCGCCGAACTGCAGGCCCGCTTCGAGGACAACCAGCTCGCCTTCGAGGCGCTCGACGAGGAACTCGGCGCGGCTCGTAATGAGGCGCGCGACCTCGAACGCGCGGCGGCCGACGCGCGCTTTGCCGCGCGCAACATGGCGAACCGCATCGAAGAGTTGAAGCGCAACATTCAGGTCGCGCACGACCAGAGCGAACGCGTGTCCGCGTCGCTCGAAGACGCGCGCGCCGAACTGGAAACGATCAACGAACAGACCGCGCACACCGGCCTGCAGGACGCGCTGGAAATTCGCGCGCAGAAGGAAGACACGCTGCGCGCCGCGCGCGCCGAACTCGACGACCTGAGCGCCAAGCTACGCGCCGCCGACGAAACGCGCCTCGCCGCGGAACGCGCGCTGCAGCCGTTGCGCGACCGCATCACCGAACTTCAGCTGAAGGAGCAGGCCGCGCGCCTGAACGGCGAGCAGTTCGTCGAGCAACTGCAGGCCGCTGGCGTCGACGAGGCCGCGCTGCAGGAAAAGCTCACGGCCGATATGAAGCCGTCGTATCTGCAAGGCGAGGTCACGCGCATCAACAACGCGATCGCGGCGCTTGGGCCCGTGAACATGGCCGCGCTCGACGAGCTGGCCGCGGCGAAGGAGCGCAAGACCTTCCTCGACGCGCAGTCGGCCGACCTCACGAGCGCGATCGAAACGCTCGAAGACGCGATCCGCAAGATCGACCAGGAAACGCGCACGCTGCTGCAGGGCACGTTCGACGAAGTGAACCGTCATTTCGGCGAGCTGTTCCCGCGCCTGTTCGGTGGTGGTCAGGCGAAGCTCATCATGACCGGCGACGAGATTCTCGACGCCGGCGTGCAGGTGATGGCGCAACCGCCCGGGAAGAAGAATTCGACGATTCACCTGCTCTCCGGCGGCGAGAAAGCACTCACGGCCACGGCCCTCGTGTTCGCGATGTTCCAGCTCAACCCGGCGCCGTTCTGTTTGCTCGACGAAGTGGACGCGCCGCTCGACGACGCGAACACCGAGCGCTTCGCGAACCTTGTTCGCGCGATGTCGGACAAAACACAGTTCCTGTTCATTTCGCACAACAAGATCGCCATGGAGATGGCGCAGCAGCTCATTGGCGTGACGATGCAGGAGCAGGGCGTTTCGCGCATCGTCGCGGTCGACATGGAAACTGCGGCGGGTTTCGCCCAGAATACGGTCTAATCGATTTATACGGTCTAACGGACGGCGCGCGATGCGCGGCCGGCGGCGCCATCGGTTAGGCAGCCGCCGCGCGCAATGCGCTCGCCACAGAAACGGCGCACAGAATGCGCGCGCCGTCGAATAAGAATTGCTGATGGAGCATGCATGGATGAGTTGACTCTCGGGTTGATCGGCGCGGGCGCCGTGGTAGTCGGGGGCGTGGTGGCATACAACGCGTGGCAGGGCGCGAGGGTGCGCCGGCGCATGCCGCGCCCGATGCCCGAAGAGGCGGTCGAAGCGCCGCAGCGCGACGAGTTCCAGGAGCCGAGCCCGTTCATCGAACCGGCGCATGCTCCGTCGCGCCGCGAGCCGTCGCTCGCGGGCAGCACGGAAGCCGGGCGAGTGGAGCCGGGTTTCGGGACCGCGGCGCCACTCGACACGCCGGCCGACATCCAGGCGGAAACGACGACACCCAACGGCTTTCCGGAGGCTGAATCCGCTGCAGACGAGGGGGGCGACAAGGCGCCGGCCGCGAGTGCGGCTGCCCCGCAACCCGCAAAGGACGACGCGGACGAAGCCGGGCGCATCGAACCAGTCATGCCGGCCGCCACGACGATCTCTTCGGCGCCGCCCGCCGTGGTCGACCGTCGCATCGATTGCATCGTGCCGATCCGGCTTGGCGCGCCGGTGGCGGGCGAGCGGGTGATTCCGTTGGCGCAGCGGCTGCGCCGCGCGGGCAGCAAGCCGGTTCACATCGAAGGCAAACCCGACGGGGGCGACGGCTGGGAGTTGCTCCAGAGCGGTGTGCGCTACGAAGAACTGCGCGCGGCTGCGCAACTCGCGAATCGCAACGGTCCGCTCAACGAACTCGAGTTCTCGGAATTCGTGACCGGCGTGCAGCAGTTTGCCGACGCGCTCGACGCCGCGCCCGAGTTTCCGGACATGATGGAGACGGTCGCCATGGCGCGCGAGCTGGACGGCTTCGCGGCGCAATGCGACGCACAGCTTTCCGTCAACGTGATGTCGGATGGCGCGCCGTGGTCGGCAAACTACGTGCAGGCCGTGGCCGCGCAGGACGGCTTGCTGCTTTCGCGCGACGGCACGCGCTTCGTGAAGCTCGACGCGAAGCAGAGCCCCGTTTTCATGCTGCAGTTCGGCGACACCAACTTCCTGCGCGACGACCTCACGTACAAGGGCGGCGAGCTGATCACGCTGATCCTCGACGTGCCCGTGGCCGACGAAGATATCCTGCCGTTCCGACTGATGTGCGACTACGCGAAGTCGCTTGCGGAGCGCATTGGCGGCCGCGTGGTCGACGACCAGCGCCGGCCGCTGCCGGAATCGGTGCTGCAGTCGATCGACAAGCAGCTCATGACGCTTTACGCGAAGCTGGAGCAGGCCGGCATTCCGGCCGGCTCGCCGGCCACGCGGCGACTGTTCAGCCAGTGACGCCGCAGGCCGGCAAGCGGCCAACAGACAAGGCGCGACGCCGTAAGGGCGCCGCGCTTTTTTTTGCGCGCAGGCGGCGCGGCGCGGTGGGCGTCGGCACGCGTGTTGCAGTGCACTCAGGTTCGCCTCGCTGGACTCGGGCGTCAATGCGACGGACGCAGCGTTAGCCATTCGGCAAGGACGCTGGCGAGGCCCGTTCGGCGGCGCACGAAGATGGCCGTTCGGTCGATGCGACACGCGCCGCTTCCTGAGATAATCTGACGTCCGAAATCTCTTCCAACAGCGAGTTGCCCAAGGCATGGTCCGTACTCCCGCCCGTCCTCCCGAAGAAGCCACCGCTGCGCAGCGCGCGGTGTGGTTGCGCGCCGAACTCGAGCGTGCGAATCACGCCTACTACGTGCTCGACCAGCCGGAGCTGCCCGACGCGGAATACGACAAGCTGTTCGACGAACTTCAGCAGATCGAGGCCCAGCATCCCGACCTCATCACGCCCGATTCGCCCACTCAGCGCGTGGGTGGCGAAGTCGCCGGGGGCTTCGAGCCGGTGGTCCACGACGTGCCGATGCTGTCGCTCAACAACGGCTTTGCCGACGAGGACATCGTCGCGTTCGACAAGCGGGTGGCCGATGCGCTCGGCAAGATCGAGGGCGCCGGAATCGTCGAGGTCGAATACGCCGCTGAACTGAAGTTCGACGGCCTCGCCATCTCGCTGCGCTATGTCGACGGCGTGTTCGTCCAGGCCTCCACGCGCGGCGACGGCGCGACCGGCGAGAACGTCACGGAGAACGTGCGCACGATCCGCTCGCTGCCATTGCGCCTGAAGGGCAAGCGCGTGCCGAAGGTGCTCGACGTGCGCGGCGAGGTGCTGATGTTCCGCCGCGACTTCGAACGCATGAACCAGCGTCAGCGCGACGCCGGCCACAAGGAATTCGCGAATCCGCGCAACGCGGCGGCGGGCAGTCTGCGCCAGCTCGATCCGAAAATCACGGCGCAGCGGCCGCTGTCGTTTTTCGCTTACGGCATTGGCGTGCTCGAGGGCGAGCCGATGCCGGCTACCCATAGCGAACTGCTCGACTGGTACGCGGAAATGGGCCTGCCGGTCAATGCCGAGCGGGCTGTCGTGAAGGGCGCGCAAGGTCTGCTGGAATTCTTCCGCGCCGAGGGCGAGAAGCGCGACGGCCTGCCGTACGACATCGACGGCGTGGTCTACAAGGTGAACCGCCGCGACGAGCAGGACGCGCTCGGCTTCGTCTCGCGTGCGCCGCGCTTCGCGCTCGCGCACAAGTTCCCGGCCCAGGAGGCGCTCACGAAGCTGCTGGCCATCGACGTTCAGGTGGGCCGCACGGGCGCGATTACGCCGGTGGCGCGGCTCGAGCCGGTGTTCGTCGGCGGCGCGACGGTGACCAACGCCACGCTGCACAACGAAGACGAAGTGCGGCGCAAGGACATCCGCATCGGCGACACGGTGATCGTGCGGCGCGCCGGCGACGTGATTCCCGAGGTGGTCAGTGCGCTCATGGACCGCCGTCCGGCCGACGCCCACGAGTTCGTGATGCCGACTGAATGCCCCGTCTGCGGATCGCGCATCGAGCGGCTGCCCGACGAGGCAATCGCCCGCTGCACGGGTGGCCTGTTCTGTCCGGCCCAGCGCAAGCAGGCGCTCTGGCACTTCGCCCAGCGCCGCGCGCTCGATATCGACGGCCTGGGCGAGAAGATCATCGACCAACTGGTCGACCAGAACCTCGTGCGCACGCCCGCCGATCTGTTCAATCTCGGCTTCGGCACGCTCGCGCAGCTCGAGCGCATGGCGGACAAGTCGGCGCAGAACCTGCTCGACTCGCTCGAGAAGGCCAAAGCCACGACGCTTGCGCGCTTCGTCTACGCGCTCGGCATCCGGCACGTGGGCGAATCGACGGCCAAGGATCTTGCGAAGCACTTTGGCTCGCTCGATCCGATCATGAGCGCGTCGGTCGAAGAATTGCTCGAAGTCAACGATGTGGGCCCTATCGTCGCGCTCGCGATACACGAGTTTTTTGCGGAGGAGCATAACCGCACGGTGATCGAGCAACTGCGCGCACCGGGCAAAGTAACATGGGCGGAAGGCCCGCCCGCGCCGAAGGCGCCGGTGGGTGTGCTGGCCGGCAAGACGGTGGTGCTCACCGGCACGCTGCCCACGCTCGCGCGCGACGAGGCGAAGGAGATGCTGGAAGCAGCCGGTGCGAAGGTCGCCGGCTCGGTGTCGAAGAAGACCGATTACGTGGTGGCGGGCGCCGATGCGGGCAGCAAGCTCGCAAAAGCCGAGGAACTCGGCGTGCCGGTGCTCGACGAAGAAGGAATGCGCAAGCTCCTGGAGGGGCAAACGACATGATTCGCGAAATTCTCAGAATGGGCGATCCGCGCCTGCTTGGCATTGCGAGGCCGGTCGATCACTTCGATACGCCCGAGTTGCACGAACTCATTGCCGATATGTTCGACACCATGCACGCGGCGAACGGCGCGGGACTCGCCGCCCCGCAGATCGGCGTCGACTTGCAGGTGGTGATCTTCGGTTTCGAACAGAACGAGCGCTATCCCGAGGCGCCGGCCGTGCCGCAAACGGTGCTCATCAACCCGGTCATCCATCCGCTGTCGCACGACATGGAAGAGGGCTGGGAGGGGTGTCTTTCGGTGCCGGGCATGCGCGGCGCCGTGAGCCGCTATTCGATGATCCGCTATGACGGTTTCGATCAGTACGGCACGCCCATCGAGCGTGTGGCCGAGGGCTTTCACGCGCGGGTCGTCCAGCACGAATGCGATCACCTCATCGGCAAGCTGTACCCCATGCGCATTACCGACTTCTCGAAGTTCGGCTTTACCGAGGTTCTGTTTCCGGCACTCGACCCGAACAACGACGACTGACGATCGAAGCATCAAGAAAAACGGGAGCCAGATGGCTCCCGTTCTCATTCGGCGCGGCGTCGGGCGCCGATGTGGCCCGACGTGGCGTTAGAACGCTTCGTCGGCGGCCAGATAGCGCCATTGGCCTTGCGGCAGCGCGCCAAGCAGCACGCGGCCCATGCGCACACGCTTGAGGCCCACGACCTTCAGGCCGACCAGTTCGCACATGCGGCGGATCTGGCGCTTCTTGCCCTCGCGCAGCAGGAAACGCAACTGCTCGCCGTTTTGCCAGCTCACCTGCGCGGGCTTGAGCGGCACGTCGTCGAGTGACAGGCCGTGGCGCAACTGCGCGAGCAACTCGGGCGGGAAGTGCTGGTCGATTTCGGTCTCGATGTCGTTGTAGGTGACGCGCACGAGGTATTCCTTGTCGATGTCCGAACTCTCGCCGATCAACTGCTTGGCCACGCGACCGTCCTGGGTCAGCACGAGCAGGCCGGTCGAGTCGATGTCGAGCCGGCCAGCCGGGGCGAGCGTGCGCAGATGCTTCGCCGAAAAGCGGATACCCGAGTGGTCGCCGTCCCAATGGTTCTCGCCGGTGACGAGCGTGGCGGCGGGCTCATAGCCGTCCTCGGCCTGGCCCGACACATAACCCACGGGCTTGTGCAGCAGGATCGTCACCTGGCGCGCCTGCGCCGCGAGCGCGGCCGGATCGACTTCGATGCGCTGATTCGGCGTGACCTTGGCGCCTAGCGTGTCGACGACTTCGCCGTCCACATACACCCAGCCCTTTTCGATCCATTCGTCGGCTTCGCGGCGCGAGCACAGGCCCAGTTCGGACATGCGCTTGGACAGGCGCAGGGTGTTGTCGCCATCGACTTCTTCCCGCGGTGTGCGGCGCGGTGCGGATTCGCCGTCATCGGTGCGGCGCGGGGGCTTCCCGGCCGATTTGACAGGGCCGGCGGTCTTGCGGCCGCCACCGCCTTCGTCGGCGCTGCGGCGTGCACGCGGCGCGGCGCCTTCGCGGTCATCGCGCGAGGTGGCTTTCACCGGGCGCGCGAAACGGCGCTCCGTGCCCTCGTCGCCGGCGCGCGTGGGGCGGCGGTCGTCACTGTTCGTGCGGCGGGCGAAACGTCCCTCGCTGCCTTCGCCGCGGCCGCGCGGCGGACGGCAGTCATCGCCTTCGCTGCGCTGTTCGAAGCGGCGCTCGCCACCTTCCTCGCGGCTACGCGGCGGGCGACGGTCGTCGCCCTCGGCGCGGCGCGCGAAGGGGCGTGCACCGTCTTCTTCGCGGCTGCGCGGTGGGCGGCGGTCATCACCCTCGGGGCGGCGCGCGAAGGGGCGTGCACCACCTTCGTCACGGCTGCGCGGCGGGCGTCGGTCGTCGCCTTCGGGGCGGCGCGCGAAGCGTCGGTCGCCACCTTCTTCGCGGCTACGCGGCGGGCGGCGATCATCGCCTTCGGTGCGTCGTTCGAAGCGACGCTCGCCACCTTCGTCGCGGCTGCGCGGCGGGCGGCGGTCGTCACCCTCGGGGCGGCGCGTGAAGGGGCGTGCGCCGCCTTCGTCGCGGCCACGCGCGGGGCGGCGATCCTCGCCTTCGGTGCGTCGTTCGAAGCGACGCTCGCCACCTTCTTCGCGGCTGCGAGGCGGGCGGCGATCGTCACCTTCCGGGCGGCGCGCGAAGGAGCGTGCGCCACCTTCTTCGCGGCTGCGAGGCGGGCGACGGTCATCACCCTCAGTGCGGCGCGCGAAGGGGCGTGCGCTGCCTTCGTCGCGGCTACGCGGTGGGCGTCGGTCATCGCCTTCGGGGCGACGCGTGAAACGGCGCTCATCACCTTCGTTACGGCCGCGCGCAAATCCACGTGCCTCATCGCCGGAACGACGGGCCGGGCGGCGCTCGTCGCCGAACCCGCCTTCGCGAGCGGGTCGCGCCGGGCGCTCGCCCGGACGCGTATCGCCGGTGCGAGGCGTGGCGCGGCCGGCCGAGGTGCGGGCAGGCTTCCCAGCGGAAGTCTTCGCAGCCGATGCCGGCCTGGCGTCCGCCGGTCGCGCCTCGGCCGGTCGCACCGGCTTACGCGCGGTCGTACTGCCGCGGCGGACGGGGGCGCGTTCCGGAGTGGTCGGGCGCGGATGTTTGGCTGTCAGTTTGGCTCGCATGGATCTGGGTATTTCGCTTGGGTCATTCACACTGCGATCGCGCGCAGCAATTCGGTTTCGACGTGAATCTGCTGGCGGTTGTCGGAGAGTCCCGAACCGTCGAGCAGAAACACGTCTTCCACCCGTTCGCCGAGCGTATTGATCCGCGCCGCATGGACGCCGACATGATGCTCCGCGAGCACGCGCGCGATGGAATAGAGGAGGCCCGGCCGGTCGTTCGCCGACACGGACAGGATGTAGTATTGGCCGCGCTCGTCGGCCCGCAGGTCGACGCGCGGCGTCACCGGGAAGGTGCGTGACAGGCGCGAGAGACGGCCCTTCGACGGCTCGGGCAGTGCATTGCCCGTCGCCTTCAGGCGTGCCGCGAGTTCCTGCTCGACGAGGTTCGCGATATCGCGATAATGCACGTCGCCCTCGGTGTGGGCGACGATGAAGTTATCGAGCGCGTAGCCGTGGCGTGTGGTGCTCACGCGCGCGTCGAGCACGGAAAGGCCGCTGCGGTCGAAGTACGCGCACATCGTCGCGAACAGGTCGGGGCGGTCCTGCGCGTAGACGAGCACCTGCAGCGCCTCGCCGATCGGCGACGGGCGCGCGCGCACGACCGGCTCCGGCGCCTCGACGTGGCGATAGAGCACGCGCGTTTGCCAGGCGATATCGGCGGCGTCGTGGCGCAGGAAGTAGCCAACGTCGAGCTTCTCCCAGAGCGCGCGGTGGGCGTGCTCCGGCACGGTCTCGAGACGCAGCAGCGCGAGCGCCAGCTCCTGGCGCGTCTTGAGCTCCGAGTGCGCGTCAGGCTTGGCGCCACCGAGCACGGCGAGCGTCGAGCGGTAGAGGTCTTCAAGCAGCTTGCCTTTCCAGTTGTTCCAGACCTTCGGGCTCGTGCCGCGAATGTCGGCGACCGTCAGCAGGTAGAGCGCCGAAAGACGCCGTTCCGTGCCAACGAGTTCGGCGAAGCGCTTGACGACCTCGGGGTCGGTGATGTCCTGCTTCTGGGCAACCTGGCTCATCATGAGGTGCTGCTGCACGAGCCAGACGACCAGGTCCGCGTCGTCGCCCGTGATGTCGTGCTCGCGGCAAAAGCGCCGCGCGTCGGCCATGCCGAGCTGCGAGTGGTCGCCGCCGCGGCCCTTGGCGATGTCGTGGAACAGCGCCGCGACGTAAAGCACCCAGGGCCGCTCGAAGTTGGCGATGAGCTGGCTGCAGAACGGATACTCGTGCGCATGCTCGGCCACGGCGAAGCGGCGCATATTGCGCAGCACCATCAGGATGTGCTGATCGACCGTATAGACGTGATAGAGGTCGTGCTGCATCTGCCCGACGATGCGGCGGAAATTCAATAGATAGCGCCCGAGCACGCTCGTCTGGTTCATGAGCCGCATGGCGTGCGTGATGCCGGCCGGCTGCTTGAGGATCTCCATGAAGAGCCGTCGGTTCTCCGGGGCGCGGCGCCAGCGCAGGTCCATGGTCTCGCGCGCGTTGTAGAGCGCGCGCAGCGTGCGCGCCGACAAGCCCTTCACGCCGGGCACCTGCTCGTAGAGCAGGAACGCTTCGAGAATCGCGTGCGGCTCGCGTTCGAACACGTCGTCACTGACGATTTCCAGCATTCCCTGCTTCTCGACGAAGTGCTCAGAGAGCGTGCGCGTGATGCCACTTGTGCTCGGAAAGAGCTGCGCCTCGATGTTCTGGATCAGGATGGTGGACAACTGCGTGACCGCCTTCGCGGCCCAGTAGTAGCGGCGCATGAGCTGCTCGCTCGCGCGCCGCGCGCTGCTGGCCTTGTAGCCGAAGCTTTCGGCCACGGCCGTCTGCAGGTCGAACACGAGGATGTCCTGGCGGCGGCCCGCGATCACATGCAGGCGCGCGCGCAACGCCTTGAGAAATGCCTCGTTGCGGCGCAGTTCGCGCGCCTCGCGCCCGGTGATGAGGCCGCGCTGGTCAAGCTCCTTCCAGCTGCTGCCGAAGGCGGCGGCCTCGGTGATCCAGAGGATCAGCTGCAGGTCGCGCAGGCCGCCGGGGCTTTCCTTGACGTTGGGTTCGAGCGAATAGGGCGTGTCCTGGAAGCGCGCGTGGCGCTGGCGCATTTCGAGCACTTTCGCCTGGAAGAACGCACGCGGGTCCATGGCGTCGCGATAGCGCTGCGCGAAGTCGCCGAAGAGCGTCGCGCTGCCCGTGATGCGGCGCGCCTCGAGGAGCGACGTGCGCACGGTGACGTCGTTGGCGGCTTCTTCGAGGCATTGCGAGACGCTGCGCACGCTGCTGCCGATATCGAGTCCGAGATCCCACGCAAGGCCGATAAATCGCTCGATGCGTTCTTCGAGCGGCGCGAGCGGCTCGTCGTCCGGCAGCAGCACGAGGATATCGACGTCGGACCAGGGCGCAAGCTCGCCGCGCCCGAAACCGCCCACCGCCACGAGCGCCAGCGTGGCCGGCAGCTCGCACAGGTTCCAGGCGCTGCACAAGGTGTCGTCGGTGGTGCGGGCGAGGGCGCGCATCAACGAGTCGACATTGGTCGCGGTCTTGAAACGCTCGAGCAACTGGGCCTTGGCGGCCTTGTAGTCGGACTTCAGCGACGACGTATCGGGAACGGCGACAGCGGGAACACTCATGGGCTCGGGTCGTGTCTGGCGTGGTTGGGCGGGCGGCTGGTCGTGCGCGCGGCAGGCCTCGCGATGGCGGCTGGCCGCGTTGCTTCGTCGGTTAATGCGTCGGCTGCTTTGCAGGCTGCCTCATCGTGCTGCGGATGCCGGGCGGCGTCCGCATGTCCTGCCTCGCTTGCGTTGGGCGCGCTGGCCCGGGGCGCGGGCCGCTCTCTACGAGCCCATCCATTTTGCGCCGGATCGCGCCAGGAAGCGCTTTCCGGCACTTTTTCCGGCGGTCAGGCCGCTGTGCCCGCCATCTGCGCGACGATGGCCGGCTTGGCGGGCGTGCCCGCCGAGACGGTCAGGACCTCGTAGCCCGTTTCTGTCACGAGTACCGTGTGCTCCCACTGTGCCGAGAGGCTGCGGTCCTTCGTCTTGACGGTCCACTGGTCCGGCATGGTGCGAATGTCGCGGCGGCCGGCGTTGATCATCGGCTCGACGGTGAAGATCATGCCGGGCACGAGTTCAATGCCGGTGCCCGGCCGGCCGTAGTGCAGGACCTGCGGGTCTTCGTGGAACACCGTGCCGATGCCGTGGCCGCAGTATTCGCGCACCACGCTGTAGCCCTGGCTTTCGGCGTAGCGCTGAATGGCGTGGCCGATGTCGCCCAGGTGGCCGCCCGGACGCACCTGGTCGATGCCGAGCCACATGCATTCATAGGTGGTCTGCACGAGGCGCTTCGCGAGGATCGAGCCTTCGCCGACGATGAACATGCGGCTCGTGTCGCCGAAATAGCCTTCCTTGATGACGGTGATGTCGATATTGAGCGCGTCGCCGTTCTTCAGCGCCTTGTCGCCCGGAATACCGTGACAGATCACGTCGTTCACGGAAGTACAGATCGCCTTCGGGTAGGGCGGGTAGCCCGGCGGCTGATAGTTCAGCGGCGCGGGCACCGTGCCCTGCACATCGGTCATGTATTCGTGGCACAGGCGGTCGAGCTCACCCGTCGTCACGCCCGCGGTGACGAACGGCGTGATGTAATCGAGCACCTCGCTCGCCAGCCGGCAGGCGACGCGCATTTGCGCGATGTCTTGTTCGTTCTTGATCGAAATGGCCATGGTTTGCGCCCGAAAATGCAGTCGAATATTGAATTATCGCACCTAATGCCAGTGATCGCTGGCTTTTGAAATGGCGGGTCGCGATCCGGCGCGCGCTGCATGCGACATGGATGGCGCGGTATTCCGCGGGTAATAGCTGTCTTGAGTAAAGGGCGGTCTGCGTGCTATACTCTTCGGCTAAGTCGCTTCCCATATCTTTCGAATTCACGTTCGAAAGAAGTACGCAAGTACAAAGAGTACCTGTGGGGGCGGCTGGATCCGCCGTTGCCGCGGAGCGCTTTGCCAAAGACGGATTTTGGCGGGTGCGCGAAGAACATTCGGAAGCATCTTCTTCAGGCAGCACACTCGCAAGCCGGCGCACCCAGGGTGTCGGGCGCGTCGATCTCCGGAAACGGGAGGGCGCACCGATACGGCAGCCGGCTTCAGACCCAAACCCTAGCGGAGAATTGCAACATGGCAGTTACCATGCGCCAAATGCTGGAAGCCGGTGTCCACTTCGGTCACCAAACGCGCTTCTGGAACCCGAAGATGGCCCCCTTCATCTTCGGTCATCGCAACAAGATTCACATCATCAACCTCGAAAAGACGCTGCCGATGTACAACGACGCACTGAAGTACGTGCGTCAGCTGGCAGCGAACCGCGGCACGATCCTGTTCGTCGGCACGAAGCGTCAATCGCGCGACACGATCGCCCAGGAAGCACAACGCGCTGGCATGCCGTTCGTGAACGCACGCTGGCTCGGCGGCATGCTGACCAACTTCAAGACGCTGAAGGTTTCGATCAAGCGCCTGAAGGACATGGAAGCAGCCGTGGAAGCAGGCGAGCTCGAGAAGATGAGCAAGAAGGAAGCGCTCCTGTTCGAACGCGAAATCGCCAAGCTGCAAAAGTCGATCGGCGGCGTGAAGGATATGGGCGGCATTCCGGACGCGATCTTCGTGGTCGACGTCGGCTATCACAAGATTGCCGTGACGGAAGCGAACAAGCTGGGCATCCCCGTGATCGCCGTGGTCGATACGAACCACTCGCCGGAAGGCATCGATTACGTGATCCCGGGCAACGACGACGCGAGCAAGGCCGTTGCGCTCTACACGCAAGGCGTGGCTGACGCGATCCTCGAAGGCCGCGCCAACGCGGTCAACGAAGTGGTTGCAGCGGCGCGCGGCAACGACGGCGACGACGAGTTCGTCGAGGTCAATTCGGAGGCGTAAGCTGCCCCGTGTCCGGCAAGAAAAGGGGGCTTTCCATAGGCCCCTTTTTTTTAAGCCGCGACTTTCGTCGCCGCGACATATGCGCGGCACCGTAGCCCTGTAGAAGCAGCTGTAAAAAAGCGTTTCACCGCAGGCTCAAACGGAA
Source organism: Paraburkholderia sp. CNPSo 3281 (assembly GCF_024206515.1). Lineage (NCBI taxonomy): Bacteria > Pseudomonadati > Pseudomonadota > Betaproteobacteria > Burkholderiales > Burkholderiaceae > Paraburkholderia > Paraburkholderia sp. CNPSo 3281. Next base: position 147,301 of record NZ_JAMBPS010000003.1, on the reverse strand, counting down.
ACGAATTTCTGCCGGCCGCGTCGAAAGGCGGGCGGCGTGTACCAGACAGACTCAAGGAGCGAATGATGGCGGCAATTACCGCAAGCATGGTGGCAGAACTGCGCGCGAAGACCGATGCGCCGATGATGGAATGCAAGAAGGCGCTGACGGAAGCCGACGGCGACCTCGCGCGTGCCGAAGAATTGCTGCGCGTGAAGCTCGGCAACAAGGCCAGCAAGGCCGCTTCGCGCGTCACGGCCGAAGGCGTGATCTCGTCGTTCATCGGTAGCGGCGCTGGCGCGATCGTCGAACTGAACTGCGAAACCGACTTCGTTTCGAAGAACGATGACTTCATCGGCTTCTCGAAGAAGATCGCTGAACTCGTCGCCACGCAAAACCCGGCTGACGTCGCCGTTCTGTCGGCGCTGCCGCTGGACGGCTCGACGGTCGACGCAGTGCGCCTCGCACTGGTCGGCAAGATCGGCGAAAACCTCTCGATCCGCCGCTTCGCGCGTTTCGAAACCGCCAACCAGCTGGCTGCATACCTGCACGGCACGCGCATCGGCGTGCTGGTCGAGTACACAGGTGCGCAAGAGCAAGTGGGCAAGGACGTCGCGATGCACATCGCCGCGATGAAGCCGGTCTCGCTGTCGTCGGACGACGTGCCGGCCGACCTGATCGCCAAGGAGCGCAGCATCGCCGAGCAGAAGGCCGCCGAATCGGGCAAGCCGGCTGAGATCGTCGCGAAGATGGTCGAAGGTTCGGTCCAGAAGTACCTGAAGGAAGTCTCGCTGCTGAACCAGCCGTTCGTTAAGAACGACAAGCAGACGATCGAGCAGATGCTCAAGGCTGCTGGCACGACGGTGCAGAAGTTCGCCCTCTTCGTGGTGGGCGAAGGCATCGAGAAGCGCCAGGACGACTTCGCTGCCGAAGTGGCCGCGCAAGTCGCTGCTGCAAAGCAGCAATAAAGACCGGTAAGCCCGCCTGCCGCGCCTTGCACGGCAGGCGGCGACCGCAGTTGTTGCAGCACCGCAGTTAGCACCGTAGTTTGCTGAGTTGTAAGCCGTGGCGGAGCAATCCGCCGTGGCGGGCAGCGTAGCGGCGACGCGCATGGTAGTCCCCCGCCGTGCGCGGCGTCGGAAATCTTCGCTATTTCTGGCGGCGCTTGCCCGAAGCCGTATTTCACCCCTACAGTTTCAAGTTATTGCCCTTTGCGCGCGATCCTGGATACCTCCATGCCCACACCCGCCTATAAACGCGTCCTGCTCAAACTTTCCGGCGAAGCCCTGATGGGCGATGATGCCTTCGGCATCAATCGCGCCACGATCGAACGTATGGTGGCAGACGTGGCCGAGGTGGTGCGTCTGGGCACCCAACTCGCAGTCGTGATCGGCGGCGGCAACATTTTCCGCGGCGTCGCGGGCGGCGCGGCCGGTATGGATCGCGCAACGGCCGACTACATGGGCATGCTGGCCACGATGATGAACGCGCTCGCGCTGCAGGACGCCATGCGTCACGCGGGCATCGAGGCGCGCGTGCAGTCGGCGCTGCGCATGGATCAGGTCGTTGAGCCGTACATCCGCCCCCGCGCGATTCGCCAGCTCGAAGAAGGCAAGGTCGTGATCTTCGCCGCCGGCACGGGCAACCCGTTCTTCACCACCGACACGGCTGCTGCGCTGCGCGGCTCGGAAGTCGGCGCCGAAGTCGTGCTGAAGGCCACCAAGGTCGATGGCGTCTACTCGGCCGATCCGAAGAAGGACCCGACCGCCACGCGCTACTCGACGATCAGCTTCGATGAGGCAATTGGCCGCAACCTGCAGGTGATGGACGCCACCGCGTTCGCGCTGTGCCGCGACCAGAAGCTGCCGATCCGGGTTTTTTCCATCGTCAAGCCGGGTGCGCTCAAGCGCATCGTTCTGGGCGAAGACGAAGGTACGCTCGTCCACGTGTAAACTCTCGTCTCACGAGAGGTTCGAACACGGGCCGCGCCGCCCATCAGCGCGCTGGCGGGCTCGTTCCGTTATGAAGGTTCGGAGGTATCAAAATGGCTGTGGCTGACATCAAAAAGGGCGCCGAGCAGAAAATGCAGCGCTCGATCGACGCGTTCAAGAGCGATCTGGCAAAAATCCGAACGGGCCGCGCCCATACCGGTCTGCTCGACCACATCCAGGTCGACTACTACGGTTCGCCCGTGCCCATCTCGCAGGTCGCGAACCTCACGCTCGTCGACGCGCGCACGATCGGCGTGCAGGCTTGGGAAAAGAAGATGGTGCCGGTCATCGAAAAGGCGATCCGCGAGTCGGATCTCGGCCTGAACCCGGCCACGCACGGCGACCTGATCCGCGTGCCGATGCCCGCGCTCACCGAAGAGCGCCGCAAGGAGCTCACGAAGGTCGTCAAGAACGAAGGTGAAACGGCGAAGGTCGCCGTGCGCAACCTGCGTCGCGACGCCAACGAGCAACTCAAGAAGCTCGTGAAGGACAAGGAAATTTCCGAAGACGACGAGCGCCGTGGCGGCGATGAAGTCCAGAAGCTGACTGACCGCTTCGTGACCGAGATCGACAAGCTCGTCCAGACGAAGGAAGCCGAGATCATGACGGTCTGAGGCCTCAGGCCTTCCAGATTCGCCAGATTTCCGGCGTTCCCTTTTTTTATCGCAGTTACAGTCCGACGGCCATGACCTATACCAGCTCAACCGTTCGCGTGCCCGACGTGGCGGCCGTGCCGCGCCACATCGCGATCATCATGGACGGCAATGGCCGTTGGGCGACCCAGCGGCGCCTGCCGCGCGTCGCGGGCCACACGCGCGGCGTCGACGCCGTGCGTTCGGTCGTCGAGTCGTGCGTGGAGCGCGGCGTCGAATACGTGACGCTCTTCGCCTTCAGTTCCGAGAACTGGCGCCGACCGACCGACGAAGTGTCGTTCCTCATGCGCCTTTTCGTCACCGCGCTCGAGCGCGAGGTGGCGCGCCTGCACGCGAACGGCATCCGCCTGCGCGTGGTCGGCGACCTGTCGATGTTCAACGAGCGCATCCAGGACCTGATTCGCCGCGCGGAAACCAAAACCGCGCGCAACACCCGTCTCACGCTCACGATCGCCGCCAACTACGGCGGCCGCTGGGATATCCTGCAGGCCACGCGCAAGCTGGTCGAGGAAGCCGCGGCCACGGGTCAGGCGGTTCCCGTCACCGAAGACACGCTGTCCCAGCATCTGGCAATGGCCTACGCGCCCGAGCCGGATCTCTTCATCCGCACGGGCGGCGAGCAGCGAGTGAGCAACTTCCTGCTCTGGCAACTCGCCTACGCCGAGTTCTATTTCACCGACACGTTCTGGCCGGATTTCGACGCCGAAGCGCTCAGCCGCGCCATTGCGTCGTATGCCGAGCGCGAGCGCCGCTTCGGCCGCACGAGCGCGCAGGTCGTCGCCCAGAACGCCGATTCCCTTTCATGCTGAAGACCCGCGTCATTACGGCGCTCGTCCTGCTGGCAGTCTTCCTGCCGGTCACGCTGTTCGCGCCGGTGGCGGCGTTCGGCGCGCTGATCGGCGTCGTGGTCGTGTTCGCCGCGTGGGAGTGGGCGCGCCTCCTGAAGGCGGGCGCGACCGGCTCGATCGTCTACGCCGTGATCGCGGCGGCCGCCGTGGCGCTCAGTACGTGCCTGCCGGCGCCCCGGCCGCTCTTTCAGGCGGCGGGCGTGTTCTGGATCATCGCCGGCCCTTACGTGCTGCTGCGCAAGCCGGTGCTCGCGGCGGGCGCCTGGCGCGGCTTCCTGCTGGCCGCCGGGCTCGTCGTTTTCGCGGCCTGCTGGCACGCCCTCGTTGCCGCGCGCACGGCCGGCGTGGCGTTCGTTTTGTCCCTGTTGCTCGTGGTCTGGCTGGCCGATATCGGCGCATACTTTGCAGGTAAGGCATTCGGAAAGCATAAGCTTGCGCTTTCGATCAGCCCCGGCAAGACCTGGGAGGGCGCCGTGGGCGGCTGGGCCGCCGTGATGGTGGTGTCGGGCGCGGCGATCGCGCTGCACGCGTTCGAACCCACGCTGTATTCCGCGCTAGCCGCCCAGATCGGGCTCGGCCGTGCGCTTTTTGTACTTACCGTGCTGGTCGCGTTCAGCGTGATCGGCGATCTGTTCGAGTCGATGCTGAAGCGCCAGGCTGGCGTGAAGGATTCGAGCGGCCTCCTGCCGGGCCACGGCGGAGTCCTCGACCGCATCGACGCGCTGCTGCCCGTGCTGCCGCTTGCCATGTTGCTGCTCGGCTAAAGGGGCTTGGCCAGGACGCTCGGCTAGAGATTTGAATATGCAAAAACGACTCACACTGCTCGGTTCCACGGGCTCGATTGGAGACAGCACGCTCGACGTCGTCGCGCGGCATCCGCAACGCTTCTCGGTCTATGCGCTCACCGCGCATCGCAACGGCGAGAAGCTCGTCGAACAATGCCTGCGCTTCGCCCCCGAGGCGGCCGTGGTCGGCGACGCCGAAACCGCCGCACAGGTCGAGCGCAAGCTGCGCGCGGCGGGCTCGAAGACCATCGTGACCTACGGGCCGCAGGCGCTCGTCGAAGTCTCGAAAAGCGATGGCTGCGACACCGTGGTCGCGGCCATTGTCGGCGCGGCGGGTCTCGCACCCACGCTCGCAGCGGCGAAGGCCGGCAAGCAGATCCTGCTCGCCAACAAGGAAGCGCTCGTGATGTCGGGCGACATCTTCATCGACGCCGTGCGCGACAGCGGCGCCGTGCTGCTGCCGCTCGACAGCGAGCACAACGCCGTGTTCCAGTGCTTCCCGCGCGAAAACGCGCAGCGCGAGGGCGTCACGAAGATCATCCTGACCGCCTCGGGCGGCCCGTTCCGCACCCGCGAGCCCTCGACGCTCGTGAACGTGACGCCCGACGAGGCCTGCAAGCACCCGAACTGGTCGATGGGCCGCAAGATCTCGGTCGATTCGGCCACGATGATGAACAAGGGCCTCGAAGTGATCGAGGCGCATTATCTGTTCGACCTGCCGGGCGAGCGCATCGACGTGCTGATCCACCCGCAGAGCGTGATTCACTCGATGGTTTCGTACGCCGACGGTTCGGTGCTCGCGCAACTAGGCAACCCCGACATGCGCACGCCGATCGCGCACGCGCTGGCGTGTCCGGATCGTGTCGATTCCGGCGTCGCGCAACTCGATCTCGCGCAAATCGCGACGCTCACGTTCGAAAAGCCCGACTACGCGCGCTTTCCGTGTCTTGCACTCGCGATGCAGGCATTGGGCGCCGGCGGCGTGGCGAGCGCGGCGCTCAACGCGGCGAACGAAGTTGCGGTGGAAGCATTTTTGAACCGGCGCATCGGCTTCATGGCCATCGCCCAGACGGTAGATGCCGTACTCAACGCGCTCGAGAACCGCAACGCGTCGAGTCTCGAAGTCGTGCTCGAAGCCGACGCGGCCGCCCGCCGCGCGGCTCACACCATCATCGACAGCCTGCCGGTGCCGGCCTGACAGGTCAGCGAGGGGCTTGCGGAAGGGCCCTGGTGGCCCCTCAGGCACGCGAGCCTGACCTCGGGGCCGCTCCCGCACCGGTGCGCTGCTTCCAGCCCAGGAGGCGCTCATGAACCTGCTTACCGAACTGGTCGCATTCGTCGTGGCGATCGGCGTGCTGGTCGTCGTGCACGAATACGGGCACTACAGCGTCGCGCGCCTGTGCGGCGTGAAGGTCCTGCGTTTCTCGATCGGCTTTGGCCGGCCGCTCGTGCAGTGGGTCAGCAAGACGAGCGGCACCGAGTGGACCATCGCGGCGCTGCCGCTCGGCGGTTACGTGAAGATGCTCGACGAACGCGAGTCGCCCGGGCAGATTCCCGCGAGCGATTTGCCGCACGCGTTCAACCGCCAGTCGGTCGGCAAGCGCATCGCGATCGTCGCGGCGGGGCCGATCGCCAATTTCGTGCTGGCCGTCGTGCTCTTTTCCTTGGTGTACGCGAGCGGGGTGACCGAGCAGAAGGCCATTGTCGCGGCGCCGCCCGCGCAATCGGCGGCAGCTCGAGCCGGCTTCCAGGGCGGCGAAACGATTCTTTCGGTGAGCGATGCAAACGGCAGCCGCACCGAGCCCGTGCGTTCGTGGTCTGACCTGCGCTGGAAACTGCTTGCCACGGCGTTCGACCAGGGCCGTGTCGTCCTTGCCGCGCGCGATGGCGAGGGCACCTACGATTTCCCGCTCGATCTCTCGCAACTGACCAGCAAGGATCTCGACGACGACTTCCTGGCGAAGCTCGGCCTCGAGGCGGGCGGCAACACGCTCAAGGTGGCGGCCGTGGAGGCGGGTAGTGCGGCGCAACATGCCGGGCTGCAAGCGGGCGATCAACTGCGCGCAGTCGACGGCCGGCCCGTGGACAGCGCAAGCACTTTCATCGCGTACGTGAAGGCGCGTGCGGGCAAGCCTGTGCGGCTCACGGTCGCGCGCGGCGACGCTGCCCAGCACACGCAGCAAACGCTCACGCTCACAGTCACGCCCGCGCTGCAACGCGACGCGCAAACGGGCGAAGAAGTGGGTCGAATCGGTGCGGCGCTCTCGGCGCAGGCGCCTTCCGTGGACGTGCGCTATGGGCCGCTCGAGAGCGTGCGGCTCGGTGCGTATCGCACTTGGGACATCGCCGTGTATTCGCTGCGGATGTTCGGCCGCATGATCACGGGCGAAGCATCGCTGAAGAATCTGTCGGGCCCGGTGACGATTGCCGACTATGCCGGCAAGAGCGCGAGACTCGGTCCTTCAGCGTTCCTGTCGTTCCTCGCGCTCGTGAGCATCAGCCTCGGCGTATTGAATCTGCTCCCAATTCCGGTATTGGACGGGGGGCATCTGTTATATTATGCGGTTGAAGCCGTAACGGGCAAAGCCGTCTCGGACCGCTGGCAGCTCGTACTGCAGCGCGCGGGACTTGCCTGCATCGTCGCACTGTCGGCGATCGCGTTGTTCAACGATCTGGCTCGGTTAATCCATTTTTAAAGATGTCTGGCGGCGTCCGTGGGCGTGCCGCCTGACCTGATGCAGCTATACATAATTGGGGAAGCACGTTGTTCAGACCTCATCGCTTGGTTCCAAAAACGGTTGCGGCCGCGGCGATCGCCGCACATGGACTCGTTGCCCACGCAGCAACGACGCCTTTCGTGGTTCAGGACATCCGCATCGAAGGGCTGCAACGCGTCGAGCCGGGCACGGTGTTCGCCTACCTGCCGATCAAGCAGGGCGACACGTTCACCGACGACAAGGCGTCCGAGGCCATCCGCGCACTCTATGCGACGGGCTTCTTCAATGACGTGAAGATCGCCACCGAAGGCGGCGTCGTGGTGGTGCAGGTGCAGGAGCGCCCGGCCATCGGCACGATCGACTTCGCGGGCATCAAGGAATTCGACAAGGACAACCTCACGAAGGCGCTGCGCGCGGTCGGCCTCTCGCAAGGCCGCTACTACGACAAGGCGCTCGTCGACAAGGCCGAGCAGGAGCTCAAGCGCCAGTACCTCACGCGCGGCTTCTACGCCGCCGAGGTCACGACCACGGTCACGCCGATCGACCGCAATCGCGTCGGTCTGCTGTTTTCGGTGGTCGAAGGTCCGAGCGCGAAGATCCGCCAGATCAACTTCATCGGCAACAAGACGTACAGCAGCGGCACGCTCCTGGCGGAGATGCAGCTGTCCACGCCGAACTGGTTCTCGTGGTACACGAAGAACGACCTCTACTCGAAGGAAAAGCTCACGGGCGACCTCGAGAACGTGCGCTCGTACTACCTGAACCACGGCTACCTCGAGTTCAACATCGACTCGACGCAGGTCTCGATCTCGCCCGACAAGAAGGACATGTACCTCACCATCGGCATTCACGAAGGTGAGCCGTACAAGGTGTCGGGCATTCAGCTGTCGGGCAACCTGCTCGACCGTGAGGCCGAGCTCAAGAAACTCATCAAGATCAAGCCGGGCGACACCTTCTCGGCCGAAAAGCTGCAGGCCACGACCAAGGCCATCGTAGACAAGCTAGGCGAGTACGGTTACGCGTTCGCGACCGTCAACGCGCTGCCGCAGATCGATCAGGCGAATCACACGGTCAACCTCACGCTGCAGGTCGATCCGAGCCGCCGCGTGTACGTGCGCCGTATCAACGTGGTGGGCAACACGCGCACCCGCGACGAAGTCGTGCGCCGCGAAATGCGCCAGCTCGAAAGCTCGTGGTTCGACTCGAACCGCCTCGCGCTCTCGAAGGACCGTATCAACCGTCTGGGCTACTTCACCGACGTCGACGTGACCACGGTGCCCGTGGAAGGCACGGCCGACCAGGTGGACGTGAACGTGAAGGTCGCCGAAAAGCCGACCGGCGCGATCACGCTGGGCGCGGGTTTCTCGTCCACGGACAAGGTGGTGCTGTCGGCGGGCGTATCGCAGGACAACGTGTTCGGTTCGGGCACCTCGCTCTCGCTGAACGTGAACACCGCGAAGACGTACCGCACGCTGGCCCTCACGCAGGTGGACCCGTACTTCACGGTGGACGGCATCAAGCGCATTACCGACGTCTACTACCGCACGTACCAGCCGCTGTACTACTCGACCGATTCGAGTTTCCGCATCATCACGATGGGCGGCGACCTCAAGTTCGGCATCCCGTTCTCGGAAGTCGACACGGTCTACTTCGGCGCGGGCTTCGAGCAGGACACGCTCGACGTCGACTCGAACACGCCGCAGAGCTATATCGACTACGTGAACCAGTTTGGCCGCGTGTCGAACAATGTGCCGCTCACGGTGGGCTGGTCGCGCGACGCGCGTGACAGCGCGCTCGTGCCGAGCAAGGGCTACTTCACGCAGGCGAATGCCGAGTACGGCACGCCGGTTGGCGGCACGCAATACTACAAGGCTGACATCCAGGCGCAGTACTACTACTCGTTCGCGCGGGGCTTCGTGCTGGGCTTGAACTTCCAGGGCGGCTACGGTAATGGCCTCAGCGGCAAGCCGTACCCGATCTTCAAGAACTACTACGCCGGTGGTATCGGTTCGGTGCGTGGCTACGAGCCGAGTTCGCTGGGTCCGCGCGACAAGACGACGAACGACCCGATCGGCGGTTCGAAGATGCTGGTCGGCAACATCGAGCTGACCTTCCCGCTGCCGGGCACGGGCTATGACCGGACGCTGCGCGTCTTCACGTTCGTCGATGGTGGTAACGTCTGGGGCACGGAAGGCAACAGTATTGGCGCCAATGGCTTGCGTTACAGCTACGGCTTCGGTCTCGCGTGGATTTCGCCGATCGGTCCGCTCAAGCTGAGCCTGGGCTTCCCGGTTACCAAGCACGAAGGCGACCAGTACCAGAAGTTCCAGTTCCAGATCGGGACGGCATTCTGACGTATGTTTTGCCCGGCGTTCGTTGCGCGCGCAGCGCGCGGCGCCGGAATCCAGGAAACGAGAGGATGACTTTGCTAACGGGTATGTTTTCCAGACGGACGATCGGGGCGATGACCGTGTCGCTGGCGCTCCTCGGTTTTGGCATGGGCGTGGCGCAGGCGCAGGAAGCCAGGATCGCGGCGGTGAACTCCGATCGCATCCTGCGCGAATCCGTTCCCGCGAAGGCCGCGCAGACCAAGCTCGAAGCCGAGTTCGCCAAGCGCGACAAGGATCTGCAGGACATGGCGCAGCGCCTGAAGTCGATGTCCGATTCGCTCGACAAGAACGGCCCGTCGATGTCGCCGACCGATCGCGCATCGAAGCAGCGCGACCTGTCTGCGCTCGACAGCGACTTTCAGCGCAAGCAGCGCGAATTCCGCGAAGACCTGAACCAGCGCCGCAATGAGGAACTGGCCGCGGTGCTCGACCGGGCGAACAAGGTGATCAAGCAGATCGCCGAGCAGCAGCATTACGACCTGATCGTGCAGGAAGCAGTGTACGTGAGCCCGCGCATCGACATCACCGACCAGGTGCTGAAGGCGCTCGCAGCGAATAGCGCGGGCGGTAGCAGCAGCAACTAAGGCAACGAAAAGCAACTAAGGCAGGAGCAGCACGCGCATGGCATTTACGCTTGAGGACATCGTCGGGCGGTTCGGCGGCGAGGTGGTGGGCGATGCGACGCAACGCGTCAGTTCGCTGGCGCCGCTCGACCAGGCCGGTCCGCAACAGCTCGCGTTCCTCGCCAATCCGAAGTATCTCGCGCAGGTCGAGACGACCGGCGCGGGCGCGGTGCTCATCAGCCCCGGCGATCTCGAGAAGCTCGCATCGCGCGAAGGACGCAACTTCATCGTCACACCGAATCCGTATGCTTACTTCGCGCGTGTCGCGCAGGCGTACATCGACCTCGCCGCGCCGAAGGCGCAGCCGGGCATCCACGCCAGCGCCCACGTCGACGCGAAGGCGCAGATTGCCGCGAGCGCGGTGATCGGCCCGAACGTCACGGTCGAAGCAGGCGCGGTGATCGGGGAAAACGTGCGGCTCGACGCGAACGTCTTCATCGGCCGCGGCACCGAGGTGGGTGAGGGCTCGCACCTGTATCCGGGCGTGACCGTCTATCACAGCTGCAAGCTTGGCGCGCGCGCCATCGTGCATGCCGGCGCCGTGATCGGCTCGGACGGCTTTGGTTTCGCCCCCGATTTCACGGGCGAGGGCGACGCGCGCACGGGTAGCTGGGTCAAGATTCCGCAGGTGGGCGGCGTGGCCATCGGGCCGGACGTCGAGATCGGCGCGAACACCACGATCGACCGCGGCGCGATGGCCGATACGATCATCGAAGACTGCGTGAAGATCGACAACCTCGTGCAGATCGGCCACAACTGCAAGATCGGCGCGTACACGGTCATCGCGGGCTGCGCTGGCATTGCGGGCAGCACGACGATCGGACGCCATTGCATGATCGGCGGTGCAGTGGGCATCGCGGGGCACGTCACGCTGGGCGACTACGTGATCGTCACGGCGAAGTCGGGTGTCTCGAAGTCGTTGCCGAAGGCTGGTATCTACACGAGCGCTTTCCCCGCGGTCGATCACGCCGACTGGAACAAGAGCGCCGCGCTGTTGCGTAACATCGACAAGCTGCGCGACCGTATCAAGGCGCTCGAGGCGGCGGTCGCCCAGAAGCCGCCGGGCGAATAAGAAAGCAGTATCGAGGTAGCGGGCGGCGTGTCGCGGGAGCGGCGCGCCGCTTTGCGTCGCGGACGAGCAAAGCTCCCCGCCGGGGCTCCCCGCCCGGGGCTACCCGCCCGGGGCAATACGCATGCACGGGAGCCCGGGCGTGGCGCATACTTCGCGTCAGCGCGGGCGTGTTTGGTCAAGCGCCTCGAAAATCGAAATCGAAAGTCACACGCGCAATTCCTGCGTGAGCAGAACCACCATGAACATCGAAAAACTCAACTTCGACATCCACAAGATTCTCACGCTGCTGCCGCACCGCTATCCGTTCCTGATGGTGGACCGGGTCATCGAGCTGGAGCCGCACAAGAGCATCAAGGCGTTGAAGAACGTGACGGTCAACGAGCCCTTTTTCACGGGACACTTCCCGCAGCGCCCGGTCATGCCCGGCGTGATGATTCTCGAGGCGCTGGCGCAAACCGCCGCGCTGCTCACGTTCTCGGAGGAAGAGCAGGACTTCGAGAATACGCTGTACTACTTCGTGGGCATCGACGGCGCGCGCTTCAAGCGCGTGGTCGAGCCGGGTGACCAGCTCATCCTCAACGTGACGTTCGAGCGCTACATGCGCGGCATCTGGAAGTTCAAGGCGGTGGCCGAAGTGGAAGGCTCCGTGGCCTGCGAGGCGGAACTCATGTGCACCGTCAAGAAAATGGACGCGGCGCAATAAGAAGCGCCGCCGCATGCCGCAGCGCGCCTTGACCTCGAGGCGTCGGCGCACGGAAACAGAATCGGAGAGCGAGGACGAATGAGCAGGATCCATCCCACTGCGGTCGTCGAGTCGGGCGCGCAGATCGACGAATCGGTCGAAATCGGGCCGTTCGCGGTCATCGGTGCGAACGTCACCATCGGTGCGCGCACGAAGGTCGGTTCGCATAGCGTGCTCGAAGGCCACACGACGATTGGCGAAGACAACACGATCGGCCACTACGCGTCGATCGGCGGCCGTCCGCAGGACATGAAGTACAAGGGCGAGCCCACGAAGCTCGTGATTGGCAGCCGCAACACCATCCGCGAGTTCACGACGCTGCATACGGGCACGGTGCAGGACACCGGCGTCACGATCATCGGCGACGACAACTGGGTCATGGCCTACGTGCACGTGGGCCACGACTGCCGTCTGGGCAACAACGTCATCATGTCGAGCAACGCGCAGCTCGCCGGCCACGTGTTCGTCGAAGACCACGCGATCGTCGGTGGCATGACCGGCGTGCACCAGTTCGTGCGCATTGGCGCGCATTCGATGGTCGGCGGCGCCTCGGCGCTCGTGCAGGACGTGCCGCCGTTCGTGATCGCCGCCGGCAACAAGGCGGTGCCGCACGGCATCAACGTCGAAGGTCTGCGCCGTCGCGGTTTTTCGGCTGACGCGATTTCCGCGCTGCGCTCGGCGTATCGCACGCTCTACAAGAACGGCCTCTCGCTCGAAGAGGCGAAGGTGCAGCTCGCCGACCTCGCGCAGGCGGGCGGCGACGGCGACGTGCACGTGAAGGCGCTGCTCGACTTCGTCGAGCAGTCGCAACGCGGCATCATTCGCTGATCGATGGCGCTGCAAACGCGTCCGCTGCGCCTTGCGATGGTCGCCGGCGAGCCGTCCGGCGACCTGCTTGCGTCGTCACTGCTCGCGGGTCTCAAAGCCCGCTTGCCCGACACTACGCAGTACTACGGAATCGGTGGTCCGCGCATGATGGCCGCTGGCTTCGACGCGCACTGGCCGATGGAAAAGCTCTCGGTGCGCGGCTACGTCGAGGCGCTGCGGCACATCCCCGAGATTCTGCGCATCCGCAACGAGCTCAAGCATCAGCTGCTGGCCGAACCGCCGGACGCGTTCATCGGCGTGGACGCGCCTGACTTCAACTTCGGCCTCGAGCACGCGCTGCGCGATGTGGGCATTCCGACGATCCACTTCGTCTGCCCGTCGATCTGGGCGTGGCGTGGCGGGCGTATCAAGAAGATCCAGAAGGCCGTGGATCACATGCTGTGCGTGTTTCCGTTCGAAACGGCGCTCCTCGAGAAGGCCGGGGTGGCGGCGTCGTACGTGGGTCATCCGCTCGCCGACGAGATTCCGCTCGAACCGGACCTGACCGGCGCGCGCCGCACGCTGGGCATGCCGGAAAGCGGCCCGGTGATCGCGGTGCTGCCGGGCAGCCGCCGCTCGGAAATCAACCTGATCGGCCCGACTTTCTTCGACGCGATGCAGATCATGCAGCGGCGCGAGCCGGCGCTGCGTTTCGTGATGCCGGCGGCAACGCCGGCTATCCACGCGCAGCTGCAGGAACTCGCGAACGCGCATCAGGGCCTCGCGCTCACGATCATCGACGGCCAGTCGCAACTCGCCATGACGGCCGCCGACGCGATCCTCGTGAAGAGCGGCACGGTCACGCTCGAAGCGGCGCTGCTCAAGAAGCCGATGGTCATCTCCTACAAGGTGCCCTGGCTCACGGGGCAGATCATGCGCCGCCAGGCCTATCTGCCTTACGTGGGCCTGCCGAACATTCTCGCGGGCCGCTTCGTCGTGCCGGAAATCCTGCAGCATTTCGCCACGCCAGAGGCGCTTGCCGACGCGACGCTCACGCAGTTGCAGGACGAGGCAAACCGGCGCACGCTGACCGAGGTGTTCACGCAGATGCATCTGACCCTGCGCCAGAACACCGCGGAGCGCGCGGCCGAGGTGGTCGCGCGCATCGTCGAAGGCCGAAAGGGGCGCGCATGAGCGAGGACACGATCAAGCGCACGACCAGGCGTACGACAGCGCCGGCGGTGAAAAAGCCGCCGTCGCAGGCGGCGCTGAAGCTCGCCGCGCGTCGCAAGGCGGCGCGGCAGGCCGGACTGCTGTTCGAATCGCCGGACGACGTGATCTGCGGCGTGGATGAGGCCGGCCGCGGGCCGCTCGCCGGGCCGGTGGTCGCAGCGGCCGTGATTCTCGATCCGGCCCGGCCGATTCGCGGGCTCAACGATTCGAAGATGCTGACGGCGCAGGCGCGCGAAACGCTCTACGAGCGCATCGTCGAACGCTCGCTCGCGTGGTGCGTCGCGTCGGCGAGCGTCGAGGAAATCGACACGCTCAACATCCTGCACGCGACGATGCTGGCGATGCGGCGTGCAGTCGAAGGCTTGAGCATCGTGCCGACGCTCGCGAAGATAGACGGCAATCGCTGCCCGGTGATGCCGGTGCGCGGCGAGGCGGTGATCGGCGGCGACGCGCTGGTGCCGAGCATTTCGGCGGCGTCGATCATCGCCAAGGTCACGCGCGACCGCATGCTGGTCGATCTGCACCAAGTCCACCCGCATTACGGTTTCGACGCCCATGCAGGCTACGGCACGCCGCAGCACCTCGAAGCGTTGCGCGTGCATGGTCCGTGCGAGCATCACCGGCGCTCGTTCGCGCCCGTGCGCGAGGCCTATGCGCTACACGGCATCGTCCTGACCGGTGCTTTGACGGTGGTCAGCGACGCCGCCGGCCTCGAAGCAGACGACGCCTTCGCGCCGCTGCCTTGAGCCGCCGCTGCCGGCGTCTCGCGCGAGCCGGCGCCGTTTCGCGTAGTGCCGGCGCCGCCGTTTTTCTATCTCCCTATCCTCATTTGACACGCCAGAGCCGCCCGTGAAAGCCATTACCTCGCGCGACAATCCGCTCTACAAGCGCCTGAAGGCGCTCGCCGGCTCGACGCATCAACAGCGGCGCAGTCATCAGGCCCTGCTCGAAGGCTTCCATCTCGCGAGCGCGTGGCTCGGCGGCGGCACGCAGCCCGAATACTGCGTCGTGACCGAAGGCGCGCTCGCGCATGAAGAAGCGCAGGCGATCGTCGCCCGCGTGGACGAGCGCCGCGTGATCACACTGCCCGATGCACTCTTCGGGCAGCTCTCGAACGTCGTGCACGGCGTGGGGCTGCTGCTGCTCGTCGATATGCCTGAAGCGCAGTTGCCCGGGCGTGTCGGCTCGACTTGCCTCGTGCTCGACGGACTGCAGGACGCCGGCAACGTCGGCTCGATCCTGCGCAGCGCGGCGGCGGCCGGCATCGACAAGGTGTTCTGCACGCCGGGCACGGCCTATGTGTGGTCGTCGAAGGTGCTGCGCTCGGCGATGGGTGCGCATTTCCTCTTGCAGGTCTACGAGAACGTGGAGGCCGAAGCGCTCGTCGGGATGCTCGGCGTGCCGGTCGTCATCACCGATTCGCATGGCGCGCAGGCGATCGACGAGGCCGATCTCACGGGTCAGGTCGCGTGGGTGTTCGGCAACGAAGGGGCGGGCGTCTCGCAGGTATGGCGCGACGCGGCCGCGCTGCGCGTGACGATTCCGCAGCCGGGCGGCATGGAGTCGCTCAACGTCGCGGCAGCGGCGGCCGTGTGCGTGTTCGAGCAATGCCGGCAGCAGCGGCACCTACGTTGACGTTCGCCCCCACGAACGAAAAAGCCCGCGTGATGCGGGCTTTTTCGTTTCAGGCGCGCCGTTTCAATACGACGGCTTGTCGATGCGGATTTCCTGCAGGATCGTGGTGGCGATTTCCTCGATCGACTTGTGCGTCGACGAGAGCCACTTGATGCCTTCGCGCCGCATCATCGCTTCGGCTTCGTTGACCTCGTAGCGGCAATTTTCCAGCGCGGCGTACTTGCTGCCTGGGCGCCGCTCGTTGCGGATCTCGGTCAGGCGCTGTGGATCGATCGAGAGGCCGAATATCTTCGTGCGATGCGACAGCAACGCGTTCGGCAGCTTGCCGCGCTCGAAATCGTCCGGGATGAGCGGGTAGTTCGCGGCCTTCACACCGTACTGCATCGCGAGATACAGGCTAGTCGGCGTCTTGCCGCTGCGCGACACGCCCACGAGGATCACGTCGGCGTCGGCGAGATTGCGGTCGGACTGGCCGTCGTCGTGCGCGAGCGAGAAGTTGATCGCCTCGATACGGTTCTTGTATTCGTCGGTGTCGGCGTTCTGGTGGCCGCGGCCCATGGCGTGGCTCGACTTGAGCTCCAGTTCCTGCTCGAGCGGCTCCACGAAGGTCTGGAACATGTCCATCACGAGCGCATTCGCGCGCTTGACGATCTCGTTCGAGTTGCTGTCCACGAGCGTGGTGAACACGATGGGGCGGCGCCCTTCCTGCACGGCGGCTTCGTTGATCTTCTCGGCGGTCGAGTAGGCCTTTTCGGACGAATCGACAAAGGGCACGCGCACGAGGCGGAATTTCTGGTCGAACTGCGACAGGATCGAATGCGCGAAAGTTTCGGCAGTGATCCCGGTACCGTCGGAGACGATGAATACGGTAGGCGGCATCGGTTGAGGCTGGGTACGTGAGCTGCAGGGCCGCTCGGGACAGGCTTGGGCGCCCGGAAAGCCCCGTCCGGCGGGACCGAGGGGCAATTCTCGCCGCCTGGCACAAATTCCAGAGTCGGCACGGTAGAATAACGGCAACCTGTTGGATAAGCAATTGCAGTGCAACCGCGCCAAACAGCCGCCTATCGCGGTGCATTCTGGTGTCAATTTGCAGCGATTCCATCTAACTCCATGGATTCGCGCGCATCTTCGTGCTTTTCCATTGAATGGAAATTCGCGCCCCGTGAGCGATTGCTTCTCCAACAGGTTGCGCAAGACGCGAATCCGCTTCCAATGGGCGAGCCGCGTTCGAGCCCACTTGCGCAATCGTGAATTTTTTTCACACTTAGGGGCTTGTATGACTAACACCGTTGCCAAGGATCAGGCGTATGTAGTGCCTTTCGAGCAGTTGCGGATGACCGATGTCGAGATCGTGGGCGGCAAGAACGCCTCGCTCGGCGAGATGATCAGCCAGTTGGCTGAGGCAGGCGTGCGGGTGCCCACGGGCTTCGCGACGACCGCGCTCGCCTTCCGCGACTTCCTGAAACATAACAACCTGACCGAACGGATCGCCGCTCGTCTGGAGACGTTCGACGTCGACGACGTGAAGGCGCTGGCCGAAGCGGGCAAGGAGATCCGTCAATGGATCATCGATGCGCCGCTGCAGCCGAAACTCGAAGCGGAAATCCGCGCCGGTTTCGAAACGCTGCAAAACGGTTCGCCGTCTGAGCTCTCGTTCGCCGTGCGTTCGTCGGCAACGGCGGAAGACCTGCCCGACGCGTCGTTTGCCGGTCAGCAGGAAAGCTACCTCAACGTGGTGGGCATCGAAGACGTGCTCGATCGCCTCAAGCACGTGTTCGCGTCGCTCTACAACGACCGCGCCATTTCCTATCGCGTCCACAAGGGCTTTACCCACGCCGAAGTCGCGCTGTCGGCTGGCGTGCAGCGCATGGTCCGTTCGGACCGCGGCGCCGCAGGCGTGATGTTCACGCTGGACACGGAATCGGGCTTCAAGGACGCCGTCTTCATTACGTCGAGCTACGGCCTTGGCGAAACGGTCGTGCAGGGCGCCGTGAATCCGGACGAGTTCTACGTCTTCAAGACCACGCTCGCTCAAGGCAAGGCGCCGATCATCCGCCGCTCGATCGGCTCGAAGCTTATCAAGATGGAATTCACGCAGCCGGGCGAGCCGGGCCGCGTGAAGACGGTCGACGTCTCGCACGAACAGCGCAACCGCTTCTCGATCACCGACGAAGACGTGATCGAGTTGGCCAGATACGCCGTCATCATCGAGAAGCATTACCAGCGCCCGATGGACATCGAGTGGGGCAAGGACGGCCTCGACGGCAAGATCTTCATTCTCCAGGCGCGTCCTGAGACCGTGAAGAGCCAGGCCGCCGGCAAGGTCGAGCAGCGCTTCAAGCTCAAGGGCCAGTCGCAGGTGCTCGCAACGGGCCGCGCGATCGGCCAGAAGATCGGCGCGGGCCGCGTGAAGGTGATTCACGATCCGTCCGAAATGGAACGCGTGCAGCCGGGCGACGTGCTCGTCGCCGACATGACCGACCCGAACTGGGAGCCGGTGATGAAGCGCGCTTCGGCGATCGTCACGAACCGTGGCGGCCGTACCTGCCACGCGGCGATCATCGCGCGTGAGCTGGGCGTGCCGGCCGTGGTGGGCTGCGGCGACGCGACCGACGTGCTGAAGGACGGCGCGCTCGTGACCGTTTCGTGCGCGGAAGGCGACGAAGGCCGCATCTACGACGGTCTGCTGGAAACCGAAGTCAGCGAAGTGCAGCGTGGCGAGCTGCCGGCCATTCCGGTCAAGATCATGATGAACGTGGGCAATCCGCAGCTCGCGTTCGACTTCTCGCAACTGCCGAATGCGGGTGTTGGCCTCGCGCGTCTCGAGTTCATCATCAACAACAACATCGGCGTGCACCCGAAGGCGATTCTCGAGTACCCGAATGTCGACGCGGACCTGAAGAAGGCCGTGGAAAGCGTTGCACGCGGCCACGCCTCGCCGCGCGCGTTCTACGTCGACAAGCTCACGGAAGGCATCGCCACGATCGCGGCGGCGTTCTATCCGAAGCCCGTGATCGTGCGTCTGTCGGACTTCAAGTCGAACGAGTACAAGAAGCTGATCGGCGGCTCGCGCTACGAGCCGGACGAAGAAAACCCGATGCTGGGTTTCCGCGGCGCGTCGCGTTACATCGCCGAGGACTTCGCGCAGGCGTTCGAAATGGAGTGCCTGGCGCTCAAGCGCGTGCGTGAAGAAATGGGTCTCGCGAACGTCGAGATCATGGTGCCGTTCGTGCGTACGCTCAAGCAGGCGGAGCGCGTGGTCGGCCTGCTCGAGAAGTTCGGCCTCAAGCGCGGCGTGAACGACCTCAAGCTGATCATGATGTGCGAAGTGCCGTCGAACGCCATTCTCGCCGAAGAGTTCCTGCAGTACTTCGACGGCTTCTCGATCGGCTCGAACGACCTCACGCAGCTCACGCTCGGCCTCGACCGGGACTCGGGCATGGAACTGCTCGCCGTCGACTTCGACGAGCGCGATCCGGCTGTCAAGTTCATGCTCAAGCGCGCGATCGAAACCTGCCGCCGTCTGAACAAGTACGTCGGCATCTGCGGTCAGGGCCCCTCCGACCACCCGGATTTCGCCCAGTGGCTCGCGGAAGAGGGCATCGCTTCGATCTCGCTGAACCCGGATTCGGTTGTCGAGACGTGGCAGCAGCTGGCGAAATCGCAGTCGAAGTAAGCGCGGTGCCGGGGGCGTAAGTCTTCGGCACATGCAGAGCTTGATGCAGCTTCCCGTGCGTCGTTGCACGGTGCGGAAAAAAGTGTCAGCTTCGTGCTATAACACCCCGGTCTATCCGGGGTGTTTTACTTTGGGAGGTCGTCGTGGGTCCGCATGGATTGTTCTGGTGGATTGCCGCTGGCGTGCTCATCGTCGCCGAGCTGATGACCGGCACGTTTTACCTCTTGATGATCGCGCTCGGCTTTCTCGCCGGCGCGCTCGGCTATGAGCTTGGCGCGCCGCTCGACGTGCAGTTGATCGTCGCTGCGGTGGTCGGGCTCGCGGCCGTGGTTACGTTGAGGCGCTCGCGCTTTGGCCGCCGCCGGCGCATGACCGACGCCTCGACCGATCCGGGCGTGAACCTCGATATTGGCGCGACACTGGCCGTCGTCGCATGGCGCGACGGTCGCGCGCGAACGATGTATCGCGGCGCCGAATGGGACGTCGAACTCGCGCCCGGCGAGCCCGAAGATGCGCCTCTCTATGAAATCAAGGCAGTGCGTGGCAGTTGCCTCGTCGTCGCGGCCAAGCGCGAGCGGCGCGAAGCCAGTGCGCCAGGCACCGCTCGCGACGACCCACGCCATGCGTGACGGGCCGATTTCAAAATCACACCAACACACCACACAGAAGCGAACGGAGGTCCCGTATGCAAGTCCCAGTCGTCGGCCTGATTCTGCTCGTGATCGTCGTCGTGCTGATCGCGCAGACCATCAAGATCGTGCCGCAACAGCATGCCTGGGTGCTCGAACGGCTTGGGCGCTACCACGCCACGCTCACGCCGGGGTTGACGATCGTGCTGCCGTTCGTGGATCGCGTGGCCTACAAGCACGTGCTCAAGGAGATTCCGCTCGACGTGCCCAGCCAGGTCTGCATCACGCGCGACAACACGCAGCTTCAGGTGGATGGCGTGCTGTACTTCCAGGTGACCGATCCGATGAAGGCGTCGTACGGCTCGAGCAATTTCGTGTTCGCAATTACGCAGCTTTCGCAGACCACGCTGCGCTCGGTGATCGGCAAGCTCGAACTCGACAAGACCTTCGAGGAACGCGACTTCATCAACCATAGCGTCGTGTCGGCGCTCGATGAAGCCGCATCGAACTGGGGCGTCAAGGTGTTGCGCTACGAAATCAAGGATCTCACGCCGCCGAAGGAAATCCTCCACGCCATGCAGGCGCAGATCACCGCCGAGCGGGAAAAGCGCGCACTCATCGCGGCCTCGGAAGGCCGCAAGCAGGAACAGATCAACCTGGCCGCCGGTGCGCGCGAGGCGGCGATCCAGAAGTCGGAAGGCGAGCGTCAGGCGGCGATCAACCAGGCGCAGGGTCAGGCGGCCGCCATTCTCGCGGTGGCCGAGGCGAACGCGCAGGCCATCCAGAAGGTCGGCAACTCGATCCAGGCGCAGGGCGGGATGGATGCCGTCAATCTCAAGGTCGCCGAACAATACGTGAATGCCTTCGCCAATCTGGCGAAGCAGGGCAATACGCTGATCGTGCCGGGCAACATGGGCGACCTGAGCACGATGATCGCTTCGGCGCTGACGATCGTGAACCGGGCGGGCCTGCGCGAGGGGCAGATCAGCGGGGCTGGGGCGACGAAGGGCGCATAAGCGCTCAGGCCGCCGAAAATGACAGCGGGCTGCGTGAGCGGCCCGTTCTCCATCTGAAGGCTTGAGGAAGAATCAGGTGGGCGAGCGCATCAGGCGCGCCTTTTCGCGCTCCCAGTCGCGCTTCTTCTCGGTTTCGCGCTTGTCGTGCAGCTTCTTGCCCTTGGCGAGGCCGATCTCGCACTTCACGCGGCCGCCCTTGTAGTGAAAGTTCAGCGGCACGAGCGTGAAGCCGCGCTGCTCCACTTTGCCGATCAGCTTGTCGATTTCTTCGCGCTTCAGGAGCAGTTTGCGGATGCGCGTGGGGTCGGGCTGGATGTGCGTCGAGGCCTCGGGCAGCGGGCTGATGTGCGTGCCGATCAGGTAGAGCTCGCCGTCCTTGATCATGACGTAGCTTTCCTTGATGTTGGCTCGCCCGGCGCGCATGGCCTTGACTTCCCATCCTTCCAGCACGAGCCCAGCCTCGTGGCGCTCTTCGATGAAGTAATCGAAGAACGCTTTTCTGTTGTCGATGATGCTCATAGGAAAATGGGATCGGCCCAACTCGTTTAAAATTGCGATTTTAGCAAAGCGGGCTTCCGAAAGCCCGTAGCGCTTTCACCCTAGCCACGCATTGCGCAATTTATGGCGGATGTCCAGAAAACCGTGTTGATTCGCCATTCGGCGGAACAAATGTTCGACCTCGTCACCGACGTCGCCGACTATCCCAACTTCCTGCCGTGGTGCGGCGGCATCGAGATTCGCCGTCAGGACGACAGCGGTATGGAGGCGAAGATCGACATCAACTTCAAGGGCATCAAACAACACTTCGCCACGCGCAACTCGCAAAAGCGGCCCGAGCGCATCGACATGGAATTCGCCGATGGCCCGTTTCGCAAGTTCACGGGCTACTGGCGTTTCACGCCGCTGCGCGCCGACGCCTGCAAGATCGAGTTTGCGCTGCATTACGAGTTTTCAAACATCATTCTCGAGAAGCTCATCGGGCCAGTGTTCCATCACATCGCGAACACCTTCGTCGACTCCTTTGTGAAGCGCGCCGACCAGCGCTACGGCAAGCCATGAACGCGAATCTCTCCATCGACGTCTGCTACGCGCTGCCGGATGCGCAGACGCTCATCAGCATCGAACTGCCCGCGGGCGCGACCGTCCAGCAGGCCATTGATGCGAGCGGCATTCTCGCGCGCCATCCCGAGATCGATCTGGTGCAGCTCAAGGTGGGCGTGTACGGCAAGCTCAAGCCGCTCGACACTGTGCTCGCCGACCACGACCGCGTGGAAATCTATCGGCCGCTGATCGTCGATCCCAAGATGGCGCGCCAGCGCCGTGTCGACAAGACCCGCAAGGAAGGCTCGATCGAAGGGCGCAAGTGGTTGCCCAAGGACTCGCGCTAGGGCTCGAGCCGGGTTGCCACGGATTTGCCGCACAAACGTAATGGGCAGGACAGCCTTACGCTGTCTCGCCCATTCGGCTTCTTGCGGCCCGGTGCGCTCAGGCGGTGGTCGTGCGGCCGTTTCGCTTCGCGTCGGCGTCGGGTTGCGCGAGGCGGCTTTCGTTGCCGATGCCCGGCAGATCGCCGTCCGGCACGATGCCGTCGCCGTGCGCGGTATCTTCGGGGCCGCCCGAGTGCTGACGCACCGACCGGCTCACGCCCGCCACCAGCAGCACGATCGCGACGATTTCCAGCCCGCGCGGCAGCCGGTGATCGTAGATAAAGCCGTAGAGCAGGGCGAACAGCGTCTCGAACACGATCATCTGGCCCGAGAGCGTGAGCGGCAAGCGCTTGGCGGCCGCGTTCCAGAGGCCGTTGCCGAGCCATGACGCGCCGATCGCGAGCACCAGATTCAACTGCCAGAACGTGGTCCAGCGGCCGGCGGCCACGGTTTCCTGCACCCAGTGGGAAGGCACGACGAGAATGCCGAGCCAGAGCAGGCCGCCGAGCGCGCCCGTGACCACGCCCCAGAGCACCGACCATTCGTTGCCGCTGAAGTGCGCATTGCGCTGCAGATAGCGAGCGTTCTCGACCGCGAACCAGGTCCAGCACACGAGTGCGCCGACGGCGCAGCCAATGCCCGCAATGCGCGTGAGGACGCTCGCGCCGCCTGCGTCGCTGGCGGCGGTGAACACGTCCACGTTGATGCAGACGATACCGGCCGCGATCATCGCAAGCGGCCAGACCAGACGCGAAAGCGGCACGGCGCCATGGTCGCGGCGGCCGAGCAGCGTGACTGTGACGGGCAGCACGCCGACGATCAGCGAGGCCGGCGCGATGCCCACCAGATGAATCGCGCTTGCGAGAAACAGGTAATAGAGCACGTTGCCCACGAGCGCGAGTTTCACGAGCGCGACGAGATCGGCGCGCGTCATGCGCGGCCAGACGCGGCGCAGCATGGGCACCAGCGCGGCGAGCGAGACGAGCCCATACATCGCGTAGCGGCCCGCGCTCAGGAGCAATGGTGAGAACTCCGCCAGTTGCCGGGGTACGAGGAACACCGTTCCCCATAACGCGCCGGCGAGCACGCCGTACAACACACCACGCTGCATTTGTATTGCCTCCAGAAACTTCGCGCGGCCCAGGCGGGCCGTTTTGACAGGACGGCCCGAAGCATAACTGGAGGCGTGCGCACCCGTCTTGTTCAATCCTGCAGCGTGCGCCCGATATTCGGGTCGGAGGCGAGCCGCGCCCGCACGGCTCTCGCCGGCAGGGCCGGAGCGTGGAAATAATCCCGAAAACCGCGCTAAGCTACTGTTAGCGCTGATGATTTCCAGGGCGCTATCGCGTATAATCTGCTTTTGCGCCTATAGGATTTGCCATGCGTCTGATCCAGAAAGCACTCACGTTCGATGACGTGCTCCTCGTCCCCGCCTTTTCCGACGTTCTCCCGCGCGACACCAGCCTGAAGACCCGGCTGACCCGCAATATCTCCCTGAACATTCCGCTCGTGTCGGCCGCTATGGATACCGTCACGGAAGGCCGTCTGGCAATCGCCATGGCGCAGCAGGGTGGCGTCGGCATCGTCCACAAGAACCTCACGCCGGCCGAGCAGGCGCGCGAGGTCGCGAAGGTGAAGCGCTTCGAGTCGGGCGTCGTGCGCGATCCGATCACGGTTCCGCCGCAAATGAAGGTCGCCGACGTCATCGCGCTCTCGCAGCAGCATGGCATTTCGGGTTTCCCGGTCGTGGAAGGTGCGCAACTCGTCGGCATCGTCACGAACCGCGACCTGCGTTTCGAAACGCGTCTGGATGAGCCGGTGCGCTCGATCATGACGCCGCGCGAGCGCCTCGTCACCGTCAAGGAAGGCACGCCGCTCGTCGAAGCCAAGGCGCTCATGCACAGCCACCGCCTCGAGCGCGTGCTGGTCATCAACGACGCGTTCGAGCTGCGCGGTCTCATGACCGTCAAGGACATCACCAAGCAGACCGAGCACCCGGCTGCCTGTAAGGACGAGCACGGCAAGCTGCGCGCGGGCGCGGCAGTCGGCGTCGGTCCCGACAACGAAGAGCGCGTCGAGCTGCTGGTGCAAGCCGGCGTGGACGTGATCGTCGTGGATACGGCGCACGGCCATAGCAAGGGCGTGCTCGAGCGCGTTCGCTGGGTCAAGAAGAACTTCCCGCATGTCGAAGTGATCGGCGGCAACATCGCCACGGCCGACGCGGCGCGCGCGCTTGTCGAGTACGGCGCGGACGGCGTGAAGGTCGGCATCGGCCCGGGCTCGATCTGCACGACGCGTATCGTGGCCGGCGTGGGCGTGCCGCAGATCAGCGCGATCTCCAATGTCTCGGAAGCGCTCAAGGGCACGGGCGTGCCGTGCATCGCCGACGGCGGCGTGCGCTACTCGGGCGACGTTTCGAAGGCGCTGGCCGCCGGCGCGAACGCCGTGATGATGGGCAGCATGTTCGCGGGCACCGAAGAGTCGCCGGGCGACGTGTTCCTGTACCAGGGCCGCCAGTACAAGTCGTATCGCGGCATGGGCTCGGTCGGCGCGATGAAGGACGGCGCCGCGGACCGCTACTTCCAGGACAACTCGGCGAACATCGACAAGCTCGTGCCGGAAGGCATCGAGGGCCGCGTCGCCTACAAGGGTCCCATCAACGCCATCCTGTTCCAGCTGATCGGCGGCGTGCGCGCCTCGATGGGCTACTGCGGCTGCCGTACGATCGAAGACCTGCATGCGAAGGCGGAGTTCGTGCAGATTACCGGCGCCGGCCTGCACGAGTCGCACGTGCACGACGTGCAGATCACGAAGGAAGCGCCCAACTATCACGTGGACTAAACCTCGATGAAGCCGCTGCTGCGCGTGCTGCTGATTGTCGATGCGTTGACGTTGCTGGGGTTCGGCGTGCTGTTCGTTCTCACGCCCTGGACCCTGGTCTACAACGCGTTGCAACTGGTGCAAACGCAGCCGGCGCTCGTTGGGCAGGCTTTCGGCGTGGTGCTGCTGGGTTTCGCGTGGCTCGCGCTGCGCGCGGCCTTCCACGGGGAGATGACGGTGCCCGTGGGCCGCACCGTGGGGCACGTCAACTGGATTGCGGGCGTGCTGATGCTGGTCTGGCTGATCGGGGTGCGTAGTCCGCAGCTCACGGGCTTCGGCCAGTTGGTGGCTGGCGCGGTGGGCGTCTGGCTGATCGTCCTGGGGTTGGGCGGTGCGCGGCTGGCGGGTTTGGTGCGCAAGCGCGAAAGAACTACGCCGGCCGCAGCCGCCGCGCAGCGGCGCGAAGCTCGCGAGGCTCGCAAGGCCGCCAAGGCGCGGCGCGAGGAGCCGGTGACGTACGCGAAGCCCGGTCCTGCGCGAACGGCGTGGGGCGGTGCGCGTGAGCCGAACCGGCCCGCAGCGCCGGTCGAGCCCGTGGTCGAAGTCCCGACCGTGACGCCCGCGGCGGTCCCGACGGTTACGCCCCGTCCGTCGCCGGTTACGCCGCCGCCTGCCAGCCCGGCGCAAGCTCAAGAGGCGCGCCAGGCGGCTCGCGACGAAGCGGCCGACGCACCGAGGCCGCCGCTGCGTGGCTGAGGCCGCGCGCAAACCCGGCCTCCGAAACAGCAGACGCAGTGCGCCCGAAGCACACCCGAACTTGCGCCACCCGGTGCCGCCGTAGCGCGGGGCTCCGGTCCTGATGAATTCACGCTGCGCGCGTTTGAACTGTCGCGCGGCTTTATGTATCCGTTCTTTTTTAGGTCTCGTCCGCAGCCATGCACGACAAAATCCTGATCCTCGACTTCGGCTCGCAAGTCACCCAGCTCATCGCTCGCCGCGTGCGCGAAGCCCACGTTTATTCGGAAATCCATCCGTACGATGTGGACGACGCGTTCGTGCGCGAATTCGCGCCGAAGGGCATCATCCTCTCCGGCGGCCCGAATTCGGTCACCGACACCGACACGCCGCGCGCGCCGCAAGCCGTTTTCGAACTGGGCGTGCCGGTTCTCGGCATTTGCTACGGCATGCAGACGATGGCCGAGCAGCTCGGCGGTAAGGTGGACGGCGGGCACCTGCGCGAATTCGGCTACGCCGAAGTGCGCGCGCGCAACCACACGAGCTTCCTCGAAGGCATCGAAGACTTCCGCACGAGCGAAGGCCACGGCATGCTCAAGGTGTGGATGAGCCACGGCGACAAGGTCACGGAAATGCCGGCGGGCTTCCAGCTGATGGCATCGACGGAATCGTGCCCAATCGCGGCCATGGCCGACGAAGCGCGCCACTTCTACGGCCTGCAATGGCACCCGGAAGTCACGCACACGGTGCAGGGCCGCGCGATGCTCGAGCGCTTCGTGCTCGGCATCTGCGGCGCGAAGGCCGACTGGGAGATGGGCCACTACATCGACGAAGCCGTCGAGACGATCCGCAAGCAGGTGGGCAACGAGCACGTGATTCTCGGCCTCTCGGGCGGCGTGGATTCGTCGGTCGCGGCGGCGCTGCTGCATCGTGCGATTGGCGACCAGTTGACCTGCGTGTTCGTCGATCACGGCCTGCTGCGTCTGAACGAAGCCGAGCAGGTGATGTCGATGTTCGCCGACAACCTCGGCGTGAAGGTGATCCACGTCGACGCGAGCGAAGCGTTCATGTCGAAGCTCGCGGGCGTGACCGATCCGGAAGCGAAGCGCAAGATCATCGGCGCGGAGTTCGTCGAAGTGTTCCAGACGGAAGCGGGCAAGCTTAGCGACGCCAAATGGCTCGCGCAAGGCACGATCTACCCGGACGTCATCGAGTCGGCCGGCAAGGGCAAGAAGGCCGCGCACACGATCAAGAGCCACCACAACGTGGGCGGCCTGCCGGAAACGCTCAACCTCAAGCTGCTCGAGCCGCTGCGCGAACTCTTCAAGGACGAAGTGCGCGAACTGGGCGTGAAGCTCGGCCTGCCGCACGAAATGGTCTATCGCCATCCGTTCCCGGGCCCGGGCCTCGGCGTGCGCATTCTCGGCGAAGTGAAGCGCGATTTTGCGGATCTGCTGCGCCGTGCCGATGCGATCTTCATCGAGACGCTGCGTAACACGATCGACAAGGAAACCGGCAAGTCGTGGTACGAGCTCACGAGCCAGGCGTTCGCCGTGTTCCTGCCGGTGAAGAGCGTGGGCGTGATGGGCGATGGCCGCACCTACGAGTATGTCGTTGCGCTGCGCGCGGTGCAGACGCTCGACTTCATGACGGCGCACTGGGCGCACCTGCCGCACGAACTGCTGGGCCACGTGTCGAACCGCATCATCAATGAAGTGCGCGGCATCAACCGTGTGGTGTACGACATCTCGGGCAAGCCGCCCGCGACGATCGAGTGGGAGTGAGGTTCTCCCGCTAGCCTGCTGGCGATGCAAAAACCCGCGTCCGGCACATTGTGTCGGCGCGGGTTTTTTTGCTTCTGGTGCGTGCCGGTCGGCGCGTTTTGATATACGATATATATATCGTATATGGAGTTCAAGATGAGCCGGATTCTGATAGATCTGACTGATGCACAAGTCGAAGAGCTGGCGGCGCTCGTGCAGACCGAGCACCGGTCGCGGGCGGCAATCATTCGCGAGGCGATCGAGTCCTATATTGCGCAGCGCAAGCGCTCGGCGGCCGGCGAGGACGTATTCGGCGCCTGGAAGGGCAAGCAGGTCGACGGCCTCGACTATCAGCGGGAGTTGCGTTCGGAATGGTAAGAGCGCTATTCGACACCAATATCCTGATCGATTACCTTAGCGGCAGGCTTCAGGCGAAAAAGGAACTGGCGCGTTACGAATATCGCGCGATCAGCACGATCACGTGGATGGAGGTCATGGTCGGCGCGCAGCCGGACGACGAGGCGGCGATTCGCGGCTGGCTGGCATCGTTCGATGTGCTCGACCTCGACCACCGCATTGCAGACCGCGCCGTCACGATCCGCAGGACCAAGAAGGTGCGCCTGCCCGACGCGATCGTCTGGGCGACTGCTCAGGTTCAGTCGCTGCTGCTAGTGTCGCGCAACACGAAGGACTTTCCGGCCGACGAGCCGGGCATCCGCGTGCCGTACAAGGTCTAAGTGCGCGGTAAGGCAAGCATCGCAAGCCGGGCTATCCAAGGCCCGGCTTGCGCAGAATGATGCGCTCAATGCTTCAGGCACGTATCCGCGTTCTTCCAGGTGCATACGTCGAGGCCCGTGTGAACGATGGGTTTCACCGTTTTCCCTTCCGCCAGGTCGCGCATCACCATCGCTGCCTGATAGCCCATTTCCTCAGGCCGCTGCCCGACCAGCGCATTGACCTTGTGGTCCTTGAGGGCCTGCAGTTCCGGTCCGAGCGTATCGGCTGAAACGATCACGAACTGGCCGCTGTTGATCTTGTCCATGATCGGCGCGACCACCTGCGAATACGCCTCGGGTGCGAAGAGCGGCCAGCCGCCCTCGAACACGAACGCCTGCAGCGTGCTGGCGTTCGCGGTGAGCGTGTCCTGCATCATCTGGTTCGCTTTCGCGGCGTCGTCGTTCACGTAGAGCGGGCAGGCGCTGATCTCGTGCCAGTTGTTTTCGCCCGCCAGCTTCTTGATGCCTTTCTTGCCCGAGAGCACGTCGCGCGTGCCCTGGGCGCGCTGGTTGATGTTCTCGGCCGCGGGGTTGCCCATCACGAGGCAGATGTTGCCGCCCTTGGGCATCAGCGTCTTCAACTGCTCGCCGAGCTTTGCGCCCAGCTCGTAGTTGTCGGTGCCCACATACGACTTGCGCAACGACTGGTCCTTCGGCAACAGATCGGCGTCCGCGGTGATGATCGGGATCTTCGCGTTGCGGCGGCGGATCACTTCGGCAATGGCCGGCGCGTTCGACGGCGAAATCGCAATCGCCGCGACGCCCTTGGTCAGCAGGTCGTCGACGATCTGCACTTCGGCGCTTTCGTCCGCGGCTGTCGCGGGGCCGGTGTAGTAGCAGTTGTAACCCTGTTTGCTGAGCTCCTTGTTGGCCCGGTCGCAGCCTTGGTGCATGAGGTCGAAGTACGGATTGTCGAGGCCCTTCACGACCAGCGCGAGGGTCTTGTCGGCTGCGTAGGCGGAAGAGGCCAGCATGGCGAGCCCCCCGATCGCAGCGAGATACATCCACGCTTTCTTCATGGTTTCCTCCTGTGCGGCGCCGGTTGTACGGCGCGCGTGTCTCGTACAGTTTTCGTCATCGCAAGGAAAGCCCGCGCCCGTGCCTTGGGCTTTCTGCGGAACCTCGCGCAACGAGTCGCGTTTCTTGTGATGGCTCACGTCCGGCGGTTCCGCGTGCGGTCCGGCCGCGCCTCCCTGAAATCCGTTCAGTCTTCTTGCCGCTCGCCGCCGAGCCGGTTGAACAGCACGGCGATGATGATGAAGCCGCCCACGACCGTGCCCTGCCAGAACGAGTCCACGCCGAGCAGGATCAGGCTGTTGCGGATCACCTCGATGAGCGCGGCGCCGACGATCGTGCCGAACGCGCTGCCCACGCCGCCCGCGAGATTGGTGCCGCCGATCACCGTGGCGGCGATCACGCGGAGTTCGTCGCCGGTGCCGAGGCCGGTGGTCACCGCGCCGAGCCAGCCCACTTCGAGAATGGCCGCGACGCCTGCCATCAGGCCGCCCAGCACATACACCGAGCAGATCACGCGCCGCACCGGCACGCCCGTGAGATTTGCCGCATGACGGTTGCCGCCGACCGCGAAGACATAGCGGCCCCAACGCGTGAAGGCGAAGGCGAACCAGAACAGCACGCCGAGGACAATCAGAAACCACACGGGATTGGCCACGCCGAGCGTTTTGCCGCCGCCGAGCACGAGGAGCTTGTGCCCGTCGGGTCCGAATTCGAAGATGGTCCGGCTTCCGGAGATCACGAGCGCGAGGCTGCGGCCTACGCTCAGCATGCCGAGCGTCACGACGAACGGCTGCATGTTGAGATATGCGATGAGCAGGCCGTTCATGAGGCCGACCAGCCCCGCAGTGAGCAGCCCGAGGCCGATGCCGGCCCAGATCGGGTAGCCCGCGTTCATCGTGACGGAAAGCACGATGCCGCTCAGGCCAATCGTCGAGCCGACCGAAATGTCGATCCCGCCCGTGACGATGATGGCCATCATCCCCAGCGCGACAATGGCGACGAAGGCGAAGTTGCGCGTGACGTTGAAGAGGTTTTGCGGCGTGGCGAACGTCGAGGTAACGAACGAGAGCAGGACGCAGGCGGCGAGCGTCGCCAGCACCACCCAGAACACCTGGCTCGCGAGCAGTCCGCTCCAGCGCGTGTGGGTCTTCGCGGATTGGGGGTCGTCAAGCAAAGTCGGCATCGGGTTTGGCCTTTGCGGCGCATCGTTCAATTTCGGGTCTCCTGTCGGCAGCACTTGGCGCTTCAGCGCTTAGTGCTGCCCCATGCAAAGCTGTCAGCAGCACTTGGCGCTTCAGCGCTTAGTGCGGCCTCATGCAACGCAATCGCGCGCGGGCATCTTCAGGCGGCGGCGATGGCTCCGGTGATCAGGCCGGTGACTTCCTCCGGCGAAGAGGCTTCGATCTGCTTGTCCGCCACCATGCGCCCGCGCCGCATGACGACCACGCGGTGGGCGACTTCGAAAACGTCAGGCATGCGGTGACTGATGAGAATGACGGCAATGCCGTGTTCGGACAGGCGTTTGATGAGGTCGAGCACCTGCACTACCTGGCGCACGCTGATCGCGGCGGTGGGTTCGTCCATGAGCACGAGCCGCGCCTCGGACAGTCGCGTGCGCGCAATCGCCACGGCCTGCCGCTGGCCGCCCGACATCTGGCGGACGAGATCGCGCGGGCGCGTTTCGGACTTCAGTTCCTTGAAAAGCTCGGCGGCACGCCGGTACATGGCCGCGTGATCGAGCACGCGAAAGGGCCATATGCCGATGCGCGGCTCGCGCCCGAGAAAGACGTTGGCCGCCGCCGTGAGGTTGTCGCAGAGCGCGAGGTCCTGATACACGACCTCGATGCCCTTGGCGCGGGCGTCCACGGGTCTGCCGAAATGAACGGGCTTGCCGTCGATGAGAACTTCGCCATGGGAGGGCGGGAAGTTGCCGGCGATGACCTTTACCAGCGTGGATTTTCCGGCCCCGTTGTCGCCCATCAGTCCGACCACCTGGCCGGGTTCCAGGCTCAACGTCACGTCGGTCAGCGCCTGAATAGCGCCGAAGTGCCTGGAAACGCCTCTGAGCTCAAGAAGACTCATGGACTGTCGCGCTCGCGCTTGTGAAGCCGCCCGTTGCAGTGTCCAGGGTGGCCAGTAGACATGCTAACTAGCATGTTTTTTAGAGCACGATGGGCCTTTTAGCAAGACTATTTCATCAGCCGGTCCTTCTGCGCCGCTAGCAGGCCGCCGATGAGATAAAATTGCATTTTCGCCGAAAAACCCCGCCAGGCGGACCTGGCGCGCTTGTCTCAGGCTTCCAGCGGCATCGCGCTCGTCCCCTTGAGTTCATCGAGGCAGACGATCGACTGCACACTGTTCACGCCGGGGGCGCGCATCAGCGTATCGAGCAGGAACTCGGAAAGCGCTTTGAGATCGCGCGCCACCACCTTCAGAACGTAGTCGATATCGCCAGTCACGGAGTAGCACTCCTGCACCTGCGGCAACGTCGCGACGAGTTCCTTGAACTTGACGAGCTCGCGCATGTGCCCGCGCTCCATCGTCACCTGAATGAAGGCGACCACGCCGAAGCCGAGCGCCTGCGCGTCGAGGCGTGTCTCGTAGCGCCGGATCACGCCGAGCTCCTCGAGCCGCCGGTGACGCCTGAGTGTCTGCGCGGGCGAGAGCTTGATCGCGGCCGCGAGTTCGAGGTTCGAAGCGCGGCCGTGCTCCTGCAGTGCGGCGAGAAGCCGCATGTCAATCGTATCGAGCGCGAGATTCTGCATTTATCTTGCGTGAGATGGGTTTGAGGCGAGAGGGAATTGTATCAATCAGGGTTTGCCTGCGTACGAGATGAAATCATATTTTTCCGCGCCAACTATACACTGGGCGCACCCGATCAGGCTGGCGACCAATACCCGCAAGCCTGGCAGCGCGCCCGCGCAGAACGGTGTGCGCGCAATTTTATTTCGTGGAGCGGAGCCGGCGTCCCACCCGGGTGCTTTGGCCCCGCGCAGATAAGTCGGAGACAGGAAGAGACATGGTTTCAAACGACACGCGTGAAAATCGCGGCCAGCTAAAACGCGGCCTCAAGAATCGCCACATCCAGCTCATTGCGCTGGGCGGGGCGATCGGCACGGGCCTGTTCCTCGGCATTGCGCAGACGATTCAGACCGCCGGCCCTTCGGTGCTGCTCGGCTACGGCATCGCCGGCATCATTGCGTTCTTCATCATGCGGCAACTGGGCGAGATGGTCGTGGACGAGCCCGTCGCCGGTTCGTTCAGCTATTTCGCCGACAAGTATTTCGGCCCGTTCGCGGGCTTTCTCTCCGGCTGGAACTACTGGGTGCTCTACATCCTCGTGAGCATGGCCGAGCTTTCGGCGGTCGGCATCTACATGCACTACTGGTGGCCGACTTTGCCCACGTGGGTCTCGGCGCTCGTGTTCTTCGTGGTCATCAACGCGATCAACCTCACGAGTGTGAAGTCGTACGGCGAGCTCGAATTCTGGTTCGCCATCATCAAGGTGCTCGCCATCGTCGGCATGATCGCCTTCGGCGGCTGGCTGCTGTTTTCGGGCTCGGCCGGTCCCGAGGCGAGCGTGTCGAACCTCTGGCGCAATGGCGGCTTCTTCCCGCACGGCGTTTCGGGTCTCGTCATGGCCATGGCGGTCGTGATGTTCTCGTTCGGTGGGCTGGAGCTGGTCGGTATCACCGCGGCAGAGGCCGATGATCCCTCGCATAGCATTCCGCGCGCGACGAATCAGGTGATCTACCGCATCCTGATCTTCTACATCGGCGCGCTCGGCGTGCTGCTCTCGCTCTACCCGTGGCAGAAGGTCGTGGCCGGCGGCAGCCCCTTCGTGCTGATCTTCCACGCGATGAACAGCGACCTCGTGGCCAACGTGCTTAATCTCGTCGTGCTGACGGCGGCGCTCTCGGTCTACAACAGCGGCGTGTACTGCAACAGCCGCATGCTCTACGGCCTTGCGCAGCAGGGCAATGCACCGAAGGCGCTGCTCAAGGTGAGCCGGCGTGGCATTCCGCTGGCGGCGCTCGGCGTGTCGGCGTTCGTCACGGCCGCCTGCGTGATCATCAACTACTTCATGCCGGGCAAGGCGTTCGAACTGCTGATGGGGCTCGTCGTGTCCGCGCTCATCATCAACTGGGCGATGATCAGCCTGATTCACCTGAAGTTCCGCGGCGAGAAGGCGCGCGCGGGTCAGACGACCACGTTCCGCAGCCTCGGCTATCCGCTGACGAATTACGTGTGTCTCGCGTTCCTCGGCGGCATTCTCGTTGTAATGTATCTGATTCCGGATCTGCGCATTTCCGTGTACCTGATTCCGGTCTGGCTGGGCGTGCTTGGGCTCGCCTACCGCCTGTGGTGCCGCAAGTCGGCGCCGGCGCTGCAACGCGGCGTGCCGGCTCCGTAAGCGCTGATATTCGTCCCGAATTTCGTCCAGAGAGTTAAACAGCATGTTCGAACACATCGATGCCTACCCCGGCGACCCGATCCTCTCGCTCAACGAGAACTTCCAGAAGGACCCGCGTCAGAACAAGGTCAATCTGAGCATTGGCATCTACTTCGACGACGAAGGCCGTCTGCCCGTCATGAAGGCCGTACACGCGGCCGAGGCGGCGATTCTCGAGGAGCCGGGTCCGAAGCCGTATCTGCCGATGGCCGGTTTCGCGCAGTACCGCGACGCCGTGCAGGCGCTGGTGTTCGGCGCTGACTGCCCGTCGCGCGCGGCCGGCCGCATCGCGACCGTGCAGACGCTGGGCGGCTCGGGCGCGCTCAAGGTGGGCGCCGATTTTATCAAGCGCTACTTTGCGACCAGCCAGGTGTGGGTGAGCGATCCGACGTGGGAGAACCATCGTTTCATCTTCGAGCGCGCGGGCTTCACGGTGAACACGTACCCGTACTACGACGAGGTGACGGGCGGCCTGAAGTTCGACGCGATGCTCTCGGCCATCGACGCGCTGCCGGCGAAGAGCGTCGTGCTGCTGCACGCGTGCTGCCATAACCCGACGGGCGTCGATCTGGATCGTGCGCAATGGGAGCAACTGATCGATGTGCTGCAAAAGCGCGACCTGCTGCCGTTCGTCGATATGGCGTATCAGGGCTTCGGCGCGGGCCTCGAGGATGACGCGTTCGCGGTGCGCGAGCTTGCGCGCCGTGGCGTGCCGGCGCTCGTGGCGAATTCGTTCTCGAAGAACTTCTCGCTCTACGGCGAACGCTGCGGCGGCCTGCACGTGATCTGCGAAGATGCGGCGGCCGCCGACCGTGTGCTCGGCCAGCTCACGGGCTCGGTGCGCGCGAACTACAGCAATCCGCCGACTCACGGCGCGAAGATCGTCACTCGTGTCTTGAGCACGCTGGAACTGAAGGCGTCGTGGGAGCAGGAGCTGACGGCGATGGGCGAGCGCATTGCGCGCATGCGCCGGGCAATTCACGACGGCCTGAGCGCCCACGCGAGCGAAGCGGCGCTCGCTCGCTACGTAAAGCAGCGCGGCATGTTCACGTACACGGGCTTGAGCGAGAAGCAGGTCGAGCGCCTGAAAGAGGAATTCGGCGTGTATGTCCTGCGCTCGGGCCGCATGTGTGTGGCAGGCCTGAACGAGAAAAACGTGAGCGTGGTGGTCGACGCGGTCGGCAAGGTAATGAAGGACTAAGGGAAGGGCAGGGCTGAGTGCCCCGATATCCTTCTAGCGCCGCTGGTGTGCCGGTATGAGCCGGACACACCAGCGGCGCTTTCGCATCCAGCCCCAGAACCGCGCTCCGGTGCCGCATCCACCGGCAACGCCGCCTGCCATCTGACGATTGCAGGATTCGCCGTTCATGCCGATTCATTCCGCATAAACCGCCAGTCTGTCAAGCGGCAGGGGGTAGATGGCACACATGCCAGCCGTGCACGGTCTTCCAGGTCTTACCCTGATAGAATGCGTGAGCCGCAACGTAGTGGATTGCTGATGAAATTGCTTGATGCCCTCGTCGAACAACGGATTGCCGCCGCGGCCGCGCGCGGCGACTTCGACGACCTGCCCGGCGCTGGTGCGCCGCAGACGCTCGACGACGACCTGCTCGTGCCCGAAGAAGTGCGCATAGCCCACCGCATCCTGAAGAACGCGGGCTTCGTGCCGCCCGCAGTCGAACAGCTGCGGGCCTTGCGCGACCTCGATGAAGCGCTCGCCACGGTGGGCGACAAGGCCGCGCAATGCCGTCTGCGCGCGCGCATGCTGGCGCTCGACATGGCGCTCGAATCCTTGCGCGGCGGACCGATGGTCGTGCCGCACGAATATCGCCGCCGCATCGCGGAGCGTTTGTCCGAACGCGCAGCGGGCGAGCCCGGCCGCCCGGGGCTCCCGGCGGGGGCCGCGTGACGGGCAGTCCCGTCCAGCCAGACGCCCCCGGCGGCGAACACGAAGAGGCGCACCCGGCTGCCGGTTTGCCTGCCAGATCGGTTCCCGCCGATCCCCTCATGACGGCGTCCGCGGCCGCGCCTCAATCCGACGTCCAACCCGATCCCGTCTCCGAGCGCGACCGGCATTTCATGCGCCTCGCGCAGGCCGCCGCCGAAGAGGCGCGCGCCGCCGGTGAAGTGCCCGTGGGCGCGGTGCTCGTGCGCGGTGACGAAGTGATCGCCTCGGGCTTCAATCACCCGATCGGCGCGCACGATCCCTCCGCGCACGCCGAAATGGCGGCCTTGCGCGCGGGCGCGCACGCGCTGGGAAACTACCGCTTGCCCGGCTGCGAACTCTATGTGACCCTTGAACCGTGCCTGATGTGCGCCGGCGCGATCATGCACGCGCGCATCGCACGTGTGGTGTTCGGCGCGCATGACCCGAAAACCGGCGCGTGCGGCAGCGTGGTCGACGCCTTCGCCAACGAGCAACTGAATCATCACACGAGCGTGTCCGGTGGCGTGCTGGCCCACGAGTGCGGCGAGGCGCTGCGCGCGTTCTTCGCCGATCGCCGGCGTGCGAGCCGGGAAGCGCGTCGCCCGGCTCGGGAACAGGCTGAGCAAGCGCGGGAAGGGACTGGCGGCGCCGGTCCGGCCGAACCCGCGGGTTGAATCTCACGGTTGAATCGAATTCGACATGACCATTCATCGCACCATCGAACTGATCGCACCGTCCGGCTATCCGCATGACCAGGAAGCGGTGCACCGCGCGCTTGCGCGGTTGCGGGCGCAAGGCCATCACGTCGACGGCGTGCAGGCGACCGAGCGGCGCTATCAGCGCTTTGCCGGCACGGATGGCCAGCGCGCGGCCGAACTGAATCGCCTCGCCGACCCGTCGCGCGAGTTGCCGGACATCGTACTCGCGGTGCGCGGGGGCTACGGCGCGGTGCGCATCCTGCACGGCCTCGATTACGACGGACTGCAACGGCGTTTGACGGATCAGCCCATTGCGTTCGTGGGGCATAGCGATTTCACCGCCATTCAGCTTGCGCTGCTCGCGCGCGCCGGGCTCACGACATTCGGCGGTCCGATGCTCTGCAGCGACTTCGGCGCCGAAAGCCTCAGCAGCTTCACGATGCATCACTTCTGGGATGCGCTCTCGAAACCGAAATACACGCTCAAGGTGAATGCGCCGCAGGCCCAGTCGACGAATGTTTCGGGCACGCTCTGGGGCGGCAATCTGGCCGTGCTGACTTCGTTGATCGGCACGCCTTATCTGCCGCCGGTCGAGGGCGGCATCCTGTTCGTCGAAGACGTGAACGAGCAGCCGTTCCGCATCGAGCGCATGATTTATCAGCTGCATCTAACCGGCATTCTTGCTCGCCAGCAAGCCCTGGTGCTGGGCGACTTCATCGGCCACAAGCAGTTCGATTACGACAACGGCTACGATCTGCGCGAAATGGTGGAGCAGGTGCGTGCCGTGGTCGGCATTCCGGTGGTGACGGGCCTGCCGTTCGGCCATATTCCGGATATGGTCACGCTGCCGATGGGCGCGCCGGCGCAGCTGACCACCACCCCACATGGTTTCGAGCTGACCGTGAGCGGGTATCCGCATCTGGGTTGATTTCGCACTGGCACAGAAGCGCTTCCGGGCGCTTTTTTCATGAAGTCTTATGCAACTAACAGCCAATACCGGACGGCATCAGACAATGTTCACGTCAACGCTTCTTCTCTAAATTGTTGACAAAAAATGTGACCGGTTTGGGGCGACGAATCACCATGCAGGTGCTGAATTCCCCGAAATAAAGCGCGTTTCACCGATAAGAGGCATGTGGCAGCCGACGCGCAGGTGGGGATCTTCCCCAGGTTCGCCCACAAAATTGTTGACAATATTTATGTCCAACCTAGGATACCCAACATAGAGACCCGAGCCATGCGAAAGACCGATATCGACGCCGAAGCAATCGGCATGAAGCCCGAGGCAATCGCCGCGCGAATCCGCGCCGCGATTCTCGAGCACCGGCTGCCGCCCGGCGCGAAGTTGACTGAAGCGCAGTTGTGCGAAGTATTCGGCGTGAAGCGTGGCCCGATCCGCCAGGCGCTCGCGCTGCTCGCGAAGGACCATCTCGTGGATCTGGAGCCCAATCGTGGCGCGTTCGTCGCAAGCCCGTCGCTCCAGGAAGTGCACGAGGTGTTTGAGATGCGGCGGATCATCGAGTTGGCAGTGGTGGGGCGCATCTGCAGCGCGCAGCACAGCAGCCGTCGGCTGAAGACCATCGGCGAGACAATCAGGCGCGAGCGCAAGGCCTTTGAGGGGCGCGACTTTCCGACGTGGATCCG
Organism: Paraburkholderia sp. CNPSo 3281; assembly: GCF_024206515.1. Taxonomy (NCBI): domain Bacteria; kingdom Pseudomonadati; phylum Pseudomonadota; class Betaproteobacteria; order Burkholderiales; family Burkholderiaceae; genus Paraburkholderia; species Paraburkholderia sp. CNPSo 3281. The sequence goes on along the minus strand of NZ_JAMBPS010000003.1, from coordinate 109,245 downwards.
CCTTTCGGGCGAGTTTCACACGTCGCTGGCCACGCTCACCGGCAATACAGTGCTGTGCGATTGCCTGGGCGGGCTCGTGGCGCGCTCGACGCTGATTTCAGCGCTCTACGAATCGCCGGGACGCAGTCCGTGTTCGTTCGACGATCACGAGGCGATTCTCGCGGCGCTCGAGGCCGGCGACGAGCAAGAGGCCGTCGACCTCATGGTGCGCCATTTGCAGGGTGTCGAGCTCAGGATGCTCGACCGGCCGGCTGGCGCTTCGGTCGACTTGCAGGAAGTATTCAGCGCTCGTGAGGCGACCTCGCTTGCACGCTGATGCGCTTCTGGCGCGGCACTGGAACGGATTGAAGTAAAGGATTGCAGTAAAGCGCGGTGGCCCACAACGAACGGTGGCCGCCGCGGCTGAAAAGGATGGAGTGGGGCGCATGCAGGGCATGCGTACGGCTCGAACAAGCACAGCGTTACAGGGCGCCCGCAAGCGGCGACCGGCGCAGTGCCCGCGAAGGCCAGACCATTCGGGGATATCGCGGCGGCCGCGTCCAGCGGCGGTCCGCACGCGTTTCGAGGCGTTCAGGCGTCTTTTTTCCGTCGGCATATCCCATCCAAGGAGCGGATCATGGCTCAGTTCAGCGCGTCACCTGGCAGTCCGGCAGTGCCCAACTTCGAATCCGGCGAAAGCAGCGAGTCCGCAGATAATCTGCGCTTGCCGGCCGGCTACAGCGAGCGGCTCTACAACCACGACCTCGCACCGCTCAAGGAGCAGACCTGGGGCGCGTACAACATCTTCGCGTTCTGGATGTCCGACGTGCATAGCGTCGGCGGCTATGTGTTCGCGGGGAGCCTCTTCGCGCTCGGCCTCACGAGCTGGCAAGTGCTCGTCGCGCTGATCGTCGGCATCTCCATCGTCAATGTGCTCTGCAACCTGATCGCGCGGCCGAGCCAGCGTCACGGCGTACCGTACCCGGTGGCGTGCCGCGGCACCTTCGGCGTGCTCGGCGCCAACATTCCCGCCGTGATCCGCGGCCTCATCGCCGTGGCGTGGTACGGCATCCAGACCTATCTCGCTTCGAGCGCGCTCGTGATCGTCGTGCTCAAGTTCGTTCCGCAACTCATGCCTTATGCCGATGTACACAAGCACGGCATGCTCGGGCTTTCCGCGATCGGCTGGGCCGGCTTCATGACGCTCTGGGTGCTGCAGGCGTTCGTGTTCTGGAACGGCATGGAGACCATCAAGAAGTTCATCGACTTCGCGGGGCCGGCGGTTTATGTCGTGATGTTCGCGCTCGCGGGCTACATGGTGTATCGCGCGGGCTGGCACAACATCGGTCTGAATCTTGGCCAGGTGAAGTATCACGGTACCGAAGTGATTCCCGTGATGATCACGGCGATCTCGCTCGTGGTGTCGTATTTCTCGGGGCCGATGCTCAATTTCGGTGACTTTTCGCGCTATGGCAAGTCGCTCAAGAGCGTTCATAAGGGCAACTTCTGGGGACTGCCGGTCAACTTTCTCGCATTCTCGCTCGTCACTGTCATCACGACGTCGGCTACCCTCCCTCTGTTCGGAGAACTGATTACCGACCCCGTCGAAACGGTCAGCCGCATCGATCATCCGACCGCTGTGATTCTCGGCGCGCTCACGTTCACGATTGCGACCATCGGCATCAACATCGTCGCGAACTTCGTTTCGCCGGCGTTCGATTTTTCCAACGTCGCGCCGCGGCTCATTAGCTGGCGTGCGGGCGGCATGCTCGCCGCCGTGGCCTCGATCTTCATCACGCCGTGGAATCTCTTCAACAATCCCGCCGTGATTCACTACACGCTCGACGTCCTTGGCGCCTTCATCGGGCCTTTGTATGGTGTCCTGATCGTGGACTTTTATCTCGTGAAGCGCGGGCGTCTTGCCGTGGACGATCTCTACTCGGTGTCGCCGCAGGGGGCGTACTGGTATCGCAACGGCGTGAACTGGCGTGCGGTGTCGGCTTTGCTGCCCGCCGCGGTTATCGCGATTCTCTGCGTGATGGTGCCTTCGCTCGGTGGCGCGGCGAACTTCTCGTGGTTCATTGGCGCCGCGCTCAGCGCGTTGTTCTATCGCGCGCTCACGATGGGCGAACGCGCTCGCGCAAACGCATGAGCTTCACGCAAAGCCAGGCATCGACGAAGGAACCGAAATGCGCATCAAATTAATCAATCCGAACACCACGCAGCGTATGACCGCCGCAATGGAGCAGTGCGCTCGCGACGTGATCGCACCGGGCACGGAGGTGGTGGCGGTGAGCCCGACGATGGGCCCGCCGTCGATCGAAGGCTATTACGACGAGGCGCTCGCCACGCCCGGTCTGCTCACCGAAGTGGAGGCGGGCGAGCGCGAAGGCTTCGACGGCTACGTGATCGCGTGCTTTGGCGACCCGGGCCTTTACGCGGCGCGCGAGTTGGCGCGCGGGCCCGTCGTGGGCATCGCGGAAGCCGCGATGCATGCGGCGAGCGTGCTTGCGCCGGGCTTCTCCGTCGTGACGACGCTCTCGCGCACACGCGCCATGGCCTGGCACCTTGCCGAGCGCTATGGCATGACGCGTTTTTGCCGCAACGTGCGCGCGATCGACGTGGCCGTGCTAGAACTCGATGAACCGGGATCGGCCGCGCGCCGCGCGATCGTCGACGAGTGCCGCCGCGCGCTCGAAGAAGATGGCGCGGACGCGATCGTGCTCGGTTGCGCGGGTATGACGAGTTTGTGCGCCCAGGTGGAGGACGCACTCGGCGTGCCGGTGGTCGACGGCGTGACGGCCGCAGTGAAGTGGGTGGAGGCGCTCGTCGCGCTGCGCCTCACGACCGCCAAGCGCGGCGACTTCGCACGGCCGCTCGCCAAGCGTTACGAGGGCGAATTCGCGCGATTCAGCCCGGTAAATCCAACCCCGGTCACGGAAACGCCGCCGCCTGTGCGGCCGCTGCGCTACGGGTAAACGCGCAACGCGTGCAAGCGGAGATGGCCGCCCGGCTGACGCCAGGTCGGGCGGCCACATACACCTCGCTTGACCCGTACTATCTGAGCGTGCGTATGGGCGCGTACGGGTGATTTCGCTACACTGGTCCGGTCCTGTAAGCAGGTTGCGCGGACCGTCCGTCGGGCCTGCAAAGCAGCGCCGGCGGCCGCTTCACGGCGCCTCGCCGTTACGCGGATATTTCGTTTCATCCTCTCTATTCGATTGATTCGACCAGCATGCCACTCGATCCCCAATATCCCCGCGATCTGATCGGTTATGGCCGGTATCCGGTGCAGGCCAACTGGCCCGGCCAGGCGCGCGTCGCGGTGCAGTTCGTGCTCAACTACGAAGAGGGCGGCGAAAACTGCGTGCTGCACGGCGACCCCGGCTCCGAGCAGTTCCTCTCCGAAATCGTGGGTGCCGCGGCGTATCCCGCGCGCCATATGAGCATGGAGTCGATCTACGAATATGGCTCGCGCGCGGGCGTGTGGCGCATCCTGCGCGAATTCGAAAAGCGTGGCCTGCCGCTCACCGTGTTCGGTGTGGGCATGGCGATCGAGCGTCATCCCGAAGTCGCGCGTGCGTTCGTCGAGCTGGGCCACGAGATCGCGTGCCATGGGTATCGCTGGATTCACTACCAGGACGTCTCGCCCGCCAAAGAGGCCGAGCATATGAAACTCGGCATGGAAGCGATCGAGCGCGTGACGGGCGTGCGCCCGCTCGGCTGGTACACAGGACGCGACAGCCCGAACACGCATCGCCTCGTGGCCGAGTATGGCGGCTTCCTCTACGACTCCGATTACTACGGCGACGACCTGCCGTTCTGGATGGACGTCGAGGTCACAGGCGGCAAGTCGGCGCCGCAACTGATCGTGCCTTACACGCTCGACACGAACGACATGCGCTTCGCTTCGCCCCAGGGCTTCAACACGGCGGATCACTGCTTCACCTATTTGCGCGACGCATTCGACGTGCTCTACGAGGAAGGCGACGAAGCGCCGAAGATGCTCTCGATCGGCATGCACTGCCGGCTGCTCGGGCGTCCTGGGCGTTTTCGCGCGCTGCAGCGCTTTCTCGATCACATCGAAAAGCACGAGCACGTGTGGGTCACGCGCCGCGTGGACATCGCGCGGCACTGGCGCGAGCATCATCCCTACCAACCGCAGCAGAACGACCACCGCGGGGCCGCCGCATGAAGGCAATGCACTACACCCTCGAACAGCTGAATCAAGCCTCGGTCGACGCCTTCGTGGCGGCGCTTTCAGGCATCTTCGAGCACTCGCCCTGGGTCGCCGCTGCGGCCGCGCAGCAGCGCCCGTTTGCGAGCATCGACGCGCTGCATCGCACCATGTCGCAGGCCGTGGAAACCTCGGGCGAGGTGCAGCAGCTTGCGCTCATCAACGCCCACCCGGAGCTTGCGGGCAAGGCCGCCGTGCGCGGCGAGCTGACCGCCGAATCCACGCGCGAGCAAAGCGGCGCGGGTCTGAACCAGTGCACGCAGGAAGAGTTCGACAAGCTGCTCGCGCTCAATGGCGCGTATCGCGAGAAGTTCGGATTCCCATTCATTCTCGCGGTGCGCGGCTATGACCGCCGCGGCATCATGGCCAACTTCGAGGCGCGCGTGAACAACAGCCGCGCCGATGAATTGCGCGCGAGCCTCGACCAGATTTACCGCATTGCGCGCTTCAGGCTGGACGAGCTGATCGACGCGTAACGTGGCGATGCGCCCGCCGGCTTTTCGCGAGGGGGCGCAGCGCCGTTTTGATCTACAGAAAAGACACGAAGGAAGACAACGATGGCACTCCCGACTCTCGACCCCAACGCCCCCGATTTCACGCGCCGCTTCGTGAATCTCGCGGACCCGCGCCTGGGCGCGCAGGCGCTCGAGGCGAGCGACGACTTCTTCGCACCGAAGGATCGCATGCTCAATCCGGAGCCGGCCGTCTTTATTCCGGGCAAGTACGACGAACACGGCAAGTGGATGGACGGCTGGGAAACGCGCCGCAAGCGCACGACCGGCTACGACTGGTGCATCGTGAAGCTCGCGCGCCCCGGCGTCATCAAGGGCCTCGATATCGACACGAGCCACTTCACGGGCAACTACCCGCCGGCGGCGTCGGTGGAGGGCGCGTATGTGCCCGATGGCGCACCCACTGCCGCGACACAATGGACGGAGATCGTTCCCTCGACGTCGTTGAACGGCAATAGCCACCATTACGTGGAAGTGTCCAGCGACAAGCCGTACACGCACCTGCGCGTAAATATCTATCCCGATGGCGGCATCGCGCGTCTGCGCGTGTACGGCCAGCCGCAGGTGGACTGGGCGGGCGCGAGCCGCACCGAACTGTTCGACCTGGCCGCGATGGAAAACGGCGCGTACCTCGTTGGCGCGAACAACCAGCACTTTGGCATGGCCTCCACGCTGCTCATGCCGGGCCGCGGTGTGAACATGGGCGACGGCTGGGAAACGCGCCGCCGCCGGGAACCGGGCAACGACTGGGCGATCATCGCGCTCGCGCAGCCGGGCATCATCAAGAAGATCGAAGTCGATACGGCGCACTTCAAGGGCAACTACCCCGACAGCTGCTCGTTCCAGGCCGCGCGCGTGGTGGGCGGCACGGACAGTTCGCTCGTGACCCAGGCCATGTTCTGGCCGGTGCTGCTTGGCGAGCAGAAGCTGCAGATGGACAAGCAGCACTACTACGAAAGCGAGCTCGCGGCGCTCGGCCCGGTTACGCATGTGCGCTTCAACATCATCCCGGACGGCGGCGTTTCGCGTGTACGCCTCTGGGGCACGCTCGCCTGATACGCTGACGAGGCCATCATGAGTGAAACAAGGACGACGCTGACCATCGAGCTGCTCACGCCCGAGGCGTTCGCACCCTTCGGCGATGTGATCGAGCTCGCGGGCGCGAAGCAGATTCCGATCAATCTGGGCACGACCATCCGCTTTCACGATCTCGCGAACGTGGATGTGACCGACGAAGGCGGCCGCACGCTCGTGAATCTTTTTCGCGGGCAGCCGCGCGAGTTGCCGTTCGAAGTGAAGATGCTCGAACGGCATCCGCTGGGCAGCCAGGCGTTCGTGCCGCTCAACGACAAGCCGTATCTGGTGGTGGTCGCGCCGGCGGGCGAGCTGGACGTCACGCAGATTCGTGCTTTCGTTTCGCGCGGCTGGCAGGGCGTGAATTATGCGAAGGGCGTTTGGCATCATCCGCTGATCGCGTTGGGCGAGGTGAGCGATTTCATCGTCGTCGATCGAGGTGGAGACGGGCTCAATCTCAACGAGCAGGATCTGGCGGAGTCATTTTGGTTGACAGAAGACGCGATGAAGGCAGCGATGCGCTGATTCAGGAAATTACGCAGCAGTCCGTATCAGCTGGAAAAGCCACGGTCGAGACCGTGGCTTTTTTGCGTCTGGCGGATGAAGTACGGTGGTGGTCCAGGTCGAGCCAGCTGCTCAGGGCACGTTAAAGCGTGGCGAGTCATGCATGGCTGTGTGCGCCGCTCGATGCTTCAATGCCTCGATCGGGCCAGTTGGCGAGGCTCGCGTCATACGCGTTCCGTACGTTCGGTGGGCGCCTGACTGGGTGATGCGCACCTGCGCATCGCCGCCCAACGCGCAAGCTCTTCAGCAAAGAAACCGTACCAAAAGAGAAAGGACCCGAAGCGCATCGCACTTCGGGTCCTTCCCGTCGCAACTCACGTAGCGCGATGCAAACCAATCGCGCTGCCAGCTACCGTCATTGCTTCGCGCCGCCCTGGAACCACATCGCGATCTTCTGCCGCTCGTCGTCGGTCATGTGCGTGACGTTGCCTAGCGGCATCGCCTTGAGCGTCACAGCCTGCTGATACAGGCGTTGTGCGTTCTGCGAAATCTCATCGGGCGTATCGAACATCACGCCTGCGGGTGCGGCACCCATCAGCGTCGGATGGGCCGAGTGACAGGATGCGCAGCGTTGCTGCAGGATCGGCTGGATATCGGAAACCCTCAGCGACGGCGCGTTCGCGGCTTCGGCCTGCGGCACGACCGGACGCGGCAGCGTCCAAACTAGCGCGACGAACATCAGTGCCACGCCGCCGATCGGCAGATACCAGAGCTGCTGACCACGATGACGCATCACGAAGAACTGGCGAATCAGCGCGCCGGCCAGCATGATCACCACGAGCACGGCCCAGTTGTAGGCGTGGGCGTAGGTCATCGCGTAGTGGTTCGACAGCATCGCGAACACCACGGGCAGCGTGAAATAGGTGTTGTGCACCGAGCGCTGCTTGCCGCGCTTGCCGTAGATCGGATTCGGCACTTCGCCCTTGAGCATCGCGGCGACCATCTTGCGCTGGCCCGGGATGATGACGAAGAACACGTTGGCCGACATGATCGTCGCGAGCATCGCACCCATGATGAGGTACGCAGCACGGCCCGAGAAAATGTGGCACGCGAGGTAGGCCGCGATCACGACATAGATGCCTACGCACACGCCCAGCAGCTTGTCCTTCGTGCCGAGCACGCGGCACAGCGAGTCATAGACGATCCAGCCCGCGGCGAGGAAACCGAGCGCCGAGAAGATCGCGACGACCGGGCCCATGTCGAGCACGTTCTTGTCGATGAGATACGTGTTCGGCGCCATGAGGTAGAGCACCGTGAAGAGCGACGCGCCCGAGAGCCATGTGGTGTACGACGGCCACTTCGACCAGTGGAGGTCGTCGGGCATTTCAGGCGGCGCCACGGTGTACTTCTGCATGTTGTAGAAGCCGCCGCCGTGCACGTGCCACAGCTCGCCGAACACGCCGCGGCGGCGCTGGTTCGGGTCCGTGGGCGGTTTGAGGCTGTTGTCGAGCGCGACGAAATAGAACGACTCGCCAATCCAGGCGATCGCCGCGATGACGTGGAACCAGCGCAGCGCGAGGTTCAGCCAATCGGTAATAAAGCCTTCCATGAAACGTCTCCAGTCCTGATGCATTGCGCGCGCGCCTGAACGCACGCGCTAACTGCGGGGTATGAGCGCGCCGCGTAGCGTCGGGGCCGCTGGACGACCCTTGCGCTGCTGCGCTGCCGTTGTTGTTCGTATGTCCTTGGGCTTGATGACCCGGGCTAGAAGATCGCGCGGAATGCCCTATGAGTATGTATTGCGGTGGCCGCCCAGGGCCCGCTCAGCTGCCCCGATAGGTGCTGTACGACCACGGCGAAACGAGTAGCGGCACGTGGTAGTGCGAACCGGCGTCGGCGATGCCGAAGCGCAACACCACGCGGTCGACGAAGCGCGGCTCGGGCACCTTCGTGCCGAGAGCGGCGAAATAGTCGCCGGCATGGAACACGAGTTCGTATTCGCCCTTGGCGAGTGCAACGCCCTCGAGCAGCGGCGCGTCGCAGCGGCCGTCGTCATTGGTGGTCACGGTCTTGAGCGCGCGCCGCGCGTCGCCCGAGAGCGCAAAGAGCTCGACCTTGATGCCCGCGCCGGGACGGCCGTTCGCGGTGTCGAGCACGTGGGTAGTCAGCTTGCCCATTCGCAGTTTTCCTTGTGAGTGCCTGGTGCGATTGCGAGGTTTCAGCGGCAGCCCCCGATCCCATGCATGACGCATTGCGGCGGATCGAGGCTCCACGTCAGTGGCTACATACCCGTCGGCGGATCGAAGCGAGCGCCGTGAACGCATTTTAAGAACGATCGCACCCGGCGCGCGCGAGCGATAGGAAAGATAAAGCTACGCGCATGAGGGTGAGCCCTGGGTGCCTGTCGCTCATTGCGCCCTGGATTCAGGCGACCCTTGTTTGTATCGTAGCGACGCCAAAAATCGACCTTTATATGCGTGGTGTAAATGTGGGTATCGCAGTGGCGCGAATTGCCACGACAATTTTGGTTGCGGATCGTAGAGGCCATGCGCAGCGCGTGCTGCGCGTCCCGAAGACGGCGGTGGACGCCGGGTAACCGGGCCAGCGGCGTCCTCGTCGGGACGCGTCGGCACCGGGCGCCTGGGCGACCGGCGAGGTCGGCGGGTGAGGCGAGGGCGTCTGGTTCACACGCCGTGCGCGAGTCCGAAGGAATAGCCAGGGCTCGCGGCGGCACGACAACGGAGCGAACAAGGACGATGGAACCCACACTCGCACAGCGGCAAAACCCGCAAGACCCGAAAAAGCCCAGCAAGACGTTGCTGGTAAAAAACGCCGACATGCTGGTGACGATGGACGGTGCGCGGCGGGAGATTCGCGGCGGCGGCCTCTACGTCGACGGCAACCGCATCGTCGCGGTCGGCCCGACGGTGGAATTGCCCGCCACGGCCGACGAGGTGATCGACGCCAGCGGCCACCTCGTGACGCCGGGGCTCGTCAACACTCACCACCACATGTATCAGAGCCTCACGCGCGCCGTGCCGGCCGCGCAGGACGCCGAACTGTTCGGCTGGCTCACGAGTCTCTACAAGGTATGGGCGAACCTCACGCCCGAGATGATCGAGGTCTCCACGCTCACCGCGATGGCGGAGCTGCTGCTCTCGGGCTGCACGACGTCCAGCGATCATCTGTACATCTATCCGAACGGCAGCCGCCTCGACGACAGCATCCGCGCGGCGCAACGCATCGGCATGCGCTTTCACGCGAGCCGCGGCAGCATGAGCGTCGGCCAGAAGCACGGCGGCTTGCCGCCCGATGCCGTGGTCGAGCGCGAGGACGCGATTCTCGCCGACACGCAGCGCCTTATCGAGACGTATCACGACGAGGGCCGGTACGCGATGCTGCGCATCGTCGTGGCGCCATGCTCGCCGTTCTCGGTGAGCCGCGACCTGATGCGCGAATCGGCGGTGCTCGCGCGGCATTACGGCGTGTCGATGCACACGCATCTCGCCGAGAACGTCAACGACATTGCTTACAGCCGCGAAAAGTTCGGCATGACGCCCGCCGAATACGCAGAGGACCTCGGGTGGGTGGGCCGCGACGTGTGGCATGCGCACTGCGTACAGCTCGACGACCAGGGCATCGATTTGTTCGGCCGTACCGGCACCGGCGTCGCGCATTGCCCGTGCTCGAACATGCGGCTCGCCTCGGGCATCGCGCCCGTGAAAAAGATGCGGCTCGCTGGCGTGCCGGTCGGCCTCGGCGTGGATGGCTCGGCGTCGAACGACGGCGCGCAGATGGTGGCCGAGGCGCGCCAGGCCATGCTGCTCGCGCGCGTGGGCTTCGGCCCGGACGCCATGACGGCGCGCGAGGCCCTCGAAATCGCGACGCTCGGCGGCGCCCAGGTGCTGGGCCGCGACGACATTGGCGCGCTCGCACCCGGCATGGCGGCCGACTTCGTGGCCTTCGACCTGCGCCAGCCGCTTTTCGCGGGCGCGCTGCACGACCCGGTCGCCGCGCTCGTTTTCTGCGCACCCTCACAGGTCGCGCTGAGCGTGATCGGCGGGCGCGTGGTCGTGAAGGAGGGCGTGTTGCAGACGGTGGAGCTTGGGCCGGTCATCGAGCGGCATAACCGGCTCGCGGCACAGCTCGTGCAGATGGCGCGCTGAGGCAGTCAAGCGCGCAACGCTCAGGTGTGTTGATCAGGTCAAGCGGCCGCCGCAACGTGCGGCCGTGCAACTCAAGGCTTGTCGATCAGCGTCTTCGTCGCTTCGGCGATGAGGCTGCGCAACCAGCGTACTTCGTCCGAGTAATGACAGCGTTCGTGCCACAACTGGTAGTACTGCATCGGCGGGAAGTCGAGCGGCGCGGGCACGACCGTGAGCGGCAGGAATCGCGCATAGTGGTCGGCGAAAAGGCGCGTGGTCGTGAAGACCAGGTCCGACTTCACGAGCACGTAGGGCGCGAGATTGAAGTAGGGCAGCGTGACGACCACGTGGCGCTTGAGGCGCTCGCGCGCGAGATGTACGTCGATGGCGCCGCGCTGGCCCACGGAGTAGGGCGTGGGCGCGAGATGCGGCGCGTTCAGATACTGGTCGAGCGTGAGCCCGCCGCGCTTGGCGAACGGGTGCGCGTTGTTCATCAGGCAGACGATCTGGTCGACGAACAGGTTCGATAGATGCAGCTGTTCGGGCGGCTCGGGCCAGTTGCCGATGACGATATCGAGCTTGCCTTCCTCGAGCGCGAGCTCGTAGTCGAACGCAGGCCCGAGCGAGTGAAATTCGAGCGTGGCGTTGGGCGCGGCCTGGCGAAAGCGCTCGACCACGGTCGGTACGAACAGGACGTTCAGATAGTCAGGACAGCCAATCCGATAGCAGCGGATGGAGGTGGCCGGATCGAAATTGTGCTGCTGGAAGCGGATGCGCTCGATTTCGCGCAGCGCGTTCTGGACGGGTTCGAGCAGGCGCAGGCCGTACTCGGTCGGCACCATGCCGGACTTGCCGCGCACGAGGAGCGGGTCGCCGGTGATGTCGCGCAGGCGCCGAAGCGCCGCGCTGATTGCGGGCTGGGACTGATTGAGCTTGACGGCCGCGCGTGTCACGCTGCGCTCCATCAGAAGCGTGTGCAAGACGCGCAAGAGGTACGTGTCGATCGCCTCGCGTTGCTGACTCATGAATTCTCCGAATTATATGTTCTGGCTGATCGATGAGGCTTGGGAGTATATCGTTTTTAATATGGACAAAAAGTGGCGTCAAGCGAGGCTTACCCCGAGGCTCGCGCCGCTTCGCCCGTGCAGCGAGGCAACAGCGATTTTTGGCGGCTCGACCTTCGCAGGGCTAACAGGTATCGTCACCCCCGCACGGCGGCGCGCGGCGGCCAGCGTCAAACGGTTAACGGACAGCAATAACGTACATCGGCGGAACCTCCATGGGTGATTCTTCTTCACGTCAGGCAAAACTTGCGCAAAGCGGCAGCGGTGTGCCGCGCCTCGCGCTTGCCGGCATCACGAAGCAGTACCCGGCGGTGCGCGCGAACGACGATGTCACGCTCTCGGTCGCGCCTGGCGAAATTCACGCCTTGCTCGGCGAGAACGGCGCGGGCAAGAGCACGCTCATGAAGATCGTCTACGGCGCGGTGCGCCCGGACGCGGGCGAGATCCGCTGGGAAGGCCACACGGTTGAAATCGCGAGTCCGGCTGCGGCGCGCAAGCTCGGCATCGGCATGGTGTTCCAGCATTTTTCGTTGTTCGAAACGCTGACCGTTGGCGAGAACATCGCGCTCTCGCTCGACGAACCGTTCGACCTGAAAACGCTCGGCAAGCGGATTCGCGAGGTGTCGGCGCAATACGGCCTCGATGTGGATCCGCAGCGCCACGTGCATAGCCTCACGGTGGGCGAGCGTCAGCGCGTGGAGATCGTGCGCTGCCTGCTGCAGAATCCGCGTCTGTTGATCATGGACGAACCGACCTCGGTGCTCACGCCGCAAGCGGTGCGCAAGCTGTTCGGCACGCTGCGGCGACTGGCTTCCGAAGGCTGCAGCATTCTCTATATCAGCCACAAGCTCGACGAAATCCAGGCGCTTTGCGATACGGCCACCGTGCTGCGTGGCGGCAAGGTCACGGGCCACGTCATTCCGCGCGAAGAAACGCATGCGTCGCTCGCGCGGCTGATGGTTGGGCGCGACCTGCCCGACTACACGCGGCGCGCGCACGCGCCCGGCGACGTGCTGCTCGAAGCGAAGCATCTGTCGATGCCGAGCGACGACCCGTTCGGCACCTCGCTCAACGATGTTTCGTTCAGCGTGCATGCGGGGGAGATACTCGGTATTGCCGGTGTCTCGGGCAACGGCCAGGCGGAATTGCTCGCCGCGCTCTCGGGCGAGGCGCAAGCGGCCCGTCATGGAGTGAGCGCCGATGCCGTCAGGATTTGCGGCAAGCCCGCGGGACGCCTTGCGGCCGGGGCGCGCCGCAAGCTCGGCTTCGCGTTCGTGCCGGAGGAGCGGCTGGGGCGCGGCGCCGTCCCGGCCATGTCGCTTGCCGAAAACGCCTTGCTCACGGCACACCGCGAAGGCATGGTGCGCTCGGGCTGGCTCAGGACCGGCGCGATGCGCGCGTTCGCCGAGCGCTGCATCGGCGCGTTCGATGTGCGCTGCGGCGGTCCGGACGCGCTCGCGCAAAGCCTCTCGGGCGGCAATCTGCAGAAGTACATCGTGGGGCGCGAGATTCTCCAGGCGCCGAAGGTGCTCGTGGTCGCGCAGCCCACCTGGGGCGTGGACGTAGGCGCGGCTGCATTCATTCGCCAGGAGTTGCTCGATCTTTCGGCGCGCGGCGTCGCGATACTCGTGATCTCGGAGGAACTGGAGGAGCTGTTCGACATCTGCGACCGCATTGCCGTGCTCGCGGGCGGACGCCTGTCACCCGCGCGTTTGACCGGCGAGACGAACGCCGAGGAAATCGGCCGCTGGATGGCGGGGCTCTTTGGCGAGCGCTCGGATCGTGGAGACGGCGGCGGCCGGCCCAACGGCGAGCCGCCCGCGCAGACCGTAGCGAACGCATGAAAAGCTACACATAACGACAGGCAACGGCGCGCGAACGCACATCAACCACCCGAGACAGACCAACGACTTCACGACCATGATCTTCCCGTACCGACTCGAAGCCCGCACGACGCCGTCGCGCACGGTGCGCATCGCCGTGCCGCTGATTGCGGCGCTGCTCACGCTCGCCATCGGCTTCCTGATCTTCGGCCTCGTGGGCCGCGATCCCTTGCAGGCGATGCACGCGTTCTTCATCGAACCGCTTTCGAGCATCAACGGCTGGTCCGAGCTCTTGCTCAAGGCTTCGCCGCTATGCCTGATCGCGCTCGGTCTCGCGGCGGGATATCGCGCCAACGTGTGGAACATCGGCGCGGAAGGGCAGATGGTGCTGGGTGGCATCGCGGCGAGCGGCGTGGCGATCCATTTCGATCAAGCCACGGGCTGGTGGATCCTCTTCCTGATGATGTTCGCGGGCGTGCTGGGCGGCATGGCGTGGGCGGCGATTCCCGCGTGGCTCAAGAGCCGCTTCAACACCAACGAGATCCTCACGAGCCTGATGCTCACCTACGTCGCCACGCAACTGCTGATCTGGCTCGTAAGCGGTCCGTGGCGCGACCCGCAAGGCATGAACTTTCCGCTCTCCGAAATGTTCAGCGGCGACGCGCTCTTTCCGACCTTCGGCGGCGACTGGCGCATCCACTGGCTGCGCGGCACGCGCGTGAACGCATCGATCTTCCTGACGCTCGCGGCCATTCCGCTCGTGTGGCTCTTCATGCGCCGCAGCTTCGCAGGCTATCGCATGAGCGTGGGCGGGCTCGCGCCGCTCGCGGCGCGCTATGCGGGTTTTTCGGAGAAAAAGACGATCTGGACCTCGCTGCTGCTGTCCGGCGGCCTCGCGGGCCTGGCGGGCATGGGCGAGATTGCCGGCCCCATCGGCCAGCTGCAGGCGACGTGGTCGCCGGGCTACGGCTTCACGGCGATCATCGTCGTGTTTGTGGGGCGTCTGCACCCGGTCGGCATCGTGCTCGCAAGCCTCTTGATGGCGCTGCTCTACCTGGGCGGCGAAGCCGTGCAGACATCGCTGCAATTGCCGCAGGCGCTTTCCGGCGTGTTCCAGGGGCTGCTGCTGTTCTGCCTGCTCGGCGCGGACCTCTTCGTAAACTATCGCGTGCGCCGCCGTCATCCGGTCGCGGTTGCGAACTGACCAGCGCAATCCAGAACAATCAAACGGGCCACACGACATGGATATCCAGCAAGCCAGCTCGCTCGCCTCGAGCGCCGTCACCGCCGCCATTCCGCTGCTGTTCGCGGGCGTGGGCGAACTCGTCACGGAGAAGTCGGGCGTGCTCAACCTCGGCGTCGAAGGCATGATGCTGATGGGCGCCGTCACGGGCTACGCGGTCACGACCATAACTGGCAGTCCCTGGGTCGGCCTCGTTGCGGGCATGGCCGCAGGAATCGTCATGGCCTTGCTGTTCGGCTTTCTCGTGCTCACGATGCTGGCCAACCAGGTCGCAACGGGCCTCTCGCTCACGATCTTCGGCGTCGGGCTCTCGGCGTATGTCGGCAAGCCGTATACCTCGGCCGCCACGTCGGCGACCATCGCCGCCTGGCCGATTCCGGGGCTCTCGCAACTGCCCGTGGTCGGGCAGGCGTTCTTTAGCCTCACGCCTGTCGACTACCTCGCGTTCATCATGTTCGCCGTGGTCGGCTGGTTCCTCTATCGCACGCGCGCCGGGCTCGTGCTGCGCTCGGTGGGCGAGTCGCCGCAGGTCGCGCATTCGGTGGGCTTTCCCGTGATCGGCGTGCGCTATGGCGCAACGGCCTTCGGCGGCGCAATGGCAGGCCTCGCGGGCAGCTACTACTCGGTGGTGCAACTGCATTTGTGGCAGGAGCAGATCACGGCGGGGCGTGGCTGGATCGCGCTCGCCCTGGTCGTGTTCGCGACGTGGCGCCCGGGCCGCCTATTGATCGGCGCGCTGCTCTTTGGCGCGGTCACGGGCGCGCAGTTCTACGCGCAGGCGGTGGGCGTGCCGGTGCCCACGCAGTTCCTGGCCATGTTGCCGTATGTCGCGACGATCGTCGTGCTCGTGCTCATTTCGCGCAACCCGAACACGATCCGCCTGAACGCGCCGGCTTCGCTCGGCAAGCCGTTCTTTGGGGCCGCCTAGGTGGGCCGCCTAGGCGGGGGCCGCCCACGTGGGTCCAATTATCCGGAATGCTAACCAACACGCCTTGAACGCTCGCCGTTCCCAATCCACGACAGGAGAACCACGATGAAAAAAACCATCCTGACCGCTTTCGCCGTTGCCGCCACGTGCGGCACGGCGGCCCTCGCGCCTGCGGCCCACGCCGCCGATGCGCCGGGCGTCGCGTTCGTCTACCTCGGCAATCCGGGCGATGCCGGCTGGACCTTCGCGCACGATCAGGGCTCGAAAGTCGCCGAGCAGAAGTTCGGCAACAAGATCAAGATCACGCGCGTGGAAAACGTGCCGGAATCGGCGGATTCGGAGCGCGTGTTCCGCGATCTCGCGAACAAGGGCAACAAGATCATCTTCGGCACGAGCTTCGGTTATCAGGACTTCCAGCTCAAGGTGGCAAAGGATTTCCCGGACACCGTGTTCCTGCACGCAACGGGCTACAAGAAGGCGCCGAACTTCGGCACCTATGACGTGCGCATGTATCAGGGCGCCTATCTCGCGGGCGTCGCGGCGGGTTACGCGACGAAGACCAACACACTCGGTTTCGTCGCCTCCGTGCCGATTCCCGAGGTCGTGCGCAACATTAACGCGTACACGCTCGGCGCGCGCTCGGTGAATCCGAAGGTGCACACCAAGGTCATCTGGATCAACAGCTGGTTCGATCCGGGCAAGGAGAAGCAGGCCGCCGAAACGCTGATCGGCCAGGGCGCCGACGTGCTGCTGCAAAACACCGATTCGAGCGCCACGCTTGCCACCGCCGAAGAGAAGAAAGTCCACGCGTTCGGCTGGGATTCGAACATGAAGAAGTTCGGCCCGCACGCGCACCTGGGCTCGGTCGAGGCGAACTGGGGCGTGTGCTACGTCGCGGCGATCCAGCAGGTGCTCGATGGCAAGTGGAAGAATGACCCCGTGTGGTGGGGCATTCCGCAAAAGGCCGTCGATCTCGGCGACGTCAACACGTCTGAGCTTTCGGCCGACGCGCAAAAGGCCGTCGCCGCGAAGCGCGAACAGATCGCGAGCGGCAAGTGGGACGTCTTCTCGGGCCCGATCAAGGATCAGACGGGCGCAGTCAAGATCCCGGCCGGCAAGACGCTGACCGACCCGGAACTGCAACGCCTGAACTGGTACGTCGAAGGCGTGGACGGCTCGCTGCCGAAGTAAGCATGAGTCGGGCGCTCGCGCCGCCTTACGCGGCGCGGGTGCGAATGCATTCTTCGTACGATTTCGACGTCCGCACATGAAACGGCTGCGTGTAGCCTGCGAGGCGCGCGCAGCCGTTTGACTTTCTCGCCACCAACGCAACGCAGCGTCGCGTCAGTCGTCGATGCGTATACCGACCTTGATCGTGACCTGCCAGTGCGAGACCTGATCGTTTTCGATCAGGCCGCGCGTTTCCACGACCTCGAACCAGTGCAGGTGGCGCAGCGTCTTCGATGCCCGCGCGATGGCGCAACGAATGGCGTCGTCGCTGGACTCCTTGGACGAGCCGGTAAGTTCGATCTGCTTGTAGACGTGGTCGTTCATAACAGTGTCTCCTCGTGGGTCGCGCGGCGTCGGCGCGTCAATCGAGTATAGGTAACGGACCGGGGCGCAAGGGCAAAGATGAGAGAAGCCCGGCGCCGGTTATCATGGCGCCTCTCGCGAAAACGGGCATTCGACGTGCCCGTTTTGCAGGCGTGAAAGCGCAACGGCGATCGACAGGAGACGAACAAGATGGGCGGTCAGGTATTGGGGTTTTGCGGACCGGGGCTGATGGGCGCGCCGATGATCGGTCATTTGCTGCGCACCGGGCACGCAGTGCGCGTGTGGAACCGCTCGCCGGCGAAGGCCGAGGCGCTGATCGCCGATGGCGCGCAGGTGGCCGCGACGCCCGGCGAGCTGGCGCGCGAGGCGGACGTGGTGTTGCTGTGCGTCGCCGATGCGGCGGCGGTCGAGCAGGTGGTGTTCGGCGAGCACGGGCTCCTGGCCGGTGCGCCCGGCGCGAGCGTGCGCGTGCGCCGCATCGTCGATCATTCGAGCATTCCTCCCGACGCGACGCGCAGGCTCGCAGAGCGCGCGGCGGCATTCGGCGTGGGCTGGATCGACGCGCCGGTTTCGGGCGGCGTGGCGGGCGCGCAGAACGGCACACTGGCGATCATGGCGGGCGGCATAGCGGCGGACGTGGAAGCCGTTGCGCCGATCCTCGGCGCCTACGCGGCGCGCGTGACCCATATGGGTGGCGTGGGCGCGGGCCAGACCACCAAGCTGTGCAACCAGGCCATCGTCACGGCCACCGTCGCCGCGATTGCCGAAGCGGTGAGCCTCGCGCGGCGCAGCGGCATCGACGCGGCCCAGCTGCCCGAAGCGCTCGCGGGCGGCTGGGCCGATTCGACGTTGCTGCGCACGTTCGTGCCGCGCATGACGCAAGACGGGCTCGAATCCATCGGCGCGCTCAAGACGTTTCAGAAAGACGTGGACACGATCGCCGCAGCGGCCGCCCAGACCGGTACGCCCATGCCCGTCTCGGGCACGGTCCAGCAATTGCTGCGTCTGGGGGCAGCCATGGGCCTCGCGCAGGCCGATTTTTCGGGTTTCATCGACGTCCTGCAGACGCCGCGCACCGGCGAAGCTTGAGCGGATCGGCCACGCGAAGGTCTCGCAGGCGATGCGGCCCCGTTGTAACCGGCGTGCATGGCGGCCTTCACATTGCTCACTTCTTGCCGTGTCATGCTGCGCGCAGCAGAGCTGTCCGCGCGGCTGGAACTCGCGCGCGAAGTGGCATAACCTGCTAAAATTACAGGTTTTTCGTCGATCTACTTACCGGGACGCGCTGTGCTCTCTACCGCCAACATCACCATGCAATTCGGGCCGAAGCCCTTGTTCGAGAACATCTCGGTCAAATTCGGCGAAGGCAACCGCTATGGCCTGATCGGCGCGAACGGTTGCGGCAAATCCACGTTCATGAAGATCCTCGGTGGGGATCTCGAGCAGAGTTCGGGCAACGTCATGCTCGAGCCGAACGTGCGTCTGGGCAAGCTGCGCCAGGACCAGTTCGCGTACGAAGACGTGCGCGTGCTCGACGTCGTCATGATGGGCCATACCGAAATGTGGGCCGCGATGACCGAGCGCGACGCGATCTACGCGAACCCCGAAGCCACCGACGACGACTACATGCATGCCGCCGAACTCGAAGCGAAGTTCGCCGAGTACGACGGCTACACGGCCGAAGCGCGCGCGGGCGAACTGCTGCTGGGCATCGGCATCGGCACGGACTTCCACAATGGGCCGATGAGCGGCGTGGCGCCGGGCTGGAAGCTGCGCGTGCTGCTCGCGCAGGCGCTGTTCTCGAAGCCCGATGTGCTGCTGCTCGACGAACCGACCAACAACCTCGACATCAACTCGATCCGCTGGCTGGAAGATGTGCTCAACGAGTACAACTCGACGATGATCATCATCTCCCACGATCGACACTTCCTGAACCAGGTCTGCACGCACATGGCGGACATGGATTACGGCACGCTCAAGATATACCCGGGCAACTACGACGACTACATGCTCGCTTCGGCGCAGGCGCGCGAGCGTCAGGCCAACGCCAACGCCAAGGCGAAGGAGCGCGTGGCCGATCTGCAGGACTTCGTGCGCCGCTTCTCGGCGAACAAGTCGAAGGCGCGCCAGGCCACCAGCCGTCTGAAGATGATCGACAAGATCAAGATCGAGGAATTCAAGCCCTCGTCGCGCCAGAATCCGTTCATCCGCTTCGAGTTCGAGAAGAAGCTGCACAACATCGTCGTGGTCGCGGAAGAGATCACGAAGACCTACGAGCGCCGCATCTTCAACAAGCTCAGCATCAGCGTGCAGCCGGGCGAGCGTATCGCGATCATCGGCGAGAACGGCGCGGGCAAGACCACGCTGCTGCGCTCGCTGCTCGGCAACCTGGCCGTCGATAACGGCTCGGTGAAGTGGGCGGAGAACGCGAACGTGGGCTACATGCCGCAGGACACGTACGAAGAGTTCCCGGCCGACGTCACGCTGATGGACTGGATCGATCAGTACCGCCAGGAAGGCGACGACGAGCAGTCGGTGCGCGGCACGCTGGGCCGTCTGCTCTTCAATGCGGACGACATCAGGAAGTCGGTGAAGGTATTGTCGGGCGGCGAGAAGGGCCGCATGATCTGGGGCAAGCTGATGCTCGGCCGCCACAACGTGCTGCTCATGGACGAGCCCACGAACCACATGGACATGGAGTCGATCGAGTCGCTGCAAATCGCGCTCGAAAAGTTCGAAGGCACGCTCATTTTCGTGTCGCACGACCGCGAGTTCGTGAACGGCCTCGCCAACCGCATCATCGAGGTGAAACCCGATGGCACGGTCAAGGACTACAGCGGCAACTACGAAGACTTCCTGGCCAGCCAGGGACTGCAATGAGTTTCGATCGCTGATCGAAGCGCGAAATGAAAACGGGCGGCGCGTGAGCGTCGCCCGTTTTGTTTTTGGCCCGCGTGCCTTAGCCTACTGCACGCCCGCTTTACGTATGCGTCAACCACGCTAGAATGCACTGTCGCCGCGGCGAGTGCCGCGATGAAATCGCGAACGAACACGGAGCTTGGTATGGGATGGCAGTAAGCGCCGAGGCGCAAACTGTCATCGACAGACAGGAGGAACACCCATGAACGACTACGCGCAGTTCTACATCAACGGCCAATGGGTCGCCCCGCACGGCAAGGGCACGATCGACGTGATCGACTCGGGCACCGAGGCGGTGATGGGCCGCATCCCCGAGGGCATCGAAGCCGACGCCGAGGCGGCCGTCGCCGCCGCGCGCGCCGCCTTCGACGGCTGGGCCGCGACGCCCGCCGCCGAGCGCGGGGCGTATCTGCAGAAAATCGCCGACAACCTCAAAGCCCGCACCGATGAACTCGCGCAGCTGATCGCAGGCGAAGTCGGCATGCCGCTCAAGCTCGCGCGAGCGATCCAGGTGGGCGGCCCGGTCTACAACTGGGGCGCTTACGCGCAGCTCGCAAGCGAGTTCCAGTACGAGGAGCGCGTGGGCAACTCGCTTGTCGTGCGCGAACCGGTGGGCGTCGTCGCGGCCATCACGCCGTGGAACTATCCGCTCAACCAGATCACGCTCAAGGTCGCCGCCGCGCTTGCCGCCGGCTGCACCGTCGTGCTCAAGCCCTCCGAGGTCGCGCCGCTGAACGCATTCGTGCTCGCCGAGGCCATTCACGAAGCCGGCCTGCCCGCGGGCGTGTTCAACCTCGTGACGGGCTACGGTCCGGTGGTGGGCGAGGTGCTGGCGCGCCATCCGGACGTCGACATGGTGTCGTTCACTGGCTCGACGCGTGCGGGCAAACGCGTGTCGGAAGTCGCGTCGGCCACGGTCAAGCGCGTCGCGCTGGAACTGGGCGGGAAGTCGGCCGCCGTCGTGCTCGACGACGCCGACTTCGCGGCCGCCGTGAAAGGCACGGTGGGCGCGTGCTTCCTCAACTCGGGGCAGACCTGCTCGGCCCACACGCGCATGATCGTGCCGGAGTCGCGTTACGAAGAAGCGCGCGACCTCGCGAAGCAGGCCGCCGAGGCGTTCAGGGTGGGCGATCCGCGTGACGAGAAAGCGAAGCTCGGCCCGCTCGCCTCGAAAGTGCAGCAGGAGCGCGTGCTTCACTACATCGAGCGCGGCATGGCCGACGGCGCCGAGCTCGTGACGGGCGGCCCCGGCATGCCGGAAGGCGTGACGCAGGGCTTCTTCGTGAAGCCGACCGTGTTCGGCCGCGTACCGCGCGACGCGGCCATCGCGCAGGAAGAGATCTTCGGCCCGGTGCTGACGATCCTCACGGCGAAGGACGAAGACGACGCCGTGGCGATCGCCAACGACTCGCTCTACGGCCTCGGCGGCGCAGTCTGGGCGGGCAGCGACGAGCGCGCGATGCGCGTGGCGCGCCGCATCCGTACGGGCCAGATCGACATCAACGGCGGCGCCTGGAACATGGCCGCGCCCTTCGGCGGCTTCAAGCAGTCGGGACACGGCCGCGAAAACGGCGCATACGGCCTCGAGGAGTACCTGGAATACAAGTCGATGCAGTTCAAGGTGCCGAAGGCCTGATGAGGCATCTCGTCGCGCGCTATCGCAAATCTTTTAATGCGACGTGTTGATGCAAGTCATAAACGCGGATTTCTTTACAGAAGTCCGCGTTTTTGTTTGATGTGCGTCAATGTCATATGTGGGGTACGCGCGACCATAAGCGCTTTGTCATCGACAGAGCACAACATGTTTCCTGGACACTCCTTCGCTCCGCTCCAGATTCGCGGTCGTCAACTCCTGCCCGTCGTGCAGGGCGGCATGGGTGTCGGCATTTCGGCACACCGGCTTGCTGGCAGTGTCGCCCGTGAAGGCGCGCTCGGCACGATCGCGAGCATCGACCTGCGCCATCATCACAGCGATCTCATGGACATGTGCCGCGCGGACCCGCAGCACGAAACGCTCGCTCGCGCGAACCTGATCGCGCTCGGCCGCGAAATCGCAGCGGCACGCAAGCTTGCAGGCGGCAACGGCATGATCGCCGTGAACGTCATGAAGGCGGTGAACGCCCATGCCGACTACGTGCGCACGGCCTGTGAGCACGGCGCCGACGCCATCGTCATGGGCGCGGGCTTGCCGCTCGATCTGCCCGACCTCACGGCGGGCGTGGATATCGCGCTCGTGCCGATCCTCTCCGACGCGCGCGGCGTCGCGCTCGTGCTCAAGAAGTGGATGAAGAAGGGCCGCCTGCCCGACGCCATCGTGATCGAGCATCCTGCTTACGCGGGCGGCCATCTCGGCGTGACCGACATCGCCGACATGGGCAACGAGCGCTTCGCCTTCACGCAGATCTTCGAGGAACTCGAAGGCGTCTATGCCACGCTCGGCATTTCGCGGCGCGACGTGCCGCTCGTCGTGGCGGGCGGCGTGAATAGCCACGAGGCCGTGCGCAAATGGCTCGAGGCGGGCGCGAACGGGGTGCAGGTCGGCACGCCGTTCGCGGTGACCGAGGAGGGCGACGCGCACCCCGCCTTCAAGCGCGTGCTCGCCGACGCGAAGCCTGAAGACATCGTCGAGTTCGTGAGCGTGACGGGCCTGCCCGCACGCGCCGTGAAAACGCCGTGGCTCGAACGTTACTTGCGCAACGAGTCGCGCATTCGCACCAAGATCGGCTCGCTCAAGCTTGCATGCCCAACCGGTCTCGAATGTCTTTCGGCCTGCGGGCTGCGCGACGGCATCGAGAAGTTCGGCCACTTCTGCATCGACACGCGCCTCGCTGCAGCATTGCGTGGCGACGTTGCGAACGGCCTGTTCTTCCGCGGCCGTGAAGCGTTGCCGTTCGGCAATGCGATCCGTAGTGTACGCGACCTGCTGGAGTTGCTGCTGACCGGCGCTGCGCGACCTGCGGTCGCACAACGAGCAGCGTTCGCACTGGCTTGATACGTATCAAAACGGTGCCAGACCCCGTCTCTGACAATTTGTAGGCCTTCAAGGCTAGACCTACAGACACGGGGATTAACGATGTATAAAGCAATTAGAAAGGCAGCAGCAACTGCCGCGCTCACCATGAGCGCGGTCTTCCTGGCAGTGCCAGCCAGCGCGGCTGGTTCTCCCGACTCGGGCATTTACGCTGGCGACTGGCTGGTGCGCCTGCGCGCGATCGAGATCGCGCCGGACGCGCGCGGCAGCGGTACGCTCGGCGCGCTCGGCGCGGACGTGAACAACGCCATCGTGCCCGAGCTCGACTTCACCTACATGGCGACCAACAACATCGGCGTCGAGCTGATTCTCGGCACGTCGCGCAACCAGGTGACGTCGAATATCGGTGCGCTCGGCGGCGTGGGCGTGCTGCCGCCTACGCTGCTGCTGCAGTATCACTTCAACAACGCGGGCAGGGTGCGGCCGTACGTGGGCGCGGGTATCAACTACACGCTGTTCTACAACAACGGTCTGCACGCCGGCGGGCAGTCGGTTTCGATCGACAACCACAGCTGGGGTCCGGCGCTGCAGTTCGGCATCGACTTCCAGGTGACGAAGCGCATCTTCGTGAACGCGGATATCAAGAAGATCTGGATGCACACCGACGCGTCGCTGGCTGGCACGTCTCTCGGCACGCTGCATATCGATCCGCTCGTGGTGGGCCTGGGCGTCGGCATGAAGTTCTGATCGATCGTCCGACCATCGCTTTTTCGAACGCCGGCTTGCCCGGCGTTTTTTTATCCGCGTTCAGGCGCGGTCTTTCTGGAAGCGCATGGCAGTGCCTTCGCGCTCGATGCGCTCCCACACGGCGC
Organism: Paraburkholderia sp. CNPSo 3281; assembly: GCF_024206515.1. Classification (NCBI taxonomy): domain Bacteria; kingdom Pseudomonadati; phylum Pseudomonadota; class Betaproteobacteria; order Burkholderiales; family Burkholderiaceae; genus Paraburkholderia; species Paraburkholderia sp. CNPSo 3281. The sequence continues at coordinate 85,420 of NZ_JAMBPS010000003.1, read as the reverse complement.
GCTTTTCCTCGTCGCTCAGAAAGACCCAGTTGGAGACTTCCACGGCGGTGCGCCCGCAGCCTTTGCAGACGTCGTCGAAGAGTGTCGAGCACACACCGATGCACGGGCTGTCGGGGAGGTCGTGGAGATTAGATGCCATTGAAGAGCCTTGGGGCGTGGCCGGGCGTCGCGCGCGCCGGCTTCGGTACGAAACGCCGCTATGTTAACCGATACGGAGGGGGGCGGCCGCCCGCGCCTCCATGTGAGCCGCGATGATGCGCGATGAATCGGCCACGCCACTGCAAGGCGATAGCAAGGTGAAGGGCGGCGCCGTGCCCCGCCGGTAGCAGGCCGTCGCGCGCATGCACTACCGGAGCGGTTTTTTGTGGACACGGCCCGTGAAACGGCTAAAATTGCGCGCGATTTACCGTCCGCGCGTGGCTTGCCGTTGTTCCATGGCCCATGTTCCGTTTGCGCGACACGCCCGCGTTTTATTTCTTGCCGGGCGGGTTTGATGGTAGGTTTTGGGAAAGTCAGGGGAGCCGTGCACAAGCGATACGGAGCACGGCACGAAGCGAGGCAGGCAGCCGGCCGGAGCCGGTCAGGATCGGAGAACGGGATGAAGAAAGGGGTTGTGGCGCAACTGGCCGCGCTCGCACTGTGCGCGGCGCCGTGGATGACGTCGGTGGCGAAGGACACGCAGCTGAACGTGTACAACTGGTCCGATTACATCGCCAAGGACACGATTCCGAACTTCACGAAGCAGACCGGTATTCAGGTCAAGTACGACAACTACGACAGCGACGACACGCTCCAGGCCAAGCTGCTCGCTGGCAACTCGGGCTACGACATCGTCGTGCCGACCAGCAACTACGCGGGCAAGCAGATCGCCGCCGGCATTTTTGCGCCGCTGGACAAGTCGAAGATCCCCAACCTCAAGTATCTCGATCCGCAGCTGATGGCGCTCGTCGCCGGCGCGGATCCGGGCAACAAGTATGCGGTGCCCTGGGCGTACGGCACGACGGGTCTTGCCTATAACGTCACGAAGGCGCAACAGATCCTCGGCAAGAACGTGCCGCTCGACAACTGGGACATCCTCTTCAAGCCCGAGAACATCTCGAAGCTGAAGGCCTGCGGCGTGTCCGTGCTCGACGCGCCGGACCAGATGTTCGCGGCCGCGCTGCACTACATCGGCCGTGATCCGCTTTCGACGAATCCGGACGACTATCGCGCCGCGCTCGCGATGATGAAGAAGATCCGCCCGTACATCACGCAGTTCAACTCGTCGGGCTACATCAACGACCTCGTGGGCGGCGACATCTGCTTCGCGTACGGCTGGTCGGGCGACGTCGTGATCGCCAAGCATCGCGCCATCGACGCGAAGAAGCCCTACAAGATCGAGTACTACATCCCGAAGGGCGGTGCGCCGATCTGGTTTGACGTGATGACCATCCCGAAGGATGCCCAGCACAAGGAAGCCGCGAACGAATGGATCAACTACATCGAGACGCCGCAGGTCCACGCGGCGATCACGAATGCGGTCTACTACCCGAGCGCGAACGCGGAGGCGCGCAAGTACGTGGACAAGGACATCGCCAACGACCCGGCCGTCTACCCGCCGCCCGAGGTCCTGAAGACGCTGTTCCTGCTCAAGCCGCTGCCGCCTGAGATCCAGCGCCTGCAGACGCGTCTGTGGACCGAGTTCAAGTCGGGCCGCTGACGCGCTCGCAGCGGTTGAAATTCGATCCTGTTTTACCCCGAGCCCTCGGCAAGATGCCGGGGGCTTTGTTCGTCAACCCCGTCCAGCATTCACGCAGAAACAGGCAGGGCAGAGAGAATCATGAGTGACCAGTCGAGCGCGCCGGCATCCGCCGGCTCGCTGCCTTCGGGCTTCACCGCGGCAGATTCGGCCGCGGACAACTTCGTGCAGATCGTCGATGTCGTCAAGAAGTTCGGTGAGACGGCAGCCGTTAAGGGCGTCAACCTGTCGGTGAAGAAGGGCGAGCTGTTCGCGCTGCTCGGTAGCTCGGGCTGCGGCAAGTCCACCTTGCTGCGCATGCTCGCGGGTCTCGAAACCGTGACGTCGGGCAAGATCCTGATCGACGGCGAGGATCTCGCGTCGATGCCGCCGTACCGCCGCCCGGTCAACATGATGTTCCAGTCGTACGCGCTCTTTCCGCACATGACGGTGGAGGCGAACGTGGGCTTCGGGCTGCGCCAGGAAGGCGTCAAGAAGGGCGAACTCAAGGATCGCGTGGCGACCGCGCTCGAACTCGTGCAGATGACGCGATTCGCCAGGCGCAAGCCGCACCAGCTCTCGGGCGGCCAGCAGCAGCGCGTGGCGCTCGCGCGTTCGCTCGTGAAGCGCCCCAAGCTGCTCCTGCTCGACGAGCCGATGTCGGCGCTCGACAAGCAGATTCGCCAGCGCACGCAAATCGAACTCGTCAACATTCTCGACAAGGTCGGTGTCACCTGCATCATGGTCACGCACGACCAGGAAGAAGCGATGACGATGGCGGGGCGCCTCGCGGTGATGAGCGAAGGCGAGATCGTCCAGCTCGGCACGCCGAACCAGGTCTACGAGTTCCCGAACAGCCGCTTCTCTGCGGAGTTCATTGGCTCGACTAATCTTTTCGATGGCAATGTGGTCGAGGACGAGCCTGACCACGTGTTCGTCGAGTGCGGCGAGCTGCCGGTGCGTCTCTACGTGAACCACGGCATCACCGGGCCGCTCGGCATGCCCGTGACGATCTCGGTGCGCCCAGAGCGTATCGCGCTCACGCGCAAGCCGCCCGAGGGCGTGTTCAACTGGGGCAAGGGCGTGGTCAAGAACATCGCCTACATGGGCGGCTACTCGCTCTATCACGTCAAGCTCGACTCGGGCAAGACGGTGATCGCGAACATGTCGAGCCTCGCGCTCTCCGAGATCGACTCGCCAACGTGGGAAGACGAAGTCTACGTGCGCTGGAGCGCTTCGGCTGGGGTGGTGCTGACGTCATGAGCGCCACGCCTTTGCGCAACATCCTGAACTGGCCGGCGAAGCGCTTCAACCTGACCGGGCGCACGGCCGTCGTGGCGGGCCCGTTTATCTGGCTGCTGCTGTTCTTCCTCGTGCCGTTCATCCTGGTGGTGAAGATCAGCTTCGCCGACCAGCAGCTCGGCATTCCGCCGTACACGGAGCTGACGTCGTTCGCGGATGGCGTCTGGCATATCGCGCTCGACTTTTCGCACTACGCGTTCCTGTTCCAGGACAGCCTGTATTTCGCGACCTACGTGAATTCGGTCGTGGTGGCGGCGATTTCGACGCTGCTATGCCTCATCATCGGCTATCCGATGGCGTATTACATCGCGCGCTCGAATCCGGCCTCGCGCAATATCCTCATGATGGCCGTGATGCTGCCGTTCTGGACGTCATTCCTGATCCGCGTGTACGCATGGATCGGCATCCTGAAGAACAACGGACTGCTGAACAATTTCCTGATGTCGATCGGCGTCATTCATTCGCCTATCGAGCTTTATCACACGAACACGGCGGTCTATATCGGCATGGTGTATTCGTATCTGCCGTTTCTCGTGATGCCGCTCTACGCGCACCTCGTGAAGATGGATCTCACGCTGCTCGAAGCCGCCTACGACCTCGGCGCGAAGCCGTGGCGCGCGTTCGTGGAGATCACGCTGCCGCTCTCGAAGAACGGCATCATCGCCGGCTGCCTGCTCGTGTTCATTCCGGCGGTGGGCGAGTACGTGATTCCTGAGCTGCTCGGCGGCGCGAACACGCTGATGATCGGCCGCGTCATGTGGAACGAGTTCTTCGACAATGCCGACTGGCCGATGGCCTCCGCGGTGACCTGCGCGATGGTGCTGCTGCTGCTCGTGCCGATGGCGCTGTTCCAGCACTACCAGGCGAAGGAACTGGAGGGCCGCGGCAAATGAAACCGAATCGGCTTCTGCAGTTCATCGCGCTCGGCCTCGGCTTCGCGTTCCTCTATATTCCGATCCTGAGCCTGATCGTCTACTCGTTCAACGAGTCGCAACTCGTGACGGTGTGGACGCGCTTTTCCACGCGTTGGTATCAGGCACTCGTTACCGACGATGAGTTGATCACCGCTGCGTGGCTCTCGCTGCGCATCGCGTTGATGACGGCGTTCGCCTCGGTGTTCATCGGCACGTGGGCGGGCTTCGTGCTCGCGCGCATGGGGCGCTTTCGCGGCTTCACGCTCTTCTCGGGCATGATCAACGCGCCGCTCGTGATTCCCGAAGTGATCCAGGGCATTTCGCTGCTGCTGCTCTTCGTGGAAATGGGCAAACTGATCGGCTGGCCCGCGGGGCGCGGCGTGTTCACGATCTGGATCGGCCACGTCATGCTGTGCATTTCGTACGTCGCCATCATCGTGCAGTCGCGCGTGCGCGAGTTGAACCCGTCGCTCGAAGAGGCTGCACTGGACCTTGGCGCAACGCCGTTCAAAGTGTTCTTCCAGATCACGCTGCCGCTCATCTCGCAGGCGCTTGCCGCGGGCTGGCTGCTGTCGTTCACGCTGTCGATCGACGATCTGGTGCTCTCGGCGTTTCTTTCGGGCCCGGGCTCGACCACGTTGCCGCTCGTGGTGTTCTCGCGCGTGCGCCTTGGCCTGAACCCGGAGATGAACGCGCTCGCCACGCTCTTCATCGCGGTCGTCACGGTGGGCGTGATCGCCGGCAACTACTTCATGCAGCGCGCGGAGCGCAAGCGGATGGCGTTGGCGGTCTGAGAGCCGCCGCGCTTCGAGGCGCATGCAAAAGCGGCGCGCGGGCAGCCATGCCCGCGCGCCGTTTGCTTTTTGCGGCGCAGTCGTTACAGCCGGTATCCCATACGAAACCCGCCCCAGTGCCGCCCGTTCACGAAGATCGGCGCGGAGGCGTCCTTCATCATCACGAACGTGCCGCCGCCCATGTCGCGACGGTAGGTTTGCAGCAGGAAGGGCTTGGTGTGCGAACCGGCGGCGCGCCCCGCGCGGTCGTTGAAAATTCGATGATTGCGGCAGTTCGCGGCGTTCCACACCGGGTCGGCGCCCTGCGGATGTGAGAACTTGCGATTGTGGGTCGGTATGTAGCCGCGCGGATCGATCGCTACGCAGAAGGCGACGCGTTCGTCGAACGTGAGCAGCGGTTCGAGGATCGGGGGCAACACCCGATCGGTGAAGGCCGTGAAGCGCGTCATATGCTGCTGCGGGTTCGTGTTCGGCACTGGCGCGTAGACGCTGTCGAACAGATCCGCTTCGCCGATCTCGCCACGCGCGAGCGCGCCTTCGAGCAGCTTGCTCACCTGGGCGGCGGCGCGCTGCACCGTCTCGATAAAGCGGGTGTCGTCGGTTTCCACACCGGTTGCGGCGGAAAGCTCGATGAGCGTTTCCGAGACCTCGAGCAGCTTGCCGAGCTGATCCTTTGCCTGCACAAAGTTGCGCCCCGAATCCTCGACGCCCGCGACCATCTCGCCCACCTGGCTTTCGAGCCCATCGCATTTCGTCTCGATCTCGCCCGTGAGCTGGGCGATCTGGCCGGCGTGCTCGTCGAGCTGCATGATCGCCTGGCCGGTGCTGTGCACGGCCTCGCCGATCGTGTGCGTGCCCTCGCGCACGCGATGCGCGCGTTCGGTGTTGGCGGTGCCCTCGGCAATGAGCTGCTCGGTCTGCTGCGTGAGTTGGCCGAGGGTTTTCTCGATCTGGCCGGTGGCCTGTGCAGTCTTGGCGGAGAGGTTCTTCACCTCGGCCGCGACCACGGCGAAGCTCTTGCCGGACTCGCCCGCGCGCGCCGCTTCGATGGCCGCGTTGAGCGCGAGAAGCTGGGTCTGCCGCGCGATCAGCGAGATTTCCTCGGAGACCTTCGAGACATGCGCGAGCGCGCTTTTGAGCGCCCGGATCTGCGTCTCGATGACGGTGACGCTCTCCACGAGACCGTGAATGTCGGCAAGCGAATCCTCGATGGTCTGCTGCGACTGCTGGACGGTGGCGGCGGTGCCGGTGCTCAGCGCGCGCATGGCGCGCGCGGCCGTGGCGATCTGATGGTTGCCGGCGAGCGTGTGGGCCGCCGACTCGCGCAGGGCGTGGCAGACGTCGGTCTGACGCTGCACGCGCGCGGCGACTTCGTCGACATGGCCCGCCACGTCGCAGATCTCGATACCGAGCCTGCCGGCGTGTGCGGCAATGTCGCCGACGACGCCGGCGGATTTTCCCGCGCGGCGGCGGCCGCGCAGACCCAGCAAACGCAAACGTGTCATCGGGTGTCTCCTTTGTCGATGGCGCGAGGCGCTTTAGCGCCTCGCGCCATCCCATGCAAAGCTGCCCGGTGCGGACAACTGCGGAAAGGCTGCGTGCCCGCTCGTCGGCAGGTCCGATCGCCGGGCTTTCTGAACTTGTTTACGGCGTGTAACACGGCGACTTGAGCGCAGGGGCAGCGCCTGGCGCTATGATCGGGAACTCGGGCGCTTCGAAAGCCGGCAATGAGGAGCAAAGGGGCGTCGCGACGGGAGCAAGATGATAGAAGCGATTTTCGGCGGGAGCGCGCCGCTCGCGCTCTGGCAGCAGCTGATCCAGCTCTGGGAGCTGATCGTGATGGTGTTGCGCTTCCTCTGGGAGCTGGTGAAGCTCCTCGGCGGCGGCGGTTGAACGACGAAAGGGCAGACGATGATCGACGATTCCACCCGGCGTTTCACCGACCGGGTCGCAGACTACGTGAAATTCCGGCCGACCTATCCACGCGAAGTGGCGACCTTCGTGCATGTGGAGTGCGGCATCGCGCCGGGCGCGCCCGTGGCCGATATCGGCGCGGGCACGGGCCTTTCCACGAAACTCTTTCTCGACGCGGGCCATCCGGTCACGGCCGTCGAGCCGAACGCAGCCATGCGCGCCGCGGCGGACGAGCTGCTGGGCGGCTATCCAGGCTATCGCAGCGTGGCGGGCACGGCGGAGGCGACGACGCTCGAAGCCGCGAGCGTGGACCTCGTGAGCGCCGCGCAGGCGTTCCACTGGTTCCACAAGACCGACACGCAGCGCGAATTCGCGCGCATCCTCAAGCCGCGCGGCAAGATCGTGCTGTTCTGGAACAGCCGCCTGCTCGAAGGCTCGGCGTTTCTGGCGGGCTACGAGGCGCTCCTGCAGCGTTTTTGCCCCGACTACGCACGGGTGGCCGAAACCTATCCCGACTCGGCCGCGATGGCCGACTGGTTCGGCGATGGCTTCGAGCATCAAACCGTGTTCCCGAACGCGCAACTGCTCGACTTCGATGGCCTGCGCGGACGGCTGATGTCATCGTCATACGCACCGCGCGCGGGCGATGAACGCCACGAGCCGATGCTCGCGGCGCTGCGCGAGCTGTTCGCAGCGACGCAAAAGGACGGCACCGTGAACTTCGCCTACGAGACGCGCGTGTACGCCGGGCATCCGCAGCGCGTCTAGCGCTCGAACGCGTAGTCGGCGGTGCGCACGCGGCGCGTTCTGCGGCGGAACATGAACGTGAAGCCGGGCCACAGCGCAGTGTTCTTGCCCGCCTGCGTGAGGTAGTAGCTGCGGCAGCCCGATTGCCACACGGTGCGCGCGAAGCGCGCTTGCACGCGCGCGTTCCAGCTTTGCTGCGCCTCGGCGCGTACCTCCATCGTGCGGGCGCCCGAGCGCTGCAGCGCGCGAATGCAGGCCGCGATATAGGCGATATGCGACTCGATCATGTAGATCATCGAGTTGTGCCCGAGCGCCGTGTTCGGCCCGATCACGAAGAAGAGATTCGGGAAGCCCGCGACGCTCGCGCCGAGGTAGGCCTCGGGGCCGTCGCGCCGCCACGTCTCGCCGAGATCCTGGCCGCCGACGCCCGTCACCTGGAAAGGCGCGTCCACATCGTTGACCTGGAAGCCCGTGCCGCAGACGATCGCGTCGTAAGGCCGATGCGTGCCGTCGGCGGTCACGATGCCGTCGGCGACGACCTCGCGGATCGCGTCGGTGACCAGCTCGACGTTAGGCTGCGCGAGGGTAGGGTAGTAGTCGCTCGAGAGCAGCACGCGCTTGCAGCCCAGCAGATAGTCGGGCGTGAGGCGCGCGCGCAGGCCGGGGTCTTTCACCTTGTGCGCGAGGTAGCTCAGCGCGAACTTCGTCGGCGTCTTGAGCAGGCGCGGCTCCACCGCGAAGCCAAGCGCGCGCGATTCGTGCTGCCAGTAAATCGCGGCGCGCGCCACGCGTTGCGCGAACGGCATGTGCCGGTAAATCCAGCGCCAGCGCTCGCTGATGGCGCGATCGCGCCGCGGCATGATCCACGGCGGCGTGCGCTGAAACACCGTGAGCTGCGCCGCGTGCGGCTGGATATGCGGCACGAACTGGATCGCGCTCGCACCGGTGCCGATCACGGCGATGCGCTTGCCTTCGAGCGCGTAGTCGTGGTCCCAGCGCGCCGAGTGGAAGAGCTTGCCTTCGAAGCGCTCGATGCCCGCGACATGCGGCAGCGCCGGGCGCGAGAGCGGACCGTTCGCGGCGATCACGATATCGGTTTCGATCGTCGTGATCGCGCCGTCGCGTTCGATCTCCACCTGCCAGACGCCGCGCGCCTCCAGGAAGCGCGCCGCGCGCACGCGCGAACGGTATGCGATGAAGCGCTCGACGTCGTACTTGTGCGCACAATGGCGCAGGTAGTCGAGAATTTCGTGCTGCGGTGCGAAGGTGCGCGTCCACGCCGGATTCAGCTCGAACGAAAACGAGTAGAGGTGCGAAGGAATATCGCAGGCGGCGCCCGGATAGGCGTTGTCGCGCCAGGTGCCGCCGAGGCCTTCGGCTGCCTCATAGATCGTGAACGAGTCCACGCCCATGCGACGCAGCCGGATCGCCATGCCGATGCCGGAAAAGCCGCTGCCGATGATGGCGATGCGCAGCGCGCCCAAGTTGCCGAGCGCTTCTTTGGCCATGTGTGCGTCCGCCGTTATGTGTGTTGTGCCGGGTTTGCGCCGATGCAAAACGGGCTCCCTGGAGGAGCCCGTCGTTGCTTTAGCGGCGTGCGCTGGGGAAACCTCAGGCGTTCAGGAGTTGTTCCAGTCGTCCGAGCTGTCGTTGCTGCCCATATCGACGCCGCCGCCGCCCGAGCCGTCGTCCCAGTCGTTCGAGCCCTGACCGAAGTCGAGGCCGCCGCCATTGTTGCCGTCGCGCTGAACCCGGCGGCCTTCGTCGTCGACGAACACATCGCGCTCGATCACACGGTCACGGCCATGGTTCAGTGCTTCGCCGAGCAGCACGCCCGTGAGCAGGCCACCCATGCCGCCCATGCCACCGCCGCCTTGCTGCACGATGACCTGCGGCGGTTGCTGGGGCGCCGCAGGCGGATACTGCGGCTGGCGTCCGAAGGCGGCGTCGGCTTCTCGTGCGTAGGTGGAGTTGCTGCCGTAGTCCGGCGCGGCAGGCTGCGCATTCGGATCGGGGCGGCCTTCGGCGCGCGCCTTGAGGCTCGCGAACTGGCGTTCGAGATCCTCGATCTCATACGGCGGCCGCGGATTCGCGCTGTTCGAGAGCGTTTCGACGAGGCTGCGCAACTGCGCTTCGAGTCCTTCGACTTCCTTTTCGAGCGCTTCGTGGCCGGGTGCGGTCGAGAGCTTTACGTCGAGCTTGAGCGAACGCACGCCGTTGAGCAGCTCGGTGGCGCGCTTGAGCTGGTCGCGGCGGTCGTCGCCGGCCTTCGCGTCTTCGGTGGACTTCGCGCGGCGCAGGGTCCAGCGCAGCACGAGCGCAATGCCGACAAACAAGATGGCGATACCGATCCACATGCCCATACCAGGACCTCGCTTTTGCGGCGCCGCCGCTTGCTGCTGCGCGAACGGGTTGTCCGCGCTGCTCGTCTTCACTGCGCCGGCGCGCGAGGCGTCGGAACGAATCTTCGCTTCGACCTGCGCGAAATGTTGCGGCTGGGTGAAGCGGATTTGCGGGTCGAGCGACTTCGCTTGCTCGACCTGGGCGAGCGCGTCACTGTAACGGCCTTCGCGGTCGAGCACCTGGGCGTAGAGATAGTGAGCGCGAGCGTTGTCCGGATGCGCCTGCAGGACTTCGGTCAGGCCGGAGTCGGCACGCTGCCAGTCGCCCTGGGACATCGCGGATTCGATCTGCTGCACGCCAGGCACGGCGAACGCAACGCCGCCCGTGAAGGCGAGCGACGCGACAGCGACGCTAGCAGCGGCAAGAAACTTTTTCATGTTGCAGGCCGGGCGGATTGACGCCCGTCTCCATGGCATTCGATACGGGGATGCGACGCTATCGGGCGCCTGCCGACCATGCCGGCAGCACGGACCATGCCGCGCCGCATCCAGCACCCCGGCACGTTTACTGTGCCGGCGTGTTCATCTGCTTCTTGAGCGCCTCGAGGCGCTCGTCTACCGACGGACCCTTGTTGAGCGCCGCGAGCTTGTCCTCGAGCGCCTTGCCGCTCGACTGATCGGACGAATTCAGCCGGGCGTCCGAGCGCGCGTTCGACAGCGCGACCTTGTCTTCCAGCTTCTGGAAGTCGCCATCGAGATTCTTCCCGCCGATGCCGCCCAGCGCCGTGGCCGCGACGTCCTTCGCCTGGGCGATCTGCTGCTTCGCCTGCAGGATGTTCGAGCGCGCGTTCAGATCGTTGCGGCGCTGCCGCATGTCGTCGATCTGCTGCTTCAGTTGATCGACCGACGGTTCGAGCTTCGCGAGTTCGCCCGCGAGCGCGTCGCGTTCGGCTTCGGCGGTTTGCTGCGCGCCGAGCGCTTCGCGTGCGAGCGCTTCGTCGCCCGATTGCAGCGCGCGCTTCGCGCCGTCTTCGTACTTCTTCGCCTTGTCGGCGGCCACATCGCGCTTGCTTTGCTGCGTCGCGACCTGCGCCTGGATCTCGACGAGCGAGTTCTCCGCGCGGGCGATGCTGTCATCGAGCTCACGCACGATCTGGCGCGCGTCGCGCGACGGATCCTGCACCGAGTCGGCCGCGTCGTTGAGCAGGCCCTTGACGGTGCGGGAGATGGAGTCGAAAAGCGACATGAATTCCTCCAGTGAAATAAGATCGGCCATGGCGGGCCGAGGTGCGTGCATGCGGTTTGGTTTCACGCGCCAGCCGGCTGCCAAATGGCTGATCCGTCTGCCAGCTTACGCCGCTTTGCGCCGGGCGCCCATGCACGGCGCAAATCGGGGCGAGTGCGGCAATTGCAATAGCGTGAACGGGTTTTCTTGCACGCGTGTGTTCATCAGAACGGGGCCTGGCTGCGCGGCTCGAAGCACCGCTGCAGGCCGGGCGCCGCCATCGATCGCGGATATTACACCACGGGCCGTCTTAAAAGGGACTTAAAGGAATTGGGCCCGCCCGGCGCTCGCGGGCGCGTGTGTAAGCGGGCGTTAAGCCGATTGTGACGCGTGCGTATGGTGGCGCAGATGCGGCGCGTGTCAGGCGTATTTGCCGCCTTCGGGGGCGGCGGCGTCGCTGCGGGCTTCGTCGCGTGGATCGTTTGCGTCGCGCCGCGAGCGGGCGAAGGGCGCCGAGCTCAGCGGCTGCAGCGGTTCAACGTCCAGCGATTGCGCAGCGCTCGCGTCGAGCGCGGCGCTTTCCGCTGCGGCGGCCGCTTCGGCGCTCAGCCGGGCGACAGCCTGGGCGATTTCACGCGCGGCATGGCTCACGTTCGTCTCTTCGGTGTGCGCGGCAGGCAGGGGGGTGTTTGGCGCTTGAGGCGTTGCCTCGTGGGTGGCGTCGCCGTGAACGGCCGCAGCCGCTTCGCCAGCCGTTTGCGCGTCGGCGGTCGCTGCATTCGTACCAATGGCATTCGCCGCGCCCGCAGGTGGCCGGAACGCGCCCGCACGGCCTGCGCGCAGCGGTTTCGCCGCCTTTTGCAGCACCTGGGCGAGGGCGTCGGGCTGACGAGGCGCGTTCAGCCGGTCGACGATGCTCGCGGCCTTCACCTGATCGCTCGTGGCGCTGAACGCGATCACGGCGCGGCGCATGAGTTCGCTGAGGCTGATGCCAAGTTCGTCGGCGGTGGCCGAGATCGCGCGCTTTTGCGCGGGCGTAACGAAGACGACGATGCGTTCGCTGGGCTTGTTCATGATCGACGGGCCGTTGGGTCGGCTTCGTATGACGTCGGTTTGCCTGCCTGCGCAACAGCTTTTTGTAAGAATGGATGCGTGCTCGCCTGGGCGCGGACAGGGGCGTGTAGCAGATCTTTCATCATAAAACGAGTGCGCCGATGCGCAATTGGAAGGTGCGCGGATAGGAACAACCCTGCCTGCAAGAATCTGCCGTCAAGAGCCGATCAGCGTCTAATTGTCGCGCGACAGATGGCGTGATTGCGAAATTTTTCGCGCATAAAGCCACAAACGACGCAAGCGAGCGCCTAGGCCGCCAAAAAATCGGGCAGGAAGCGTTTCCCAAGAAACTCTTACAAAAAAAGCGCGACCCGGCGCCCGCGATTTCTTTAGAATGCGCTGTTACATTTCGCGAATGGCGCCTGAACAGGCGTGTATTCGCCCGTGGCGTGCCGTAGTGCGCGCCGCGCGGCCGGACGGGGGCGTTGCCGGTCGCGCCGCGTCGCCGGGTTTGCGCCGGCGACGTCGTATGCCGCAGTGGCGCCATGACGCCGTGGTCGAGATCCATGCGCGCGAGTTGCGCGCAGCCGGCGCGCGCGAGACGCGCCCATCATTCCAGTCATGCCTATCATCAAACGACCGCCTTCACCGCAGTACCCGAACGAAGATCGGGAACCCTCCTTCAACAACGGGCGCCAGCCGCCTCGCCGGCCTGAATCGGGCGGCGGGTCCGGCGGTAACGGGCCGCGCGACGGGAGCCCGAAGCGGCGCTCCATCGGCACCACGCTCGCGCTCTGGTTCGTCGGCCTGATCGGCACGCTTTGCGTGGTCGGTGCGCTGCTCTTGGGCTACGCACTCGTCGTGATGGGGCCGCAACTGCCCTCGCTCGACGCGCTCACGAACTATCAGCCCAAGGTGCCGCTGCGCATCTATACCGCCGATCACGTGCTGATCGGCGAGTTCGGCGAAGAGCGTCGTCAACTCGTGCGCTTCCAGGATATTCCTGACATCCAAAAGAAGGCGGTGCTCGCCATCGAGGACTACCGGTTCTACGAGCACGGCGGCGTGGACTTCATCGGCATCCTGCGCGCCGGCGTGGCCGACCTGATGCACGGCGGCGCCTCGCAGGGTGCGAGCACGATCACGATGCAGGTGGCGCGCAACTTCTTCCTGTCGAGCGAGAAGACCTACACGCGTAAGGTCTACGAGATGCTGCTCGCCTACAAGATCGAGCGCGCACTCACAAAGGACCAGATTCTCGAGCTGTACATGAACCAGATTTATCTGGGGCAGCGCGCCTATGGTTTTTCGGCCGCCGCGCGCGTGTACTTCGGCAAGGACCTGAAGGACATCACGCTCGCCCAGGCGGCGATGCTCGCGGGCCTGCCGAAGGCGCCTTCGGCGTATAACCCGATCGTCAATCCGCACCGCGCGAAGATTCGCCAGGAGTACATCCTCAAGCGCATGCTCGACCTCGGCTACATCACGCAGGCGCAGTACGACGAAGCGATCAAGGAGCCGCTGCAGACGAAGACGGCCGGCACCGAGTACAACGTGCACGCCGAATACGTCGCGGAAATGGTGCGCCAGATGATGTACGCGCAGTACAAGGACGAGACCTATACGCGCGGCCTGACCGTGACGACGACGATCGATTCGGCCGACCAGGACGCCGCGTACGCGGCCGTGCGCAAGGGCGTGATGGACTACGAGCGCCGCCACGGCTATCGCGGACCGGAAGGCTTCGTGCAACTGCCCGCCGACGGCGACGACCGCGAGCAGGCGATCGAAGACGCGCTCACCGATCATCCGGACAACGGCGACCTCGTTTCGGCGGTCGTCACCGACGCGGGCCCGAAGTCGGTCACGGCGCAACAGCTCGACGGCACCTCGGTGACGGTGACGGGAGAGGGCCTGCGCTTCGTCGCGGCCGCGCTCTCGCCGCGCGCCTCGCAGGCACTGCGCATTCGCCCCGGCTCGATCGTGCGCCTGATGGAGGACGCGAAGGGCAACTGGCAGATCACGCAGCTGCCGCAGGTCGAAGGCGCGCTCGTCTCGCTCACGCCGCAGGACGGCGCGATCCGTGCGCTGATTGGCGGCTTCGACTTCAACAAGAACAAGTTCAATCACATCACGCAGGCATGGCGTCAGCCGGGTTCGAGCTTCAAGCCGTTCATCTACTCGGCCTCGCTCGAAAAGGGCCTCGGACCGGCGACGATCATCAACGACGCGCCGCTGTACTTCCCCCCCAGCACGCCGGGCGGCGATGCGTGGGAGCCGAAGGACGACGACCAGCCCGAAGGGCCGATGTCGATGCGCCTCGCGCTGCAGAAGTCGAAGAACCTCGTGTCGATCCGCATCCTTTCGTACATCGGCACGAAGTACGCGCAGGACTACGTGACGCAGCGTTTCGGCTTCGACGCGGACAAGACCCCGCCGTACCTGCCGATGGCGCTCGGCGCGGGCCTGGTTACGCCGCTGCAGTCGGCGGGCGCGTATAGCGTGTTCGCGAACGGCGGCTATCGCATCAACCCGTACCTGATCGCCGAAGTGGACGACGCGCGCGGCCAGCCGATCCTGCGCGCGCAGCCGCTGGTGGCGGGCCAGAATGCGCCGCAAACGCTTTCGCCGCGCAACGCGTTCGTGATGAACAGCCTGCTGCACTCGGTGGCGACGGCGGGCACGGGCGCCGGCACCAACGTGCTCCATCGCAACGACTTGCAGGGCAAGACGGGTACGACCAACGACGCCAAGGACGGCTGGTTCGCGGGTTATCAGCGCACGCTGGTCGCCGTGGCGTGGATGGGTTACGACCAGCCGAAGAGTCTCGGCAGCCGCGAATTCGGCGCGCAACTCGCGTTGCCGATCTGGGTGGAGTACATGCAGCGTGCGCTGCGCGGCGTGCCGCAGGAAGAGCCGGCGATGCCCGAGGGCCTCACGACGATCAACGACGAACTGTACTTCTCGGACATGACGCCGGGTAACGGCTTCGTGGCGAGCATCGGTCTGGACTCGGCGAACCCGGCGGGTGCGGCGAGCGATGCCAGCGGCGCGACCGGCAGCATGGGTCCGGGCGGCATGACGCCGCCGAACGTGACGACGACGGAGAAGAAGCAGATCATGGATCTGTTCGAATCGAACAAGCCTTGATGCTGGTTTGATGAGTTCTGCAGGATAAACACGGCGCGTCGGCAACGGCGCGCCGTTTTTTGTTTGGCGAGCGGAATTTCCTTGTGGGCCAATGGGTTGGTCGAGCTTTCCAGGGCTTTTCCACAGGGCTGTCAACGAAATCTGTGGGTAACTCTCGCGCCGACTTTTCCACAGTTTTTGTTGAAGCCCCTGTTCATAACCCTGGGATATCGAAGCTAACTGCCTGACGCCAAAGGCTTTGTACGCAGACGAGCGGTATGAGGCATCGCGCTTCAAAACACGCTGTCATCACGCAGTCCGAAGGTTTGGCTGTGCGAACCGCGCGAATACGTGACGGCCTGATATGCAGGAATACGAATGGCCCTATGGCAGTGAAGCGCGGAGATGAGGGCTACGCAATATCCCGGTTTCGCGGCGCGCAGAGCGCCGCCTCGATCGCGTCCTCCAGCCGGTCGTTGCCCCAGAACATTTCCGCGCCGACGAAAAACGTCGGTGCGCCGAAGATACCGAGATCGCGAGCCGCCTGGGTCCGCTCGCGCAGGCGCAGCCGGTTCGCCTCGCTGCCGGCTTCCTCGATGAGCCGCTGTGCCGGCAAGCCCAGCGCGGCGAGCAGGTGGGTGACCGCTTCGGGCGAATCGACTTCACGGTCGTCGCCATAGTTGCGCGTCATGACGGCGCGGCACCAGTCGGGCAGCCACGGCTCGTCGGCGGCGAGCACGGCGATGCGCGTCGCGAGCACGGTGCGGCGCGGAAACTCGGTGGGCTGTTGCCACGGCAGCGCGTATTTGCGGCACTCCCGCCGCATGTCCTGCCACACATAGGCGCCTTTTTCCTTCTGCACGACGAAGGGCGGACCTTCCCAGCCGAGTGCGTCGAGAATGGGGCCGAGGAGGAAGGGCCGCCAGTGAACCTCCACGCCACCTCGCGACGCGAGCGCGGCGATGCGCATCACGCTCAGATAGCTGTAGTTGCTGGCGAGGTCGAACCAGAAGTCGAGCGATGGGCGGGGCATGGTGTCGTCTCCGTGAAGCGGTTGCGCCGGCGTGAGCGGCGCTTGCGATCATGGTACGCCGAGGCGCCCGGAAAACCGCGTGTGTCACTTGCCTTGCGCGGCTCCAGCGTCCGATGCGGGCGCGGCGGCGGCAGCGGCCGTGTCCGCCCCGCGCCCGCTGCCGAGCGTCGCCGGATTGACCGGCGGATTGCCCATCGCCTGTAAGAGCGCGGCCGTATCGGAAAGCCGCGTGCCGCGATAGCGGATTTCATCGAGCCGCGCGTTACGCCATTGCTGCTCGCTTTGGCGCACCGCGTACCACGGCACCGCGCCGAGCTTGTAGCGCGCGTCGGTGTCCTCGTAGACGCCCTGGGCAGTGCGCGCCGAGGTACTGGCCGCGTCGAGAGCCTGGGCGTCGTGATCGAGCGCGGCGAGACGGTCGGCGACATCCTGGAACGCCGTGAGCACCGTTTGCTTATAGGTGTCGTTGGCCGCCTCGTAGGACTGCAACGCCGCGCGCCGCTGCGCGACGAGTGCGCCGCCGTGGAAAATCGGCTGCGAAAGCGAAGCGCCGATCGCCCACAGCGCGCCAGCGCCGGAAGTCACGACCGGCCAGCTGAAGCCGCCCTGGCCGAGCGCCGCCGAAAGCGTGATGCTCGGGTACATCTGCGCAGTCGCGGCGCCGACGCCGGCTGCGGCCGCCTTGAGCGTGGCTTCGGCGGCTTCGATGTCGGGACGGGTTCTCAGGAGTTCCGAAGGGATGACCACGGGCACCTGCGCGGGCAAGGTCAGGCTGGCGAGATCGAGGTCGGGCGGCGCCTGGTCGGGTGTGCGGCCGATCAGCACGGCGAGCGCATGGCGCTGCGCGACCCATTGCTGGCGTAGCCCCGGCAGACTCGCCGCGAGCGACGCCGCGCTCTGCTGCGCACTGAGCAGATCGGTGCGCGAGGCCGAGCCGAGCGCGTAGCGCTTTTGCACGTCGTCAGCCTGCGCATTGGCGAGCGCGATCAGCTCCCCGGTCGCGTCGATCTGCGCATGCAGTGTTGCCGCGCCGAGCGCGCTCGCCACGATGTTCGCCGCGAGCGCGCGCTGCGCAGCCTCGAACTGGAACGCCTGCACGTTCACGCGCGAGGCGAGCGCCGCGTTGTTCAGGCGGGTTGCGCCGAACACGTCGAAGGTGTAGCGAACGTCGATCAAGCCCGCAAAAATCCCGTATTGCAGCTGGTCGATGCCGAACTGCGGGATCGCGGGTTGCTGCTGGCGTTGCGCGATGCCGATGGCGTCGACGGTCGGCAGCAGCGAGCTGCCGATCTGGCCGCGCAACTGCTCGCGCGCGGCTTGCAGGTTGTGGTCGGCGGCGGCGAGGTTCGGGCTGTTGGCGAGGCCCTCGCTCACCAGCGCGTCGAGCGCGTCGGAGCCGTAGAGCGTCCACCATTGCGGCACCGGTTCCGCGCCCGTCACGAACTGCTGCGCGACGCCCTGGGCGGCGACCGTCTGTGCCGGTTGCGCCTGCGCACCGTAGTGCTCGGGCAGCGGCATGGCGGGCGGCTCACCGGTCGGGCCCAGCGCGCAGCCGGCCAGCGCAAGCGCGACGCATGCGGCGAGCAAGCCCGGCGCGAGCGCAAAACGGGTTGCGTGCAAGCGCGTCGTTTCGCGCGCGCCCGACGCCAATGTCGAAGAATCCATCTTCATGATGCCTGTTCCGGCGTCTTGCCGGTCTCGTCAGTCTCGCTGCTGCGCACGCGGAACGCGGCCGCGTAAGCCGCGGGCAGGAAGAACAGCGTGAGCACGGTCGCAATCGTGATGCCGCCCATCAGCGCCGTGGCCATCGGTCCGAAGAAGTTCGAACGCAAGAGCGGAATGAGTGCGAGCACGGCGGCCGCGGCGGTCAGCATGATCGGCCGGAAGCGGCGCACCGTGGCGCCCACCACGGCGTCGAAGCGCTTGTGGCCGGCGCGGATGTCCGTTTCGATCTGGTCCACGAGAATCACCGAGTTGCGCATGATGATCCCGAACATGGCGATCACGCCGAGCATGGCCACGAAGCCGAACGGCTGCCGGAACACGAGCAGGGCGATCACCACGCCGATCAGACCGAGCGGCGCGGTCAACACGACCATCAGCACGCGCGTGAGGCTTTGCAGCTGGATCATGAGCAGCGTGAGCACGGCAATGGCGAGCACCGGCAACTGCGCGAAGATCGACGCCTGGCCCTTCGCGCTTTCCTCCACGGAGCCGCCCACCTCGATGTGGTAGCCGGGCGGCAGCGCGCGCTTGATCGAGTCCAGTTTGCCGTCGAGTGCATGCGTGACGTCGATGCCTTGCGCGCCCGCTCGCACGTCGGACTGCACGGTGATCGTGGGCTGCCGGTCGCGCGACCAGATCACGCCGTACTCCAGATCGTTGGCGAGATGCCCGAGCGCGCCGAGCGGCACCGGGCCGTTGGGTGTGGGCATGGCGAGCGTGAGCAGACGCGCGGGATCGACGCGCTCGGCCGCGGGCGAGCGCAGATCGACGCTGATGAGCTTGTCGCGCTCGCGAAACTGCGTGACGGTATAGCCCGAGTACGTCATCTGCAGGAAGTTGGCGATGTCCTGCGACGAGACATTGAGCGCGCGCGCCTTTTGCTGGTCGATCTGGAAGTGCAGCGAGCGTCCCGCCGGTTCGTCCCAGTCGAAACTGACGTTGTCGGTGCGCGGATCGGCACGCATCGTCGCCGCCACCTTGTTCGCGATGTCGCGCACGGTCGGGATGTCGTCGCCGCTCACGCGGAACTGCACGGGGTAGCCGACCGGCGGCCCGTTCTCGAGCCGCGAGAGACGCGTGCGGATGGCCGGGAACTTGTCGCGCAGCATCGGTTCGAGCCAGCTTGCGAGCTTCTCGCGGTCTTCGACCGACTTCGTCGTGATCACGAACTGCGCAAAATTGGGCTGCTGCAGCTGCTGATCGAGCGGCAGATAAAAACGCGGCGCGCCGGTGCCGACGAAATCGATGAAATGGTCGATCTCGGGGCGACCCTTGATCGCCGCTTCGAGGCGCTTCGTCTGGCGCAGCGTCGCATCGATCGAGGCGCTTTCGGGCAGGCGCACGTCCACAAGCAGTTCGGGCCGATCGGAACTCGGGAAGAACTGCTGCGGCACGAGCTTGAAGCACGCGAGCGCGGCCACGAAAAGCGCGATGGTCAGCACGAGCACGACGGCATGGCGCTCGATGCACCAGCCGATCCAGCCGCGCAGGCGCCGGTAGAACCGCGTGTCGTAGATCTCGTGCTCGTGATCCTCACCGTGCGCGGCGGGCGCCACATCCGGATCGGGCTTGCGCTCCGGCAACAGCCGGTAGCCCAGCAGCGGAATCAGCACCACAGCCGCGAACCACGAGGCGATCAGCGCGATGGCGGACACCTGGAAGATCGAGCGCGTGTACTCGCCGGTGCTCGACCTCGCGAGCACGATGGGCAAGAAGCCCGCAACGGTGACGAGCGTGCCGGTGAGCATCGGGAACGCGGTACTGGTGTAGGCGAATGCGGCGGCGCGCGTGCGGTTCCAGCCCTGCGCGAGCTTCACCGCCATCATCTCGACGGAAATGATGGCGTCGTCCACGAGCAGGCCGAGCGCAAGCACGAGCGTCCCGAGCGAAACCTTGTGCAGACCGATGCCGAAGAGGTACATCGCGAGCGAGGTGACGGCGAGCACGATCGGAATCGTGATGACGACCACCATGCCCGTGCGCACGCCCAGCGAAACGAGGCTCACGAGCAGCACGATGCCCACGGCCTCGGCCACGGCTTCGACGAAGTCGTCCACCGAGCGCGAGACCGCGTCGGGCATGCTCGACACCTCCACGAGCTTCAGGCCCGCAGGAAGTTGCGCGCGCAACTGCTCGACGCGCGCATCGAGCGCCTTGCCGAGGCGGATCACGTCGCCGCCCGGCTGCATCGTGAGGCCGATGCCGAGCACCGCCTGGTTCTGGAAGCGCATTTGCGTGGCGAGTGGCTCGTCGTAGCCGCGCCGGATCGTGGCGATGTCGCCCAGACGAAACGTGCGGTCGTTCACGCGGATCAGCGTATCGGCGATTGAGTTGAGGTCCTCGTACTGACCGCTCGGGCGCACGAACACGCGGTCGTCGGCGGTCGTGAGCGTGCCCGCGGCGGAGACGCTGTTCTGCGCGCCGATCACCTGGCCCAGCTGCGTGGGCGAGATGCCGAGGCGTGTGAGCTGCGTGTTCGGAATCTCGATGTAGATGCGCTGCTGCGGATCGCCGAAATAATCGACCTTGCCGACGTCGGGCACGCGCAGCAGCTGCTCGCGCAGCTTGTCCGCGTAGTCGTGCAGTTGCGCGGGCGAAAAGCCGTCGCCCTCCAGCGCGTAGATGTTGGTGTAGACGTCGCCGAATTCGTCGTTGAAGAACGGCCCTTGCACGCCCTGGGGCAGCGTGTACGCAATGTCGCCGACCTTCTTGCGCACCTGGTACCAGGTCTCGCGCACTTCGCTCACGGGCGCGGAGTCCTTCATCGTGAAGAACACGAGCGATTCGCCGGGCCGCGAATAGCTGCGCAGAAAGTCGATATAAGGCGTTTCCTGAAGCTTGCGGCCGATGCGGGTCGTCACCTGGTCCTCGACCTGGCGCGCGCTCGCGCCGGGCCAGAAGGTCTGGATGACCATCACGCGGAACGTGAAGGGCGGGTCTTCCGATTGCGCGAGACGCGTATAGGCGAGCGCGCCGAAGATCGTTGCCAGCGCAACGAGAAAGGTGACGAGCGCCCGATGCCGAAGCGCCCATGCCGACAGGTTGAAGCGGCCCTCTTCGTGATCGGAGCCGGGACCCGAGCCCGTCATCTGGCTCATGACGCAAAGTCCTCGGGATGCAGCGGCGCCACCGGGCGCACCTGCTCGCCCGCATGGACCGTGTGGACGCCTTGCAGCACGATGCGTTCGCCGTCCTGCAATCCGCCCGCCACGGTGATCGTGCGCGCGTCGTAGCGCGCAATGCTTATGCGCCGCAGCTGCAGCACGTTGTCGGGCGCGTGTATGACCCAGATGGCGGCCGCTTCGCCGTCGTGGAAGAGCGCGGTAGCGGGCACGGTAAACGCGGCCGGCGCATTGGCCTCGCCAGGGGCCGCGAACGCCACGTTGGCGGTCATGCCGAGACGCAGGTCGGCATCGGGATGTTCGAGCGTGAGCCTCGCGCGCCACGTGCGGCTTTGCGGGTCCGCCGCGGCGGCGAGTTCGCGCAGGCGCGCCGTGTAGTGTCGGCCGGGCAGCGCGCCGAGCGTGACCTGCGCGGTGTCGCCGGTGTGCAGCGCGGCCACGGCGCGCTCGGGCAGGTCGCATACGACGTCGACGTCACCGCTCCACGCGAGCTGATAGACAGCCTGGCCGGCCTGTACGTTTTGGCCGGTATCGGCGTTTTCGGCGGTGATGACGCCCGCATGGTCAGCGACGATCTGCGTGTAGCGCAACTGGTTCTTTGCCAGTGCGAGCTGCTGCTGGGCCTGATCGCGCTGGGCCGCGGCCGATGCGTACGCATCTTGCGTCTGTTCGAGCTGCGCGCGGGCGATGAGATTGGCCGCCGACTGGGCCGTGTCGCGATCGAGCTGCTGCTTCGCGAAGACGAGGCGATGTTGCGCGGCGTCGAATTGGGCCTGCGCGCTGGCCGCGTTCTTTTCGAAGTCCGCCGGATCGAGCCGCGCGAGCGTCTGGCCGGGCTTGACGCTGTCGCCGAGGCGCACGCTGCGCTCGATGATCTTGCCGTTCACGCGAAACGAAAGCGGCGTGGCGTTGCGCGCCTCGATATCGCCGGGATAGACGGGGCTCACGCCGCCGCCGTCCGGGTGCACGGTCATCGAGACGACCGGGCGCGGCTGCAGCGGCGCTTCCTTTTGCTTGCCGCAGGCAGCCAGCGCGGCAACGCCGAGCACGAGAAGCACATTCGCAGCACGCCGCCACGGCGCACTGAACTTACCGGTACCACTGCACATCTTGCTCGATGCGCCACGACCGCAACGATTCACCTGGACCTCGATAGGGTGGGTGCGCACGCAGACCGCAAAACCGCCGGGCCGGTTGCGCCGCCGTTGAATCGCGGGCGCGGCGCGGCTCTCGCACCGACCCGGACTTGGGATGATGAACCGGATTCTAATACAACCTTGTATCTGAGTACGAAACTGAATCCGAGGAATGTTTCAGTGCTAGACTCGCGTCAATCCGTGACACATAACGACGCCCCACGCCATGAAGCGCATTCGACTCACCCGCGAACAAAGCCGCGACCAGACGCGCGAGCGTCTGCTCGACGCTGCACAGGCCATGTTCATGAAAAAAGGGGTCGTAGGCGCGAGCGTCGAGGACATCGCGCATGCGGCGGGGTACACGCGCGGCGCGTTCTACTCGAACTTTTCGGGCAAGTCGGACCTGCTCGTGGAATTGTTGAGGCGCGATCACGAAGCCATGCAGACCGACCTGCGCGCGATCTTCGAAACCGAGGTCTCGCGCGAGCAGATGGAGGCGCGCGTGCTCGCCTACTACAGCCGCATGCCGCAGGACAACAAGGTTTTCCTGCTGTGGGTGGAAGCCAGGCTGCTGGCCGCGCGCGACGCGCGCTTTCGCACGCGCTACAACGCATTCATGAAGGAAAAGCGCGAGAGTCTTGCCGTGTACATCGAAGAATTTGCGGCGCGCGTGGGCATGCCGGTGCCGCTCGATCCTGAGTTGCTCGCGCTCGGGCTGATGGGGCTGTGCGATGGGGTGCAGTTTCTCGCCACGGCCGATCCGCAGCACGTCACAACGCCGGTCGTCGAAACCGTGCTGGGGACGTTCTTCGCGCGAGTCGTGTTCGGCCGCGACGCGTGAGCCCAGGAAGCACGCAGCCTGCGACGCGCGCGCTTCAGGCGCCGAGGCCAGGGCCGTAGTTGCTGCCGATCAGCCGCGTAACGGACGCGACGTCCTGATAATCCTGCTCGGGCATGCCGTCGAGGATCGCCAGCACCTCGTTGCTGGCGCCGGCCTCGCGCGCGGCGTCCACCAGTTCGTCCTTGTTGGCGGGCCAGCGCACTTCGCGCAGCACGTCGGCGAATTGCAGGTCGATGGGTTCGTCGGGAATGCGAGAGGCTGACATGCGTGGCGTCCTTTGCGCGGGCGGCCGGCGTTGGCGGTCCGCGTCGTCGTCTCGTTTGTTGTGCGGTTTTTGTTCAGATTGTGTTCGCGCCTGGTTTGCATTGCGGCGCGCAGCGCTAGCGCCGCGCCTCAAGCATACACAATCCGCCTCACACGCCCTCGCGGCGTGCGCACGCGCTGTTCATTTGCCGCCCATGCGCCACTTTTCTTTGCCGCTTGTTCGCAACCGGGGTACCGCTCGGGCTCAGGTCTGTTCGTGCAGATCCGGGCTTAGCGTCTTGTCCAGCCGATGCGACCTGGGCAGCGTGAGGTACTCCCAGTGTTGCCGACCGTTCGCGGTCACGGGCACGTTGGGGGCGGGGGGCGCCACGGGGGCGTCGTAGGCGTGGGACTGTCCACTTGCGAGCGGGATGTGCGCGCTGGCCTGGACGACCGGTGAGTCCTGCGCGGTGCGTACCGGAGCGGCGAAGCAAGACGCCGACAACAGCACGGTGGTCATCAGTGTCGAGGTTTTCATCGCTCGACCTCCTTTCCATGCGGCCTACAGGCCGCAGCAAGCGCCGTACCGCGTCCGCCAGCCTTGGTGGCGGCGCAGGCGGCCGCGCCAGCCGGGGCGGCCCGGCGCGCCGCTACGCAACGGCGCCACAAACCGCCTGGACGGCTCATGTGCGCGAGGCGCATACGGAAATACCATAATGGCAGGAAATGCGCCGACACGTCTCGAACGCGTGTGCTTTTTTCTCGCGCCGCCGTTACGCGGGATTAAGGCGAGGGCCTGCGCAGCGCCTCGAAGCGCGTCCAGGGCCACGACGGGCGGTCGCGCATATAGCCGTTGAGCCAGTTCCATTGCGGGTGGCGCTGCATGAACGCCTGGGCGTCGAACGGGCGGCCGCAAGGATGGCCCCAGCGCGCCCAGAACGACAGATCGCGCGCCATTTCGCTGTCGACCACCTTGCCGTCGTTCGCGCCCCATGGGTTGAACGGCCCGTGGTCCGCGCCGCCGAAGCGCGCGTCGTCGAGTTCGAGATGGCCGCAGATCGTGCGCGAGCACGGGTTGTCGCTGCGCTCGAGGTAGACGTCGTGATGGTCCGCGATCATCGCCTTGGCGAGTTCGGCGTCGATGGCGCCGCGGTGCTCCTGCGCGAGTTGCATGAAGCGCAGGCGGCGCGCGCCGTTGCGGCGGACGTCGGTGTAGTCGTCGGCTTCGCCGGTGCATTCCTGGTTGCGGATCTTCAGGTCCGTGGCCGTGTTAAAACCGCTGTAGAAGCCGTCTTTCGTGCTCTCGAAGCCCGCGTGCTGCAGGCCCAGTTCATAGCGCGCGATCTCGCCCGTTTTGGTGTCGCCGAGAAGCCAGCTGTTCACATAGCCCGCGTTGTTCGCCTGGGCGAACATCTCGCACCATTGCGCTATGCTCGACGCATACTGCGTCGCCCGGCGCGAGCGATAGAACTCGGGGGCGCCGTTCGCGCGGTAACCGATGAAGTTCGAGATGGTCGTCTCCGTCACCATCAGGCCCGCGCCGTTGATCCAGAAGTCGGTGAGGCTCGAAATGCAGCCGGGCAGGCCCTGCATGAGGATGCGGTGCCCCGAGTCGGGCACGATATCGAACACGACGTTGAAGGCGTCGCCGGCCGCGTAGCGGTCCCACGAATTGTGCGCCATGACGATGCGGCCGTCGCGCGTCGCGCTGCCCGTGGCGATGAAGGCGCTGCAGTGGTGGCCGCGCCGCCCGCGCCATGGGCGCACCGCGCCTTGCCCCTGGGACGCCTGCTGCGCTGCGACATGAACCGGCCACCAGCTTTGCAGCAGGTCCATGTAGCCGTTCCAGGCGAGGACTTCGGCGAACTTGAGGCCGGCGCCGTCGGCGATGCCCTGGACCTCGTCGGCGAATTCGGTGTCGAGGCGCGGCGCGAACTGCACAATCGCCGCGTTTATGAAGGTGTCGAAGTCCTCACCCGTGTCCCATTTCGCCAGGTAGCGCGCGGTGCGAATCGCGTTGCGGATTTCGGTGGCTAGCAACTTGCCGTGCTGCTCGCCCCGGTCGTAGGGTTCGCCCTGCAAGTGCACGAATATCCAGCCCGCATGGTCGTGGCGTACGGCTTCGAGTGAGGGTTCGCTCATCTTCGCTCCGGTCATCCCCGCGCCGATTCTCGCTGACTCCTGCGCGCGCGTCGGTACGCAGACGCACCGCGCGGGCCGCGTAGCGGCGTTTCCTTCTAGATTCTAGAAAATCCGCTGCGCTTTGCCACGCGCCTCGCGCGCCGGCCGGGCCCTACCGCTCCGCGTTCATCCGCTGATAGGCGTCGAGGAGCGAAGTCTTATACACCACGCCGGCGAGCGTCGGCTCGCGCGTGCTTTCGACCACCGGCAGGCGTTCGCCCTGGAACGACATGAAGTGCTGCAGGCCGACGGCGAGCGGCATGTCGGGCGTGAGCACGTCGAACGTCGGCTTCAGGTAGTCGCGGGCGTGCCTGTTTGCGGTGTCGCGCTTTTGCAGCAGGTCCGAGGTGATGTCGGCCAGCGCGACCGCGCCGAGAAAGCGCCCCGTCTCGTCGGTCACGTAGAGATACTTGACCGGATATTCGAGGAACACGCGCGTCATCTCCTGCACCGTGGCGCTCTCCAGTACGACAGTCTGCGCGGGGCGCACCAGCTCGCGCATCTGCGTCATGCGCAGGCGCATGCGCTCGGCCTCCTCACGGTTGCGATGCAACGTGATTTCGTACATCGACGCCTTGCCGATCGCGCGCGCGACGAAATACGCAACCACGCACGAGAGCATGAGCGGTAGCACCACCTGGTAGCTCAGCGTCATCTCGAAGATCATCAGGATCGCCATCAGCGGCGCCTGGGTCGCGCCTGCGAGAAACGCGCCCATGCCCACCATCGCGTAGGCGTACGACGCGGAGGTGCCGTCGGGCCAGAGCGTGTGCATGCCCTGGCCGAACAGGCAGCCGAGCACGGCGCCCATGAAGAGTGTCGGCGTGAACACGCCGCCCACGGCGCCCGAGCCGACCGTCGCGGCCGTCGCGATGAGCTTGAAAACGAGCACCGTGGCAAGCGCGGTCCAGGTCCACGGCGAATGCAGGATGGAGTTCACGACGCTATAGCCGTTGCCCCACACCTCGGGCGTCCACACGGAAAGGATACCGACCACGAGGCCGCCGAGCGCGAGCCGCACGGGCAGCGGCGCATTGATGCGGCCAAAGCCCTTTTTCGCGGTGGCCATCATCATGAGGAACTGCGGCGCGAGCACGCCGCACAGGAGGCCGAGCGCCACAAAGAGCAGCACCTCGACACCCGTCACGGGCGGGAACACGGGCATCTCATACGGCGGCTTGTAGCCCGCGAACTCGCGCATGGTGATATTGGCGACCACGGAGGAGACGACGATCGGCCCGAAGCTTTCCATCACGATGGAGCCGAGCACGATTTCGGTCACGAAGAAGGCGCCGGCGATGGGCGCGTTGTACGCCGAGGTGATACCGGCCGCCGCGCCGCACGCGACGAGCAGGCGCAGCCGCGGCGGATCGAAGTGGACCCAGCGACCGATCAGCGAGGCGGCGAGGGCGGCGAGCTGCACCATCGGGCCTTCGCGGCCGATCGAGCCGCCGCTCGCGATCGTGAAGAGCGACGAGAGGCTGCGCCAGATGCTCGTGCCCACCGGCATGACGCCGTCGCCGATCGCCACCGCCTCGATGTAGTCGGCATGGATCGCCTTGCCGCCATTACTGGGCGCCTTGCGTCGCGCGAGCAGCAGCAGGCATCCCGCGATGAAGCCGCCCGCGGCCGGCATCCAGATGCGCCGGTGCCACGGCAGATGGCGCGCCATCTCGACGAGGCTGCCTTCGCTGCCCGTAAAGAGCATTTGCACATGGGCGATGCCCTCGCGAAAGATCACGGTCGCAAACGCGCCCGCCACGCCGACGATGACCGACCAGATCAGCATCGTGTGGGCGTCGGACAGGCGAAAGAGATCGCGGGCGCGGGTGCGCAGTTTCAGCAGGAATGACAGCACGGCGGGCGGGTCAGGTTACGGGTGAAAGGAAGCCGCGCGTGCGCGCGGCGCGACGTGCGGCGGCAAGCATAACGGGTGCAGTGCGGCAACTGCGCGGCAACTGCGCGCCTCGTGCGTGAAACCGGGCGGCGGCGGACGCCTTCCACGGCCCGCGCGCATTCAGCGCACGGCCCGGTCGAGTTCGGGGTAGTGCCGGAAGATGCCCGTTTCGTTGAACGGCAGCCGCCGCTCCGAGGCGAGATAGGCGGCGATATTCGGGCGTTTCGCCACGGCGTCGCACAGCGCAACGACATGCGGATAGTGATCCGCGAAGTGCTTCGTCGCCTTTGGAAACGCATAGTGCAGACCCTCGACGATCTGAAACATCGACAGATCGACATAGCTGGGCGCGTTGCCCACCATGTGGCGCGGGCCGTCCGGATTCTGTGCGAGCACGCGCTCGAAATAACTCATGAATTTCGGAATGCGATGCGCGATGAAATCCGCCGAGCGCGCCTTGGCTGCGTCTTTCTGGTCCTCGTAGTAGAGGCCGCTTGCGATCGGATGATGCGTGTCGTGCGCCTCGGTCACGAGGTCCGCGATCGTGAGCTGCAGGCCGTTCGCGACGATGCGCAAGCCCTCGTCGCGCGGCGCGAGCTTGAGCTTCGGGCCGAGATAGAAAAGGATATTGGCGGTTTGCGGCACGATCAGGTCGCCGTCCTTGAGAAAGGGCGGGGCGTAAGGCGGATACGGCTCGTCGCTCTCCAGTTCGCCCATCATCGCGCCGATGCCGAAGCCGTCCTTCTTCTCGCCACGCGCCACGTCCACGTAGGGCGCCTGCGCCTCCTCCAGCGCGAGCCGCACGAATTCGCCCCGGCCCTGCAGACCGTCCCAGTAATAGAGCTCGTATGCCATCGGTCGTCCCCTTGCGTTCATGGCCGTGCTCGCCACGGCCTGCGCGGCCGCTGCCCACGCAACGGACAGCAACGCACAGTATCGCTCGCAACGGTCGCGCCTGGTACGCGCGTGGCGTGCGCGCGCGAGATGGCGCAAGGGCGCCGCGCGCAGAAACGCAAAAAGCCCCGCCGCAGGCGGGGCCGGTGGCCGGGAGCGCCGGCGCACAGGGGATCGGGTCGGGGCGCGCGGCCCCTGGGCGCCGGGTCATCCGAACAGGCGCTGCACGCCCCAGGTGATCGCGAGACCGCCGCCGACCAGCCAGAGGTAGATGATGAAACCGGCGGTCAGCGCGCGCGGACCGGCCTGGCGGATTTGCGAGACGCGTGTTTCGATGCCGAGCGCCGTCATCGCCATGGTGAGCGCGAAGGTGTCGAGCGTGTTGACCGCGTGGGTGGCCGTTTCGGGCAGCACGTGGAGCGAATTCACGATCACGAGCGCGAGGAAGCCGAGCGCGAACCAGGGCACCGCGAGCTTGCGCGCGCCGCCGTGGCTGGCGTGGCCGTCGGCCGTTGCCTTGCTGCGCGCCGCGCCGTTGAGCCACACGCCGAGCACGAGCAGCACCGGCACGAGCAGCATGACGCGCGTCATCTTGACGATGGTGGCGATGTGCGTGGCCTCGGGGCTCACATTGCTCGCCGCGCCCACCACCTGCGCGACCTCGTGAATCGTGCCGCCGAAGAAGAGCCCGGCGCCCAGCGTATCGAGGTGCAGCCAGCCTGCGCGGAACAGCACCGGGTAGAGGAACATCGAAAGCGTGCCGAACAGCACGACGCTACCCACGGCCATGGCGCTCTTGTGCGGCTTCGATTGCAGCGTGGATTCGAAGGCGAGCACGGCCGCTGCGCCGCAGATCGCGCTGCCGGCCGCGGTGAGAATGGCGGTGTCGCGGTCGAGCTTGAGGAGCTTCATGCCGACCCAGGTGCCGATCACGAGCGTGCTCACGACGATCACGACCGATTCGACGAGCCCCGGCACGCCGACCTGGGCGATTTCCTGCAGGCTCACGCGCAGCCCGAAGAACGCCACGGCGATGCGCAGCAGCTTGCGCGCGGAGAAGTTCACGCCGGCGGCCCAGCTTTCGGGCATGCCGTCGCGCAGCGCATTGCCATAGATCGCGCCCGCGACGATGCCGACGATCAGCGGGCTCATGCCGAGCCCGGCGATGGCGGGCAGCGAAGCGACGCTGGTGACGGCGGCCGCAAAAAGCGCGACGAACAGTACGCCGTTGATCTGCCCGCGGGTGGACGGCGATGCGTGCGCAAGACTGGGTGTAGACATGACGGCCTCTCTACCGGGCGAGCCGGTCGAAAAATGGGGTAGCGAACAGGTCGCTATCGAATGGCCTAATCCTAATTTAGATATATCGATATGAAAAATCGTGATTTGTGAAGTAATATATAGGACAACACGATGGTTTTCCACGATGACCCCGGAACAACTGATAACTTTCGCTGCCGTCGCCGAGCATCTCAATATCAGTCGAGCTGCACTGGCATTGCATTTGTCGCAACCGGCCGTCTCGGGCCAGTTGCGGCTGCTGCAGGAGGAGATCGGCGAGCCGCTGTATCAGCGCGACGGCCGGGGGGTGCGCCTCACGCCCACGGGCGAGCAGCTCGCGGGCTACGCGGCGCGCCTGCGCGACACCTGGCGCGACGCGCTCACCTACCGCGACGCCTTGCGCGGCCTCGAGCGCGGCACGCTGCGCATCGGCGCGACCACCACGCCCGCGAGCTACCGGCTGCCGTATCTGATGGCGCAATTCCACGGCTGCTATCCGCAGGTCAAGCTCGAAACGTCGAGCGGAAATACGACGGACGTCGCGGGCATGCTCGGCGCGGTCGATATCGCGCTGATCGAGGGGCCGGTGGGCGAGCAGTTGCCGCCGGATACCGCCGTGCATCCCTGGCACGAGGACGAAATCGTCGCGATCGTGCCGCGCTCTCACGCGCTGGCGTCGCAGCTCGACGCGCAAGGGGAGGCGGCCGCAGCGATGCCGGCCATTACGGTGGAAGCGCTCGCGCAGTGGCCGCTGGTCCTGCGCGAGGATGGCTCCGGCGTGCGCCAGGTGGTCGAGCGCGCGTTCGCGCGCGCGGGCGTGCCGATGCGCGTGGCGCTGGAGATCGCAGGCGTGGAGGGCGTGAAGGAGGCGGTGCGGGCGGGCATGGGCATCGGTTTCGTTTCGGCCATGTCGATGCGTCATGAGAACGGCGCCTTGCGGCAGATCCGCCTTGGCCCGGAACCGCTCGCGCGGCGCTTCTCGATCCTGGTGCCGCACGCGGGCGCGGCTTCGCGCGTCGCGCAGCGCTTCCTGGAACTGTGTCTCGCCGATGTTCCGGGCGCCTGATCCACCAGACCCAGGGCAATCCAGAATGGCGGCCCGAGCGGCTAGCGCGCACTATCCGCCCTAATCAACCGGCGCGCAGGCGCTTTTTTTCGGGCTGGATTTGGAACCGGTTCCAAGAAGAGCAAAGTGCGCGGCGGCAGGCAACAGGAAGACGGCAATGGCGGAAGTAGCAATCGTGGCAAGCGCGTTCGGCGCGCAGGCAATCAGGCGTGACGGTCACGCGGCATGGAGCCGGCCGGCACGGCGCGCGGGCGCGCAGGCGTTCGAGGTGCGGCGCGAGCTGATGCACGACGCCGACACGCAGCCCGAAGCGCTGCGCGCGCTCGGAACGGCGCTTGCGGACGAGGGTTTGTGGCGCGTGTGGTCCACCCCGGACGCGCTGTATGGCGAGGATGGGGCGCTCGACGAGGCGGCACTTGGCGCCGCTGTCGCCGCGGGACGGGCACTCGGTGCGCGTTTCGTGAAGCTGCAGCTGGGCGGTTTCGCGGGCGACGCCAGCGCGGCGCGCCTCGCGAGCCTGCTCGAAGCACTGGGTGCGCGCACGGGCGACGCCGTTGCAGCGGGCAACGGCCCGCGCGTCGTCGTCGAGAACGGCCAGCTCGAGCAGGGCGGCAAGCTCGACCAGTTCATCGGCCTCTTCAACGCGCTGCGCGATGGCGGTGCGCCGGGCGTGATCGGCATGACATTCGACATCGGCAACTGGCAATGGCCGGGCGAGCCGCCGCTGCTCGCCGCCGCCGCGCTCGCGCCGTACGTCGAATACATCCATTGCAAGGCCGTGGTGGGCGAGGGCGCGCGCCGCTTCGCCGCCGCGCCGGGCGACGACGACACGCTGTGCCGCGCCGCACTCGCGCTGCTGCCGACACACGTCCCGCGCGGCATCGAGTTTCCGTTCGATCCGGCGCGCGTGGACGCCGCCGCCGCGCATTACGTCGAGTGGCTCGCGGCCGCTTGAGCGCCGCTTGAAGCCTCGAAGCCGAGCCCCAGACTCCCCATCCGATTCATCAGGAGCGCATCTCATGACCGAAGCACTCGATGTCATCACCTACGGCGAAGCAATGGCGATGTTCGTCGCCACGGAGCCGGGGTCGCTTGCCCAGGTCGCGCATTTCACGAAACGCGCGGCGGGTGCGGAGCTCAATGTCGCGACCGGCCTCGCGCGCCTCGGTTTCAAGGTGGGCTGGATGAGCCGCGTGGGCGCCGATTCGTTCGGCCAGTTCGTGCGCGACGTGCTCGCACACGAAGGCATCGACGCGCGCTGCGTGAGCACCGACACGCGCTTTCCGACCGGCTTCCAGCTCAAGTCGAAGAACGACGACGGCAGCGATCCGGCTGTCGAATATTTCCGCCGCGGCTCGGCGGCGAGCAAGCTCTCGGCTTGCGACTATCAGGCCGACTATGTGCTCGGCGCGCGCCATCTGCACCTGAGCGGCGTGGCGCCCGCGATCTCTTCCTCTTCGCGCGAACTGGCGTTCAAGCTTGCACACGAGATGCGCGCCGCGGGCCGCACAATCTCGTTCGACCCGAATCTGCGCCCCACGCTCTGGGGCTCGCAAGCCGAAATGATCGGCACGCTCAACGAACTCGCGAGTTTCGCCGACTGGGTGCTGCCCGGCGTCGGCGAAGGCCGCGTGCTGACGGGCTCGGACGACCCGGAAGCCATCGCGCAGTTCTATCTTGCGCGCGGCGCGCGCGGCGTGATCGTGAAGCTCGGCGCAGAGGGCGCGTACTACGCCACGGCCGAAGGCGAGCAGGGCCGCGTCACCGCGCAGCGCGTGGAGCACGTGGTCGATACCGTGGGCGCCGGCGATGGCTTCGCCGTGGGCGTGGTGAGCGCGCTGCTCGAAGGACGCCCGCTTGCTGCGGCCGTCGCTCGCGGCAACCGCATCGGCGCGCTGGCCGTCCAGGTGATCGGCGACTCGGAAGGTTTGCCGACGCGCGCGCAGCTCGATGCGCTCGAAGGCGCGCAAACGCAGGCTGCCGCGACAGCCGCATAACGGAACAAGGGGCGCCACGCCAAGGGCGGCGCGCCAAGTGACATGAGACCAGAGGGCGGCACTGTCAGGTACCGAGCCCCATTCAACTGGAGACACCGATGACCTCAACCTCGCTCGCACCGCGCCGCTGGTGGGCAATCATGCCGATCGTGTTCATCACGTACAGCCTCGCCTATCTCGACCGCGCCAACTACGGCTTCGCCTCGGCCGCCGGCATCAACCGCGATCTCGGTATCAGCCCGGGGCTCTCGTCGCTGATCGGCGCGCTGTTCTTCCTCGGCTACTTCTTCTTCCAGCTGCCGGGCGCCATGTATGCGGAGCGCCGCAGCGTGCGCACGCTCGTGTTCGCGAGCCTCGTGCTGTGGGGTGGCTGCGCCGCGCTCACGGGCGTCGTCACGAACATCCCGTCGCTCATGGCGATCCGTTTCGTGCTCGGCGTGGTCGAGGCGGCCGTGATGCCCGCCATGCTCATCTTCATCAGCACCTGGTTCACGAAGAAGGAGCGCTCGCGCGCCAACACGTTCCTGATCCTCGGCAATCCGGTCACGGTGCTGTGGATGTCGGTCGTTTCGGGCTACCTGGTCCATGCCTTCGGCTGGCGCCACATGTTCATCGCCGAAGGCGTGCCGGCTGTCGTGTGGGCCGTGTGCTGGTGGTTCCTCGTACGCGACAAGCCCTCACAGGTCACCTGGCTCTCCGACGATGAAAAGCGCGCGCTCGACGCCGCGATGCGCGCCGAGCAGGCCGCCATCAAGCCGGTGCGCAACTACGCCGAGGCGTTCCGCACGCCTGCCGTGATGCTGCTCTCGGCGCAGTACTTCTGCTGGAGCATCGGCGTGTACGGATTCGTGCTGTGGCTGCCCTCGATCGTGAAGAATGGCTCGGCGCTCGGTATGGTCGAAACGGGCTGGCTCTCCGCCGTGCCGTATCTCGCGGCGACCATCGCGATGCTCGCCGCCTCGTGGGCCTCGGA
Organism: Paraburkholderia sp. CNPSo 3281; assembly: GCF_024206515.1. Lineage (NCBI taxonomy): Bacteria > Pseudomonadati > Pseudomonadota > Betaproteobacteria > Burkholderiales > Burkholderiaceae > Paraburkholderia > Paraburkholderia sp. CNPSo 3281. Next base: position 51,891 of record NZ_JAMBPS010000003.1, on the reverse strand, counting down.
CAAGCTCGACAATCGCCGCGCCTTCGTGTGGCCGTTCCTGCTGGTCGGCGCGCTGGCCTTCGCGCTCTCCTACGCGCTCGGTTCGACGCACTTCTGGATCTCCTACGCGCTGCTCGTGGTGGCGGGCGCGGCGATGTACGCGCCGTATGGCCCGTTCTTCGCGATCGTGCCGGAACTGCTGCCGAAGAACGTGGCCGGCGGTGCGATGGCGCTGATCAACAGCATGGGCGCGCTCGGCTCGTTCGTCGGCTCCTATGTGGTCGGGTATCTGAATGGCGCGACGGGCTCGCCTGCGGCATCCTATGCGTTCATGAGCGTGGCGCTGCTCGTTGCGGTGGGCCTCACGCTCGCCGTCAAACCGCAGCGCGACGCCGCCCGTGGTTATGCATCGCCGGCTCACGGAAAATAACCCTCTTTTCTAGCGCACTTATGAAGCCGAAAATCGTAGTCTACAAAGCCTTGCCCGCCGATGTCGCCGACTATCTGCGCGAGCATGCCGAAGTGATCGAGGTCGATGCCGACCAGCCCGGCGCACTCGCCGCCGCGCTGAAAGACGCCGACGGCGCGATCGGCGCGAGCGTGAAGATCACACCGGCGATGCTGGACGGTTCGCGCGTGAAGGCGATCTCCACGATCTCCGTGGGCTACGACCAGTTCGACGTGCCCGATCTCACGAAGCGCGGCATCGTGCTCGCCCACACGCCCGACGTGCTGACCGAATCGACGGCCGACACCGTCTTCTCGCTCATCCTCGCGAGCGCGCGACGCGTGGTCGAACTGGCCGACTGGGTCAAGGCGGGTCACTGGAAGGGCAGCATCGGCCCGGCGCAATTCGGCGTGGACGTGCAGGGCAAGACGCTCGGCATCGTGGGGCTCGGGCGGATCGGCGGCGCCGTGGCGCGGCGCGCGGCGCTCGGTTTCAACATGAAGGTGCTCTACACGAACCGCAGCCCGAACGAAGCGGCCGAACGCAACTATGGCGCGCGCCGTGTCGAACTCGACGAACTGCTCGCCAGCGCGGACTTCGTGTGCCTCCAGGTGCCGCTCACCGACGCCACGCGCCATCTGATCGGCGCAGAGCAGCTGAAAAAGATGAAGAAGAGCGCGATTCTCATCAACGCCTCGCGCGGCGCGACCGTCGACGAAAAGGCGCTGATCGCGGCGCTCGAAGCGGGCACGATCCACGGCGCGGGCCTCGACGTGTTCGAGCGCGAGCCGATCGATCCCGCGTCGCCACTGCTGCGCATGCCGAACGTGGTGGCGCTGCCGCACATCGGCTCGGCCACGCACGAGACGCGTCACGCGATGGCGCGCTGCGCAGCGCAGAACCTCGTCGCCGCGCTCGCTGGCACGCTCGACGTGAACATCGTCAATCGCGACGTGCTCGCGCGATGAGCATGGCTGCGGACGGCGCGGATCGCGACGATCACGCGGAAACGGGCGCAGCGGCCACGGCGCCGCGCCGCGCGACCATTAGCGACGTGGCGCGTGAAGCCGGCACCGGCAAGACCAGTATTTCGCGCTATCTGAACGGCGAGCTGGGCGTGCTGTCGCCCGACCTGCGCGCGCGCATCGAGGCGGCGATCGAGCGGCTCGACTATCGCCCCAATCAGATGGCGCGCGGGCTCAAGCGCGGCCGCAACCGTCTGCTCGGCCTGCTGATCGCCGATCTCGCCAATCCCTATTCGGTGGAGATTCTGCAGGGCGTGGAGGAGGCGTGTCACGCGCTCGGCTACATGCCGCTCATCTGCCACGCGGCGAACGAAATCGATATGGAGCGCCGCTATCTCCAACTGCTCACCACGTATCGCGTGGAAGGCGTGATCGTCAACGCACTCGGCGTGCGTGAATCGATGTTGAAACCCGTGGGCAGCGGCGGCATTCCGGCCGTGCTGATCGACCGTACCGTCGACGGCCTGGATGCGGACATGGTCGGTCTCGACAACGCGGCGGCCGTGCGCCTCGGCACGGAGCATCTGCTTGCGCACGGCTACGACGACATCGTGTTCGTCGTACAGCCGTTCGAGCAGGTGAGTTCGCGGCGCGAGCGCGAAGCGGCGTTTCGCGAATCGATGCAGGCGACGAAGGGCGCGGCGCGCGGTCTCACGCATGTGCTCGATCTCCACGACGAAGCCGCCGTGCAAGCCGCGCTCGTGGCGCTCGACACCCACGTGGCCCAGGCGCTCGCGCGCGATGCGCGGTGCGCGTTGTTTGCGGCCAACGCGCCGGTGGCGCTGCGCCTCGCCTTGCACCTAAAAGCGGCGCTCGGCGCGCAGTGGCAGCAGCGCGTGGCGCTCCTTGCCATCGACGATCCGGAGTGGGCCGAACTTGCCGGCATTACGACGATCCGCCAGCCGACGCGCGAGATCGGCTATCGTGCGGTGGAGTTTCTGCACGAGCGCATCGAGGGCGCGGCGCCCAGGGCACGCGCGGCGGCGTTCGAGGGCGAACTGGTGGTGAGGGCGTCGACGCTGGGGTGACGACGGCGCAATTGCGGGTCTCTCGTGCAGCCAGGGCTGCGCGCAGGCGCCGATATCTGCGATCATTCGGGCTGCGGCGCGCGTGCGTGCGTGCCGAACGTCATAAGGAAGCCCATGTCCGTAGCTCCGATCACGCTCGTCTGCCTCTCGCTCGCGACGCTGTTCGTCGCCGCCTTGCCCGTATCGCTGTATCGCCGGCTACGCGTGCCGTTCGCGCTCGACTGGCGCGATACGATCACGGGCGTCGCCATCTTCGCGTTGTTCGCGACTGTGATCGAGCGCGCCATCAACGACTACATGCTGCACGGCAACGCCGCCGTCGCGCAGGTGCTTTCGAATCCCGTTTTCTTCGTGCTGTACGGGGCGCTCGCCGCGGGCGTGTGCGAGGAGGTCGGGCGCTATATCGCCATGCGGCTCATCGCGCGCCGCGGCGCACGCAAGCCCAACGCCCCCACTGACGGCGCGGCGTTCGGCTACGGCATCGGCCATGCGGGTGCGGAGGCGTGGTTCGTCGGCGTGCTCGTGCAACTGCAGTGGATCGTGTTCGCGGTGCTCGCGAATCGCGGCGATCTCGACGAGCATCTGTCCAATCTCACGATGGACTCGGTCTTGCGCGTGCATCTGATTCTCGCTAGCCTTTCGCCGCTTTTCGCGGGCGTGTTCGCGCTAGAGCGCACGGCCGCGTTCGTGTTTCAGATTGCCTTGTCGGTGCTGATGTGGCGCGGCCTGCGCGCGGGATGGAAGGGGATTTTGCCGCTCGCAATCCTCGTGCACGCACTCATCGACGTGCCTGCCGCGATGTACCAGGCGCAACTCGTGCCGCTCGTGGCCGTGGATGGTTTGTACGTGGTGGCGGCTGTGGTGGTCGCCGTCGTGCTTTTCAGGACGTGCCGCCAGCAGCGGCGCGTCGCACGCGCGGCGTGAGTGCGCGCGTCTCACTCTTTTTTCTGGCGTCAATGGAAGCCTATCTGTTTGAATGCGTGAGCCCCGATTTCGACGAGCTCGCCCGCGTGATCGCCGACATCTTTCCCGAGCAGACGCGCTTTGCCGAAGAGCCGAACGAGAACGGCGTGCCGCAACTAGTCGTGCACTGGGTGGCGATGCGCTTCGGCTCGAAGGCGCGCCGCATGGCGCTCACGGTCGCCATCGCGCCCGCCGCGCTCGCACGCTATCGCGCACTGCCGCCGCGGCTGCGCGGTCGCAGCTTCGCGGTGTTGCGCGCCTACGTGGAGGCGACGATCGAATCGCTCGAGGAACAGCACGCGAAGGGAGAAGACGTGCCGCGCGAGGTGACGATCGCGCTGGACGAAGAATTTGCGTAAAGCGTGTGCTTGAAGCGATGGGCGCAGCGCGCCCGCTCAGCGTTGCGCTGGGACTTAGTCGGCGAGCTTGTAGACTTTGGCGAAGCGTGCGGCCTGCACGACGCCATAGTCGCCGGGCGCGTACTGCATGACCCAGTCGCCGGCCACGCCGCCGAGCCGGTCGCCGCCGGCCGAACGCACGAGCGTGAACGGCTCGTCCATGCGCCTTGCGAGCACCACGACTTGGCGGTTGCGATACGCGCCTGAGTCGCCGTGGGCGAGGGTATCGCTCGCCGGCAGGTACTTCGCATCGAATCGATCGCGCGAGACGACCCAGCGATCGCCGGTCGAACCGGTGATGATCGCGTCGCCCGGCGCATAGCGGTTCGGGCCTTCGAGGCTCATCAGCTCGCCGGCAAGGGCTGCGAACTCGACGCTCACGGTTTCGTCCTTGACGACGCGCTGTGCGGCGGGGTCGACACGCAGGTCGAGTTGGGTCAGTTCAATCATGGCGGCAGCAGCGGACCTGCTTCACAAAAAACGGCTTTCAAAGTAGCAACGGCCGGGCGAAACTGCCCGGCCGTCGCGCGGTCCGCAAGGGTACCCTGGATCGGGCCGTCGCGCACGCATGGGAGCGCGGCCCGACTGGCGGGTGACTCCGTCTTACTGCGCGGCCGGCGTGCTGGCCGCTTCGGTGTCGCTGGCTGCGGCGCCTGCGGACGGCTTCGCCTTGCCCTTGTGCTTCGGATGGCTCGGGTTGCCTGACGGGCCGTGCTCATTGCCGTGGCGGAAGGACTGATCGGCGAGCTTCTTCTGTTCCGGCGAGAGGCTGGTATAGAGCGGCTCGAACGCCGAGACGAGCTTCTGCATGTCGTCCGCGTGCGCCTGGGCGATCTGCGCGTACTGCTTCATGTCGTCGAGCGCGTTGCGTGAGCTTTCGCTCTCCGCACGCTGCTTGAAGAGATTCGCCATGGTCTCGCCGTTGCTGCGCATGACGTCGGCGAAGGTCTTCCATTGCGGCTCTTGCTCGGGCGTGATCTTGAGTTGCGTATGCAGCCACGTGATGCGCTCCTCGACACGCTGCTGATGCTGCGCGGCGCGCACGTCGGCGCTCGACGCGGCCGCGGCGGTTGCCGAAGCGGCCGGCGCGGCGCTTTGCGCGAACGCGCCGCTCATCGAGAGCGAGGCGGCAAGGATGACGAAAGCTTTCTTCATTGTGACTCCTTGAATCATTTCGTAGCGGGTAGCATGGCCAGAATGGCTGCAGGCGTTATTAGTACCACGTTCTCCCTTCGCCACGCCCCGGCTGCGACACTTGCTTACAAACGAAACGCGTGGAAATACCCGTCGCGCATGGCTTGCGCGCCGCGACCGCCGCCCGCCGCGCTAACCCGCGCGCGATAATGACGCCGTTCAGACTTCCCATCCAGACCGCCGCCCGATGAGACCTCCGCGCCTCGATCAACTCGACGACCTCGATCGCAGCCTCGTCGCGCTGCTGCAGGAAAACGCGCGCGAAAGCGTCGCGAATCTCGCACGGCGCCTGGGCGTCGCGCGCACCACGGTGCTTGCGCGCATCGAGCGTCTCGAACGCACACAGGTGATCGCCGGCTACGGCGTGCGCCTGGGTCAGGACGTGCTCGACGCGAGCCTGCAGGCGTGGGTCGGGCTCATCATCGCGCCGCGCCATGGACCCGATGTGCAAAAGCGCCTCGGCAAGATGCCCGAAGTGCAGTTGCTGTGCGCGGTGAGCGGCGAGTACGACTACGTGGCGTGGCTGCGCGCCGATTCACCCGACCGCCTCAACGATCTGCTCGACCAGATTGGCGGCATGCCCGGTGTGGAGCGCACCACCACGTCGATCGTGCTCGCGCGCAAGGTCGATCGCGGCTCGGTGACAGGCTGAATCGAGGGCTGAACCGCGGGCCGAAATACGGGCCGAACGACGAGGCACTCGCCATCGAAATGGAATGATTTCGTCATTTCGACGAAACCGATCGTCATAATGACGAAAATCGCGGTCGAAACGCATCGTTTTGCGTCTATGAACCGTATTTGTCTCTCCCTAGACTGTGTTTGAGCGGGCGCTGCCCATCCCCAAGCATAGAAAACCAAAGGAGATGACACATGAAAGTTGCGATTGCAGGCGCCGGCCTGATCGGCCACACCATTGCCCATATGCTGCGCGAGAGCGGCGACTACGAAGTCGCGGCGTTCGACCGCGACGCGAAGGCGCTCGAGCCGCTCGCGGCGCAGGGCATCCCCACCGCACGTGTCGATTCTGGCGACGCCGCCGCGCTGCGCGGCGCGCTGGAAGGCTACGACGTGCTGATCAACGCGCTGCCGTATTACCTGGCGGTGAACGTCGCCTCGGCGGCGAAGGGCGCGGGCGTCCATTACTTCGACCTGACCGAGGACGTGCGCGCGACCCACGCGATCCGCGCGCTGGCCGAGGGTGCCGAGCATGTCTTCATGCCGCAGTGTGGTCTCGCGCCCGGTTTCATCGGCATTGCGGCGCATGCGCTCGCGAGCCGCTTCACCGAGATCCGCGACGTCAAGATGCGCGTGGGCGCGCTGCCGCAGTTCCCCACCAACGCGCTCAAGTACAACCTCACGTGGAGCGTGGACGGTCTCATCAACGAGTACTGCCAGCCGTGCGAAGCGATCCGCGAAGGCCGCACGCAGTGGGTGCAGCCGCTCGAAGGCCTCGAGCATTTTTCGCTCGACGGTGTGGAGTACGAGGCCTTCAATACCTCGGGCGGTCTGGGCACGCTCTGCGAGACGCTTTCAGGCAAGGTCGAGTCGCTCGACTACAAGTCGGTGCGTTATCCGGGTCATCGCGCGCTCATGCAGTTCCTGCTCGAAGACCTGCGCCTGTCCAGCGACCGCGACACGCTCAAGTCCATCATGCGCCGCTCGGTGCCCGCTACGGAGCAGGACGTCGTGCTCATCTTCATGACCGTGACCGGCATGCGCGACGGCAAGCTCGTGCAGGAAGTGTTCACGCGCAAGATCTTCGCGAAGACGGTGTGCGGCGTGCCCATGAGCGCGATCCAGATCACCACGGCCGGCGCCATGTGCGCGGTGCTCGATCTGTTCCGCGAAAAGCGTCTGCCGCAAGCCGGGTTCGTGCGCCAGGAGCAGGTGTCGCTCCAGCAGTTCCTCGCGAATCGCTTCGGTCAGGTGTACGAAGGCGCGACGCTCGACAGCCGCGCGAAAGTGGTGGCCTGAAATCTCAGGTCGATGCCGTTGCCGACACGATGCGCTGTAGCAAGGCGTCGTAGTCGGCCGCGGCGGGCGCGCTGTTGTCGAAGAGCAGAAGGCCGTCGAGTTGCGCGCCCGACGGCATGAAGCGCCGCTGCCGGTATTCGTCCCAGTGAGCGAGCTTGTAGGCATCGATCGGATGGGCGCGCGCGACGATGCGCGCGTGCGCCGTTTCCTCGCTCGTATGCACCCACACCACGGTGAGCCCCACCTCCTGACCGACGCCGAGCCACGCGCGGTCGAACAGCTTGCGCTCGCGCACTTCGCGCGATAGCGGGCCGACCACTAGCGCGCTCACGCCAAGCTCCAGGTTTTCGCGCGCCGTGTCGATGAGCCCCCGGTACTCGGGTTCGCGAAAATGCTGCAGGAAGAGCGGGCTGTCACGATCGTTCGGGGCGTGCGTGAGCGCGCCCATCGCGGCGGCGCTATAGGTGGCGTAGAGCGTGTCCTTGTCGAGCAGGCAGAACGGCTCGCCGGTCTCGCGGGCGAGCGGGGCGAACAGGCGTTTGGCGAGCGACGTTTTGCCGGCGCCGGCGTGGCCGCAGAAGAACACCAGTCTCGTCACGGGCGGCGTGCCTCGCCGTGTTGTGTGCCGGTGTCTGCCGACGGGGCGTTTTTCGGGCCCGTTCGCCCGGGCTCGTGTCCGTTCAGGAATTTGCCGTTGGCGTCGAGCCACATCACGTTGAGGATGCCAAAGCCGAGCGCAACGCCGATGCCGAGGATCCACGAGAAGTACCACATGGCCGTCGCTTCCTCTTTATGCCGGTTGCGAGCGCTGCCGCGCATTCCCCAAAGCATATAACAACGATGATCGATCCGGCGTCCGTACGGATATGATGGGCGCGAACCAGCAGCCAGAGGTCAGAAAAGGGGAAAGCGCCCATGCCGCCTTTGCCGTCGCGCAGGTCGATTGCGAGCCTCGCCGCTGCCTTCACGGTGGTTGCCGCGTTCGCACTCGGCGGCTGCGCCGAGGAGCAGCCGCAGCCCATGCCGTTCAAGCCCGTACCGGCTGAACGTATCCTGAAGCCGGGCTACACCGAGCCGGGCGAGGGCCTCGTGGCCGTGGACGTGCGCCGCGAGCGCACCCGCAACGTCATCGTCAAATTTCGCGACGCGCCCGTCTACCTCGACGGCGAGCGCGTGACCGACCTCATGGACGGCGAGCACGTCACGTTCTACCTCAAGCCGGGCGTGCACCGCATCGGCGTGACGACGCAGTTCGATCCCGTGATCGAGCTGCGCTTTCTCGTGGATCCCAGCTACACCAACCGCGCGAGCGTCACATTCGACAAGGATGACCGTCTCGGCATCCGCCGCGTCGCGCAGTAGGCCCGCAGCAGTCCGGAAGACGGCCGCTGGTTCGCCGCCGCCGTTGCACGGCGGGCACGGGCAGTGCTCTCGAACGCCGGCCAGACCCCGTCAGGCGGGCGCACGCCGCTGGGGCACCCGTCCAGACGCCGCCGGTCGACGGAACCCCTTAAACTTGGCAACCGGTGCAAATCGAAGCGGCGCGGGCGCGACCCGCCGCGCGGAAGAAAAGGAACATGCTAATCAATTGCGTCGCGTATCAAGGCGGCAAGAAACTGGCCGACGTCACCGTCGAAGCCATCAGCGACTATCTGGCCAAGCCCGAGTGTTTCGTCTGGGTCGCGCTCAAGGATCCCGACGCCGGCGAAATGGCGGCGATGAAGGATGAGTTCGGCCTGCATGCGCTCGCCATTGAAGACGTGATGAACGGCAACCAGCGTCCGAAGATCGAGGAATACGGCGACACGCTCTTTTGCGTGCTCCACACCCTCGAACTCGACGACGACGGCGAAGTCATCATAGGCCAGGTGAACGTATTCGCCGGCCCCAATTTCGTGCTCTCGGTGCGCCACCGCGCGCAGCAGGGTTTCACCGACGTTCGCGCGCGCTGCGAGCGCGAGCCCGCGTTGCTGCGCGAAGGCTCCGGGTTCGTGCTCTACGCGCTCATGGACAGCGTGGTCGACCGCTACGCGCCGGTGCTCGAAACGCTCTCTGCCGAAATCGAGGAACTGGAGGACCGCATCTTCGACAAGCACGACCTCGCGGGCTCGCGCGCGATCATCGAGGATCTCTATTCGCTCAAGCGCCGTCTCGTGATCCTCGCGCATCACGTCACGCCGCTCGTCGATGCCGTCGGCAAGCTCGTGGGCGGCCGCATTCCGCAGATCTGCGTGGGCATGCAGGCGTACTACCGCGACGTGTCCGACCATCTCGTGCGCGTGTCCAACATGATCGACGCGCGCCGCGAAATGATCGTCACGGCCATCCAGGTGAATCTCGGCATGATCTCGCTCGCGGAGAACGAGGTGACGAAGCGGCTCGGTTCGTTCGCCGCGCTCTTCGCCGTGCCGACGATGATTGCGGGCATCTATGGCATGAACTTCGAGCATATTCCGGAGCTACATTTCAGGTTTGGCTACCAGATCTGCCTCGCTGCCATGCTCGTGCTCGATATCTTCCTGTTTTTCCTGTTTCGTCGTATCAACTGGCTCTGAGGCGGGCTCTGAGGCGGGGCGGGCGTTGCTGCGGCGCCGCATTGCCGGCAGCGACGCCGGTGACAGAGCGAAGTTGACATCGTTGAGCGCCTGCGCCGAGAATGGGCCGGCAGAAAACGTTTGCGCATAACCAGAAAGCAGGGCCCAGCCGGGCCCGACAAACCGGAGACTTCCAAAATGAACTCCCGCATTCGCCGCCGCATCCTCCTCGCCGCCAGCGCGCTCGCCACGACCGCCGTGACCGGCGCCTTGCCGCTCGCGGCCCGCGCACAGGCGCCTCACAAGCCGAAGGTCGCGCTCGTCATGAAGTCGCTCGCCAACGAGTTCTTCCTCACCATGGAGACCGGTGCGAAGGACTATCAGAAGCACAACGCGGACCAGTTCGATCTCATCACCAACGGCATCAAGAACGAGACCGATACCGCCGCGCAAATCCAGATCGTCGAGCAAATGATCGTCTCGAAGGTCGACACCATCGTGCTCGCGCCCGCCGACTCAAAGGCGCTCGTACCCGTCGTGAAGAAGGCGGTGGACGCGGGCATCATCGTCGTGAACATCGACAACAAGCTCGACGCCGACGTGCTCAAGTCCAAGGACCTGAACGTGCCGTTCGTCGGTCCGGACAACCGCAAGGGTGCCCGCCTCGTGGGCGACTATCTCGCCAAGCGCCTGAAGTCGGGCGACCAGGTGGGCATCGTCGAGGGCGTTTCCACGACGACCAACGCGCAGCAGCGCACCGCGGGCTTCAAGGACGCGATGGACGCCGTGGGCGCGAAGATCGTCTCGACGCAATCGGGCGAATGGGAGATCGACAAGGGCAACGCGGTCGCCTCCGCCATGCTCAATGAATACCCGGACATCAAGGCGCTCCTGTGCGGCAACGACAACATGGCGATCGGCGCCGTGTCGGCCGTGCGCGCCGCGGGCAAGCAGGGCAAGGTGTACGTGGTCGGCTACGACAACATCGGCGCCATCAAGCCCATGCTCAAGGACGGCCGCGTGCTCGCCACGGCCGACCAGTACGCGGCAAAGCAGGCCGTGTTCGGCATCGACACGGCCCTGAAGGCGCTCAAGGAGCACAAGAAGCAGTCGGAGCTGTCGGGCATCGTCGAAACGCCTGTGGTGCTCGTCACGAAGTAAAGCGCTGCTGGCAGGCGCCACGGCGTGCCGCGGCGGTATTTGCGTGCGCAACTCAATAAACGCTCAAGAATCTCGCCGCGCAGCCGTTATTTGTACCGGGATGGCCGCATGGGCGGCCGTCTTCCGCTGTGTGGCGATTCGCTGCCCAGCGCGCCGTTCGCTGCACGCTCTACCGGAGCGTGCAGCGGCGGTGCGGACCCACAGTATCCGGGCGGCGCGACTCACCGGTTGAACCCGGCGGCGCGGCTCGCGACTACAGGATCGTGATGGATGCAAATGTCCCCGACGTAGCGTCACCTGCGCCCGCCGTGCTTACGGTTACGGGCGTCGGGAAGACCTACGAGCAGCCGGTGCTCGCCGGCGTCAGCCTCGCGCTGCACGCCGGCGAAGTGCTTGCGCTCACGGGGGAAAACGGCGCGGGCAAGAGCACGCTCTCGAAGATCGTGAGTGGCCTCACGGCGCCGAGTGCAGGCAGCATGACGCTGATGGGCCGGCCCTACGCCCCGGCGAGTCGCCGCGAAGCCGAGGCGCTCGGCGTGCGCATGGTCATGCAGGAGCTGAACCTGCTGCCCACGCTCACTGTTGCGGAGAACCTGTTTCTGGACCGCCTGCCGCAGTCGGGGCCGCTGCGGTTCGGCTGGATCGATCGCAGGCGGCTGCGTGACGACGCGCGGGCCGCGATGGCGCAGGTCGGGCTCGAAGCGATCGACCCCGACACGCCGGTCGGGGAGCTGGGTATCGGGCATCAGCAGCTCGTGGAGATCGCGCGCAACCTGATCGGCAGCGCCGCGGGTGCCGGTGGTGCCGATGGCGGCGACATGCGCGTGCTGATCCTCGACGAGCCGACGGCCATGCTCACGGCCCGCGAGGTCGAGCTGCTGTTCGAGCAGATCGCGCGGCTCAAGGCGCGCGGCGTGGCGATCGTCTACATCTCGCACCGGCTCGAAGAACTCGAGCGCATCGCGCAGCGCGTCGCGGTACTACGCGACGGCAAGCTCGTGCGCGTGGACGCCATGGCCAACCTTACGCCCGAGCGCATCGTCGCGCTGATGGTGGGGCGCGAGCTTGGCGAGCGCATCGATCTTGGGCAGCGGCGCATCGGCGCGCCGCTCCTGAAGGTGGACGGGCTCACGCGCGCGAAGGCCGTGCGCGACGTGTCGTTCGAAGTGCGCGCCGGCGAGATTTTCGGCGTTTCGGGGCTGATCGGCGCGGGCAGGACGGAGCTGATGCGGCTCATCTACGGCGCCGACCGCATGGAGCGCGGCACGGTGGCGCTGGCGCCCACGCCGGGCGCGGCGCCGCAGCCGGTGCAGATCGCCTCGCCCGCCGACGCGGTACGGCTCGGCATCGCGCTCATCACCGAAGACCGCAAGGGCGAAGGGCTGCTGTTGCCGCAGCCGCTCGCCGCGAACGTGACGCTCGGCAACGTGGGCGCGGTATCGCGCTATGGCGTGGTGGACGCGGCGCGCGAGAACACGCTGGCGCGCACGCAGATCGACGCACTGCGAATCCGCACGTCCGGACCCGCGCAGCCGGTGGGCGAGCTGTCGGGCGGCAACCAGCAGAAGGTGGTGATCGGCCGCTGGCTCGCGCGCGACATCACGCAGTCGATGCGCGTCGTGCTGTTCGACGAGCCCACGCGCGGCATCGACGTCGGCGCGAAGTTCGACATCTACGCGCTGATGGGCGCGCTCGCTCGCGAAGGCCGGGCGCTCGTGGTGGTGTCGAGCGACCTGCGCGAGCTGATGCTGATCTGCGACCGCATCGGCGTGATGTCGGCGGGGAAGATGACGGCCATCTACGGTCGCGACGAGTGGAGTCAGGACAAGCTGCTGGCCGCCGCGTTCGCGGGGCTGCGCGCCGAGGATGCGCTGGTCGCGAACGCGTGCGATCTGCCGGAGATGGGCGATGTGCCGCCACACGTGGACACGCGAAAGCCGCAGGTACGAAACGACGACCCACGAGGGAGCGCTTCATGACGAACGATCCGTTGCGCGGGCAACCGTCGCCGCAGGGTGACGATCGCGGTGGGCGAACCAGTTCGACCAAAATCGTGCCGGCCGCGGCGCCCGAGCCTGCGCCGCATGCGGTGCAGGCGAGCGGCAAGCCCGTGGGGACGCGCTTCGGCTTTTCGAACTACCTGGGCCTCGCGCTCGCGCTGATCGCGATGATCGTGTTGTTCTCGCTGCTGAGTTCACACTTCCTCACGTACGATACGTTCAGCACGATCGCTAACCAGATTCCCGATCTTGTGGTGATGGCCGTGGGCATGACCTTCGTGCTGATCATCGCGGGCATCGATCTTTCGGTGGGCTCGGTGCTCGCGCTCGGCGCTTCGGTGGTGAGCGTGGCGTCGCTCAAGTGGGGCTGGGGCGCGCTGCCGGCGGCGCTGCTCGGCCTCGTCGCCGCGGCGGCCACGGGCACGCTCACGGGCGCGGTGACGGTGGGCTGGCGCATCCCGTCGTTCATCGTCTCGCTCGGCGTGCTCGAAGCGGCGCGCGGGCTCGCGTACCAGATGACGAATTCGCGCACGGCGTATATCGGCGACGCGTTCGACTTTCTCTCGAACCCGATCGCATTCGGCATTTCGCCGGCGTTCCTGATCGCGGTGGCGGTGATGGTGATCGCGCAGCTCACGCTGACGCGCACGGTATTCGGACGATATCTGATTGGTATCGGTACCAACGAGGAAGCGGTGCGCCTGGCGGGCGTCGATCCGCGGCCGTACAAGGTGATCGTGTTTGCGCTGATGGGCGCGCTTTCCGGGCTCGCGGCGCTGTTTCAGATTTCGCGCCTCGAAGCCGCCGATCCGAACGCGGGCGTGGGGCTGGAGCTGCAGGTGATCGCGGCCGTGGTGATCGGCGGCACGAGCCTGATGGGCGGGCGCGGCTCGGTCATCAGCACGTTCTTCGGCGTGCTGATCATCTCGGTGCTGGCCGCGGGGCTCGCGCAGATCGGCGCGAACGAGCCCACCAAACGGATCATCACCGGCGCGGTGATCGTCGTGGCGGTCGTGCTCGACACGTACCGCAGCAGGCGAAGTCGTAGAGGCAGCAGGGCATAGCAATTTTTCGAGGGCGCGGTCCGCAACGCAGCGCGGGCCGGCGGAAATGACCGGGAAAGCGACGCCAGACCAAACCAACAACGGGCGCGCAGAGAGCCGGCAGCAACAGGGCAGCAAAAAAGCAGGAGCAACATAAATATGGCGACGATCAAGGATGTGGCCGCCGTGGCGGGGGTATCTTTCACGACGGTGTCGCATGTGGTGAACAATTCGCGTCCGGTGTCGGCGGACGTGCGGGCCAAGGTCGAACGTGCGATCCGCGACCTGAACTACGTGCCGTCGGCGGTGGCGCGCTCGCTCAAGGCGCGTGCGACGGCGACCGTGGGTCTGCTCGTGCCGAACGGCACCAACCCGTATTTCGCGGAGCTTGCGCGCGGCGTCGAGGACGCCTGCGCGCGCAAGGGCTACTGCGTGTTCTTCTGCAACTCGGACGACGACCCGGCCAAGCAGCGCAGCTACCTGCGCGTGCTGCAGGAAAAACGCATCGACGGCCTCATCGTCGCCTCGGCCGGTGACGACGCCGTGCTGGCCTCGACGCTTGCCGATGCCCGCGAGCCGATCGTCGTGATCGACCGCAACATCGAGGGGCTCGACGCCGATCTCGTGCAGATCGACCACGAGCGCGGCGCCTGGCTCGCCACGCGGCATCTGCTCGAACTCGGGCACTCGCGCATTGGCTGTATCACCGGGCCGGTGACAACCGCGGTCAGCGCGATGCGCATGCACGGCTTCCTGCGCGCCATGTCCGAGCGGGGCGTGGAGATCGCGCCGGGTGCGATCGTCGAAAACGACTTTTCCGGAGCGGGCGGATACCGCGCGGCGGCGCAACTGTTCGACAGCGTGCGGCCGACCGCGATCTTCGCCGGCAACGACATGATGGGCATCGGCGCCTTGCGCGCGGCCGCCGAGCGCGGCTTGCGCGTGCCGGGCGACTGCTCGATCATCGGTTTCGACGATATCGAACTCGGCAACTTCACCTGGCCCGCGCTCTCGACGGTCGGCCAGCCGGCTCGCGCGCTCGGCGACATGGCGGCGCTCACGCTGATCGAGCGCATCGCGAACGCGCGCGAGGAAGGCGCGAACGTGCGCGAAGAAGGCGCGAGGGCGCGGCGCCGCGTTATGCCGCCTACGCTCTTTCCTCGTGAATCGACGGGGCCCTGGGTCGGCGCGGAGGAATACGCGCCGCTTGCGGCCTGAGGCAGGGTGGCCGTACCGAAGGCGCAAGCCATCGAGGAGGCATCGTGACGACTGACGCAGCAAAGCCGATCGGCGCTCGCGTGGCCGTGGTCGGCAGTCTGAATATGGATCTCGTCGCGCGTGCGCCGCGCTTGCCGGCTCCGGGCGAGACGCTCGCCGGCAATGCGTTTGCGCAGGTGGCCGGCGGCAAGGGCGGCAACCAGGCGGTGGCCGCGGCGCGCCTGGGCGCCCGGGTGGCGATGGTCGGCCGGGTCGGCGCCGACAGCAACGGCGAGGTGTTGCGCGCGGGGCTGGTCGCAGAAGGTATCGACTGTGGCGCGCTCGAAACGTCGCTGGGCGCGCCGACCGGCGTGGCGCTGATTGTCGTCGACGACGCGAGCCAGAATGCTATCGTCATCGTGGCGGGTAGCAACGGCGAGGTTACGCCCGAAACGATCGCGCGCCATGAGGCCGTGCTCGCGCAGGCCGACGTCGTGGTCTGCCAGCTCGAAACGCCCACCGACGCCGTGGCGGCCGCGCTGGCCGCCGCACGGCGGCTCGGCAAGATCACCATCCTCAATCCAGCGCCCGCTACGGGGCCGCTGCCCGCGCAGTGGCTTCCGCTCATCGACTATCTCGTACCGAACGAACTGGAGGCCGCCGCGCTCACCGGCTTGCCCGCGAGCACGCCCGAAGAGGCGGCGCGCGCGGCATTGGCGCTGCGCGAGGCGGGCGCCTGCAACGTGCTCGTGACACTCGGTGCGCAGGGCGTATGCGTGCTGCTCGACGACGCCGCGCCCGCCCATCTGCCCGCGCCGCGCGTCAATGCGGTGGACACGACGGCGGCCGGCGACACTTTCATCGGCGGACTGGCCGCGCGTCTGGCCGCCGGGGCGCCTGCGCTGGAAGCGGTCGCTTTCGCATTGCGTGCGGCGTCCGTTTCCGTCATGCGCGCGGGCGCTCAACCTTCCATTCCCACGCTCGCCGAACTTGCGGGCTGAGTGTATCCGCGCATCTTGCTGCCGTAAGCCATAGCTGGCCCGGCGCGGCTTATTCGCGCCGCGCATGATTGGATTCCGCTAATACTTCATACGATATACACATTTCAAGCCCGTGAAACCCTGTGCCGTAAACGCCTCTTAGAGGGACAACTCGATGTCGGGCGCTGGGCCCGACCACACCACAAGCGTTGGGGGAGTCATGGGCAAGGGCATCAGTATCAAGGCGCGCATCGGCATCACAATGGGCTTTCTGGCGACGTTGATCGTCGCGATCAGTGCGGTCGGGTGGCTGGGCCTCACGCGTTCGAACGACGCGTATCGCGAGACCTTCACTGACCAGATGCCGAGTTCGCATGCGGTCAACCTGGCCGAGATCTATGCGGCGCGCGAGCGTCTCGCACTCGACCGGGCCGCCTTCGAACTGGGTACGTCGGATGCCGCCGCGACGATCGACCGCGCGCATATGCTGCGCGGCGTGTCGGACGACTTCTGGAAGAAGTACATGAGCCTGCCGCACGGCGGCGAGGAAGCGCGCCTTGCTCAGGACGTTGCGGCCCGGCGCGATACCCTGCACCAGATCGCGGACCAGTTCATGACGACCGTCCAGTCGGGCGACCAGGCGAAGGTCGTCGCGGGCGCCAAGGCGCTCAAGGAGGCCTACGACGGGCTCTCGAAGGCCGACGCCGTGCTCGACAAATTCCAGATGACGCAAGCGCAGCAGGGCTTCGACGACGCCCAGGCCGCGTTCTCGCAACTGCGCATCGCCTGCATCGTGGCGCTGCTCGTGGGCATCGGCGCGGCTGCCTATTCGTTCTTCTCGCTGCGCCGCGCCATTGCGGAGCCGCTCGGCGAAGCGCTCGGCGCTTTCCATGCGATCGCCGCCGGCGATCTGCGCCGGCCCGTGGTCGTGCGCCGCAACGACGAGATGGGCGAACTGCTGGGCGGTGTCGCGCAGATGCAGCGCAGCCTCACCGAAACGGTGCGCTCGGTGCGCTCGGGCACCGAATCGATTGCCACGGCCACGCGCGAGATCGCCGCGGGCAACCTCGACCTCTCGTCGCGCACCGAAGAGCAGGCTTCTGCACTTCAGGAGACCGCTTCGAGCATGGAACAGCTCACGGGCACCGTGAAGCAGAACGCCGACAACGCCCGCCAGGCCAGTGCGCTCGCCGCCAACGCCTCGGAAATCGCCAACAAGGGCAGCTCGGTCGTCAATCAGGTGGTCGGCACGATGGGCGACATCAACGACAGCTCCGCGAAGATCGCCGACATCATCACGATCATCGAGGGCATCGCGTTCCAGACCAACATCCTCGCGCTCAATGCGGCCGTCGAAGCGGCGCGCGCGGGCGAGGAAGGGCGCGGCTTCGCCGTGGTGGCGGGCGAAGTGCGCAGCCTCGCGCAACGTTCATCGGCGGCAGCCAAGGAGATCAAGGGGCTCATCGACACCTCGGTCGAGCGCGTGCAGGCGGGTTCGGCACTGGTCGACGAGGCGGGCCGCACGATGACCGAGATCATCGCCGCGGTGCAGCGCGTGACCGACATCATGGGCGAGATTGCGGCGGCTTCGCAGGAGCAGTCGGGCGGCATCGACCAGGTCGCGCGCGCGGTCACGCAGATGGACGAAGTGACCCAGCAGAACGCGGCGCTCGTCGAGGAGGCCGCTGCTGCGGCGCAGTCGCTCGAGGACCAGGCGGGACGCCTGCGCGAGGCCGTCGCCGTGTTCAATCTGGAAGACGCAGCGGGAGGGGCGGCGCAGGTGAAGCCCGCGCCGGCAGCCGCCAGGGCGGCTTCCGCATCCCGTGCTGTTACGCGCCCGGCATCGGCAGGCGGCGCTGCTGCGCCCGCGGCAAAGCGCGCGCCGCGCCGCGCTCCCGCTCCCGCCGCCGTCCAGCCGGCCGCACGGCCCGCGGCAACCCCGAGCGTGCCCGTGAGCGCTGTGGCGTCGGGCGCCGGTTCGAACGGCGACTGGGAAACCTTCTGAAATTCCTCTGATCAGCCGCGCGGGCCGTCCGCGCAAGCGAGATAGCCGCTGCGCCCCAGCGGCTTTTTTTACGCCTTTGACCCCGTTGTGCGGCGCCTCCCTGCGCCATGCGGGCGCCGTTACGGTACATTGTCAGCCGTGTCATCTGCGCGGCCTGCTCGGCGCGCTACACTGCGGCGCCCAACGGTGCCCGCGAGCGGCATGGCGTCGTGCTGGACGGTTCAGCCCGCGCCGATGCGCGAGCGCGGCCCGCACGGGGTGGCGCCGCAAAGGGGAAGGACCCGCGCCGCAGGGCAAGGGAGGGCGCACCGCGCCAGGCAGGACGAATTGCGCCGGCATCGAGCGCTGGCGCCGCATGACAGCACAAACAAGGAACCCGACATGACGCATGACGATCTCGCGCAACGCCTCGTGAATGCGCGCCGGCATCATCATCTGATCGAAACGCTGGAACCCGAGCGTGTGCCGCCGGACGCGGCCACGGCCTACGCGATCCAGCAGGCGGTGCTCGCCGGGCTCGAGACGACCACGGGCGGCTGGAAGGTGGGGGCGCGCGCCCCGGGCGGCCCCGCCTCCGGCGCGCCGATCCCGGCGCCGCTCGTGCACGCCTCGCCGGCGCGCTTCGAGCGCCGCCACTTCTTCCGCGTGCTCGTGGAGCTGGAGATCGCCTTTCGTTTTTCGGAACCGATCGTCCCGCGCGCCGAAGCCTATGCGCGCGACGAGGTGCTCGCACGCGTCGGCCAGATCCTGCCGGCCATCGAGATCGTCGATAGCCGTTTCGCGCAGTGGCCCAATGTCGCGCCGCTCGCCCAGCTCGCCGATGCGCAGAACAATGGCGCACTCGTGACCGGCCACGCGCTGCCCTACCCAGCGCTTGCCCGCGTGCTCGATTTCGTGGCGCCGGAGCTCGAACTGACGTTCGACGGCGCTTCGCTCGTGCCGGAGGCGCCGGGCAACCCCGCCGGCGATCCGCGCGAACTGCTGGTCTGGTTCGTCAATCATTGCGCCGCAATGGGCATCACGATCGAGCCCGAATGGACCATTACGACCGGCACCTATGTCGGTGCGCATCGCATCGATACACCGGGTCTCCTGCACGGCCACATCGACGGGTTGGGGGAAGTCGAAGTCGAGTTCGTCTAGGTCGCCCAGGGGGCGCATCATGTAACTGTCGCACCTGTCATATTTGCTCTCACGAACGGCCGCCGCGCGCATTGCGCGGCGGCTTTATTTTTTTGTGCGCGCTCTGTGGCTCATGGGTGTAAACCTGGCAACCTGTCACGCGCGTCATCTTCATCGCGCGCGTGCGTCGTTCGTGCGTTGTCCGCTCATTGTCCGTTTGGAGCGGGAAAACCACTACCGCCAACAGGGGCCGGTCAGCGTCGATTGGCATCCGCGCATGAATGCGCGGCAGGTCACCGACGATGGCGAAATCGACGCGTAAAACGGTAAAAAAATCGCATTGACGCGTGCTCACAACATCTGCGTGGCAGTGCCCAAGGAGAGCGCGCTCTGCGGGCTCGCGAACAAATCGTAACGAATGGGTGTGCACCGACGCTGCACTGGTGCGTTTGATGAAGAGGCGCTGCGTATGCCGTAGCACCGGACAGGCCGGACGACGAGGCGAAAAGCCGGTCGAACACCAGGTAAAAAGCGGGTTGCTGCGAATGCCCGGCCCGACGGAATTGGCCAACACGCAGGCACAGCATTTGGGAAGGAGCGTGACCCCGGTCTGAAATTTGCACCAGTGCGGATGATCATTGTAAGTCGTTGTCTGGCGCCCTCCAAGCGCTCAATAATGCTTAGCTTTCGAGGGCACATCCGGCGCGATTTAACGGTGCGAAAAATTTCAAAAGGGTTTAGGATGAATTTGAGCGATGTCGTTTCCGAATAGCGCGCCGCGCACGACATCGGTCGCAGATCTCGGCGAGGAGGTAGCATGGATATCTACAGCAGCTTCGCGACCCGCTTCGAAAAAACGCGAGAGGAAGAGTTCTCGCTCGAGGAGTATCTCGCGCTCTGCAAGGAAGATCCCAATGCGTACGCCACGGCTGGCGAACGTATGCTGACGGCAATCGGCGAACCCGAACAGATCGACACCCGCAACGATCCGCGTCTGTCGCGCATCTTTGCGAACAAGGTCATCAAGGTGTATCCCGCATTCCGCGAGTTCTATGGCATGGAAGACGTGATCGAGCAGGTCGTCGCGTACTTCCGCCATGCGGCGCAAGGACTCGAAGAGAAGAAGCAGATTCTCTATCTGCTCGGTCCGGTGGGCGGCGGCAAGTCCTCCATCGCCGAGCGTCTGAAGCAGCTCATGGAGCGCGTGCCGTTCTACGCGATCAAGGGCTCGCCCGTGAACGAATCTCCGCTCGGGCTGTTCGACTACGACGAAGACGGTCCGATACTCGAAGAGCAATACGGCATACCACGCCGTTACCTGCGGAGCATCTTGAGCCCGTGGGCGGTGAAGCGCCTGCACGAATACAACGGCGACATCCGCAAGTTCCGCGTGGTGCGCCGCTTCCCGTCCATCCTGCGCCAGATCGGCATCGCGAAGACCGAACCTGGCGACGAAAACAATCAGGACATCTCGTCGCTCGTCGGCAAGGTGGACATCCGCAAACTCGAGCAATACGCCCAGGACGACGCCGACGCGTACAGCTACTCGGGCGGCCTCTGTCTCGCGAATCAGGGCCTGCTCGAATTCGTCGAAATGTTCAAGGCGCCGATCAAGGTGCTGCACCCGCTGCTCACGGCCACCCAGGAAGGTAACTTCAAGGGCACCGAAGGATTCGGGGCGATTCCGTTCAACGGCATCATTCTCGCGCACTCGAACGAGTCGGAGTGGAAGGCGTTCCGCAACAACCGCAACAACGAGGCACTGCTCGATCGTATCTTCGTGGTAAAGGTGCCGTACTGCCTGCGCTACTCGGAAGAGATGAAGATCTACGAGAAGCTGTTGCGCAATTCGTCGCTGGCCGAGGCCGTGTGTGCGCCGGGCACGCTGAAGATGATGGCGCAGATGTCGGTGCTCACGCGCTTGCAGGAGCCGGAGAACTCGAGCCTCTTCTCGAAGATGCAGGTGTACGACGGCGAAAACCTGAAGGACACCGATCCAAAAGCGAAGTCGTACCAGGAGTATCGCGACTTCGCGGGCGTCGACGAAGGGATGAACGGGGTGTCTACGCGCTTCTCGTTCAAGATTCTCTCGCGCGTGTTCAACTTCGACTCGACCGAAGTGGCAGCGAATCCGGTGCACCTCATGTATGTGCTCGAACAGCAAATCGAGCGCGAGCAGTTCCCACCGGAAACCGAGCAGAAGTATCTGTCGTTCGTGAAAGACGTGCTGGCCTCGCGTTACGCGGAGTTCATCGGCAAGGAGATCCAGACCGCTTACCTCGAGTCGTATTCCGAATACGGGCAGAACATCTTCGACCGCTATGTGACGTATGCCGACTTCTGGATTCAGGACCAGGAGTTCCGCGATCACGATACGGGCGAAAGCTTCGATCGCGCGGCGTTGAATGCCGAGCTCGAGAAGATCGAGAAGCCCGCGGGCATCAGCAACCCGAAGGACTTCCGCAACGAGATCGTGAACTTCGTGCTGCGTGCGCGTGCGGCCAATGCCGGCAAGAATCCGGCCTGGATCAGCTACGAGAAGCTGCGCGTGGTGATCGAAAAGAAAATGTTTTCGAACACGGAAGAACTTTTGCCGGTCATCTCGTTCAATGCGAAAGGATCGGCGGAAGAGCAGCGCAAGCACGAAGACTTCGTCAACCGCATGGTGGCGAAGGGCTATACGCCGAAGCAGGTCCGGTTGCTCTGCGACTGGTATCTGCGGGTGCGCAAGTCGTCGTGAACGAAGAGGCTTTACTGTCCGAGCGCGCTGCCGCAGGTTTGCGGCGGCGCAAAAGGACCCCCGGCGGGGCGCAGGCGGCGTGGCCATGAGCGGGTGAACGCGGCACGCACGATGGCAGACGCGGCAATGAACACTGCGCACCTCGCCCATTCGCAACTGGAGCGGGAGACTGAATGTGCTTCATCAAATCATCGACCGCAGGCTAGCCGGAAAGAACAAGAGTATTGCTAATCGCGAGCGTTTTTTGCGCCGCGTGAAGAACTATATTCGTCACGCCGTTTCGGAAGCGGTGCGTGACCGCAGCATCAAGGACATACAGAGCAACCAGAGCATCACCATTCCGCGCAAGGACATCGCGGAGCCGTCGTTCCGGCACGGCCCTGGCGGCAAGCGCGAAATGGTTCACCCAGGCAACGAGGACTACATTCGCGGCGACCGCATTCCGCGGCCACAGGGCGGCGGCGGCGGTGGCGGCAGCCAGGCGAGCAACGAGGGCGAAGGTCAGGACGACTTCGTGTTCGAACTCTCCCGCGAAGAATTCATGCAGTACTTCTTCGACGACCTCGAACTTCCGCGCCTCGTCAAAACCCATCTCATGGCCGTGCCTACGTGGAAGAGCATCCGCGCGGGCTGGGCTGCCGAGGGCACGCCGAACAACATCGACGTCGTGAGATCGCTGCGCAGTGCGCTCGGCAGGCGCATCGCGCTCGGTGCGCCGCTCGTCAACGAACTGCACGAACTCGAGGAGCAACTCGAAGCGCTCAAGGCCGACCCGGCCGACCGGCGTCAAGAGATCGCGTTGCTCGAAGAGCAGATTCATCACCTGCGCGGGCGCATCTGGCGCATTCCATTCATCGACCCGTTCGATCTGCGTTACGTGAATCGCGTGAAGCAGCCGCAACCGTCGAGCCAGGCCGTGATGTTCTGCCTCATGGACGTATCGGGCTCGATGGACGAGCAGCGCAAGGACTTGTCCAAGCGCTTCTTCATCCTCCTGTATCTGTTCCTCAAGCGCAATTACGAAAAGATCGAGGTGGTCTTCATTCGCCATCACACGCGCGCCGAGGAAGTGGACGAGGACACCTTCTTTCATTCCACCGAAAGCGGCGGCACGGTCGTGTCGAGCGCGCTGGAGCTGATGAAAAAAGTGATCGAGGACCGTTATTCGCCAAGCGACTGGAACATCTACGGCGCGCAGGCTTCGGACGGCGACAATTGGACTGACGATTCACCCAAATGCCGCAAGATTCTCGCGGATGACATACTGACTCAGGTGCGCTATTTTGCGTATATTCAGGTGACGCCGGAGGAGCAGAACCTCTGGCTCGAATACGCGCAGCTCGCACTCACCGAACCGCATCTGGCGATGAAGAAAGTCGACACCGCGGCGGACATCTACCCGGTGTTCCGGGAGCTTTTCGAAAAGCAGGTGGAACACTCATGACGACACGCCACCTGCACAATGAGGCGCGCGGCTACCAGCCGGAGCGCCGGAAGACGAGCGGCCACGAAAAAGGGCATCATGGCGAACACGGTGACGGGCGCAAGCGCGGCCACCACGAAGACGCCGAAGCGCCCGGACACGCCGCCGGGGCTGCTCGCCACAAGGAGCATGGGCTCGCCCAGCAAAGGGAAGTGCAAATGAACGTAGCCGACAAACGGCCGTTGCCGTGCCCCTCCGACTGGACCTTCGAACTCATCGAGGAGTACGACACACACATCTCGCATGTTGCAGAGCAATACGAACTGGACGTTTATCCGATCCAGCTCGAATTGATCAGCGCCGAGCAGATGATGGACGCTTATGCGTCCGTTGGCATGCCGGTGAACTATCGCCACTGGTCGTTCGGCAAGCACTTTCTCTCTACCGAAAAGAGCTATCGCCGCGGCCAGATGGGTCTTGCCTACGAGATCGTCATCAACTCCAACCCCTGCATTGCGTATCTCATGGAAGAGAACACCATGACGATGCAGGCGCTCGTGATCGCGCATGCCGCATACGGGCACAACTCGTTCTTCAAGGGCAACTATCTGTTCCGTCTCTGGACGGACGCGCACGCCATCATCGACTACCTCGTCTATGCGAAGAATTACATCGCCGAATGCGAGGAGCGTTTTGGTCTCGACCGCGTGGAAGAGTTGCTCGACTCGTGCCACGCGCTCATGAATTACGGTGTGGACCGCTATAAACGGCCGCAAAAGCTGTCGCTCGAACGCGAGGCCGCCTTGCGCCGGGAACGCGAGGCTTATCTGCAGTCCCAGGTCAATGAGCTGTGGCGCACGCTGCCCAAGCAGCAAATGCCCGTTGCCGAGGAGATCGACGAGCGCTTTCCGCCGGAGCCGCAGGAAAACCTGCTGTATTTCGCCGAAAAGAACTCGCCGCTGCTCGAACCGTGGGAGCGCGAAGTCATACGCATCGTGCGCAAGATCGGGCAGTACTTCTATCCGCAGCGGCAAACCCAGGTCATGAACGAAGGCTGGGCCACGTTCTGGCATTACACGCTGCTCAACACGCTTTATACGCAGGGCAAGCTCGAAGACGGCTTCATGATGGAGTTCCTGCATTCGCACAGCAACGTGATCTATCAGCCGCCAGTGACGAAGCCGTATTACAGCGGCATCAATCCGTATGCGCTCGGCTTTTCGATGATGAGCGACATTCGCCGCATCTGCGAGAACCCCACGGAGGAGGACCGCAAGTGGTTCCCCGAGCTGGCCGGCAGTCCGTGGCTCAAGGCGCTGCACTACGCCATGCGCAATTTTAAGGATGAGAGCTTCGTGGCGCAATACCTTTCGCCGCATCTGATCCGCGAAATGCGGCTCTTCTCGGTGCTCGACGACGATATGCGCGACGCGCTCGAAGTCTCGGCCATCCACGACGAAAGCGGCTACCAGTACGTGCGCCAGGCGCTCTCGCGTCAGTACGACATGCATCACCGCGAGCCGAATATCCAGGTGTGGTCGGTGAACACGCGCGGCGATCGCAGCCTGACGCTGCGTCACTTCATGAGCGACAACCGTCACCTTACGGGCGACACCGACGAAGTGCTGCGCCACATGGCGCGCCTCTGGCAGTTCGACGTGTTCCTCGAAAGCGTGGACGAAAACGGCACGGTCCGAAAACGCTACGAATGCCGGTATATGCCGCCGCCGATTCGGGTATAGCCAACTCGCTGCGTGACGCGATTGAGCGCATAAGTCATGAGGCCAGCCTGCGGGCTGGCCTCTTTCATTGATGCGCGTGCAACGACGTTGCAATCGGGCACGTACCGGAGCGCCCACGCGCGCTAACATACTGCGCCAGTGAACCCGCAGCTAAAAAACACCGCACCTGGAGGCGGATTTCGAAAGGATGGCGTAATGGCGTTTGAACTGTTTCGCGGCGTGCGGCCGCTGTCTCGCACGTCTGCATTGCGCGATGCGCTCGCCGGCGTGCAGCTTGCCTCGATGAACGTGCCGCAACTGCTTGGCTACGCGCGCATCGCGGGCATGCCTGCCGTAACCGGTCTGTACACGGGCTTTCTGCCGCTCGTTGCGTTCGCGCTCTTTGGCGCGTCGCGTCATCTCGTGGTCGCCGCCGATTCCGCCACGGCCACCATTTTCGCGAGCCGTCTCACGACCATGGCGACGCCTTCGAGCGCCGAGTATGTCGCGCTCGCGGGCATGACCGCCTTGCTCACGGCCGTGATGTTGTTGATCGCACGCCTGTTTCGTCTCGGCTTTCTCGCAGACTTTCTCTCGCGCACCGTCCTCGCAGGTTTTCTCACGGGCGTGGGCGTGCAGGTGGGCGTGGCGATGCTCGGCGACATGCTTGGCATTACTGTGAATTCACGCCGCACGGTCCTGCAGATGAAGCAGATCGTCACGCAACTGGGCATGATTCACTGGCCGACGCTTGCCATCGCCGTGGTCGTCGTAGCGGCGATCCTGGTCTTCAAGACGTTCCGGCCGCGCTGGCCGGTGCCGCTCGTCGCCGTGGCGGGGAGCATCGCTGCGAGCGCCATCCTGAACTTCGCGGGCCACGGCATTTCCGTAATCGGGGCGGTGCAGGGCGGCTTGCCGCGCCTGAGCTTTCCCGCGGTAGGCTGGTTCCAGATGATCGATCTGCTGCAGGTGGCGGCGTCGTGCTTCGTCATCATCGTCGCGCAGAGCGCCGCCACTAGCCGCGCGTTTGCCGAGCGCTATGGCGAGCGCACTGACGAGGACACCAATCTCCTCGGCCTCGCGGCGGCCAATGCGGCGGCTTCGATGAGCGGCGCTTTTGTCGTGAACGGCAGCCTCACGCAGACCGCCATGGCCGACCAGGCCGGCGCGCGCAGCCAGTTCGCGCAGCTCGTGTTTGCAGGCGTCGTACTCGTGGTGCTGTTGTTCTTCAGCCGCTTGCTGCAATACCTGCCGCATTGCGTGCTGGCCGCGATCGTCTTCACGATTGCCGTGGGACTTGTCAACATTCGCCAGTTGATCGATATTCGCCGCGAAAGTCCCGGCGAATTCAGGCTTGCGGTGACGACGGCCCTCGCTGTTGTCGTGATCGGCGTGGAGAACGGCATCCTCATCGCAATTGGCCTGTCGTTGCTGCGCCACGTGCGCCATAGCTACCGGCCGCACACCATGGTGCTCGTGCCGAACGAGGAGGGGCACTGGCTGCCCGAACCCGCGCAAGCGGGCCAGCTCACGGCGCCGGGGCTAATCGTCTATCGGTTCGGTGCGGACCTGTTCTATGCGAACGACCACTTGTTCATCGACGAACTGCGCGCGCTGATCGATGGGGCGCCGTCGCCCGTGCATTGCGTGGTCGTCGATGCGGGGGCGATTACCGATCTCGATTATTCCGCGGGGCGCGCCGTGATCGACCTTTGCTCGGAACTCGCGGAGCGCGGCGTAAAGGTGATTTTCGGGCGTGTGAATCGCTATCTGCTTTCAGACATGGATCGGCATGGCATCACGGCCGTGGTGGGCCGTGCGAACATTTTCCCGACCCTGCACGAAGCGCTCGCGGCGGTGCGTCCCGAGCTGGAGTCGCGCTCGGATGCGTGACGCTCGTGTAGCCATGCTACAAGCCAGAAAGCCGTGTAGTGCAAAAAACATGTGAAGCAGCTACATAAAAACGTCCAGAGAAACCCCGATTGCCGGCCGGAATTCGCCGCTGTTATTGTGCGCCTCAAGCGCTGTGGAAGCGCTTCCACTCCAACCCGATCCGGCTGCCCAGAACGCATGCGCCGGTAATTCCCGCGCAGGAGGCTTCGTGACTCAGGACACCGCATTGCCGCATTCCGCCGCCACCGTTGCCGACGATCCGTTCACGCCGCCCGCCAGCTCCGCACTGTGGCGCAGCGACTTCCTCCTGGGCGCGGCCACGGCTTCGTATCAGATCGAAGGTGCGATCCACGAGGACGGCCGCCTGCCGTCGATCTGGGACACCTTCAGCGCCACGCCGGGCAAGGTGCTCGCGGGCGACACGGGCGCTGTGGCCTGCGACCACTATCACCGCTGGGAGGCCGATCTCGATCTGCTCGAGAGCCTGAACTTCGAGGCCTATCGCTTTTCGATCGCGTGGCCGCGTGTGATGGACGCGGCGGGACGGCCCAATGCCAAAGGCATCGCCTTCTACAAGCGTTTGCTGGAGCGGCTGCGGGAGAGGGGCGTGCGCACCTTCGCCACGCTCTACCACTGGGACCTGCCGCAGCACCTTGAAGATCGCGGCGGCTGGCTCAATCGCGACACCGCATATCGCTTCGCCGACTACGCGGACCTCATGAGCCGCGAACTGGCCGGCCTCGTCGACGCATGGATGACGCTCAACGAGCCGTGGTGCTCGGCGTACCTCGGCTACGGCAACGGCCATCATGCGCCGGGCCTCGCAAACGGCCGCTACGCCACCCAGGCCATGCATCATCTGCTGCTCGGCCACGGCCTCGCCACCGGCGTGCTGCACGCGAACGATCCGGGCTCGACCAAGGGCATCGTGGCCAACGTGGGGCGCGGCACGCCCGACTCCTCGTTGCCTGAGGATGTACGCGCCGCGCGCCGCTTCGAGGTGCAGCACAACGCGTGGATTCTCGATCCGCTGCTCAAGGGCGCGTATCCCGACGAACTCTTCGAGCTGTGGCCGGGCACCGAGCCGCTCGTGCTCGAAGGCGACATGAAGACGATCTCGGCGCCGCTCGATTTTCTCGGCATCAACTACTATTTCCGCACCAACGTGAAGAGCGACGGTGCGCACGGCTTCGTCGAAGTGCCGCTGAAGGACGTCGAGCGCACGCAGATGGGTTGGGAGGTTCACCCCGACGGTCTGCGCGACCTGCTGATCGGTTTCGGCCGCAACTACGAGAACCTGCCGCCGATCTACATCACCGAGAACGGCATGGCTTCGGACGACCGCGTGAGCGACGGAGAGGTGAACGACACGCAGCGCATCTCGTTCCTCAAACGCCATCTCGCCGCCGTGGACGCCGCGATCAAGGCCGGTGTGGACGTGCGCGGCTATTTCGTCTGGTCGCTGCTCGACAACTTCGAATGGGCGTTCGGCTATGAGCGGCGCTTTGGCGTCGTGCATGTCGATTACGACACGCAGGTTCGCACGCCCAAGCGCAGTGCGGAACTCATCGCGCATTTCATCGCGCAGCGGCGCGCGCTTGACGGCGCTTGACGGCACTTGACGGCACTTCGCGGGCGCTTGACAGGGTTACCGAGCAAGGGCAACAACTAGCGTGACAACCACGGCAGGGCATGCGACGCTCGGGCATGCCGTACGATGCGCCGTGGCCGCAAAACTTCCAACCCAAAAGCTTTTGCAGACCAACCCGGAGCAACCGGAGCCCTGCATGGGCCCGACGCCGGTGCCGAAGGCACTGACGCCAGGCGACAGCTGAAGCGCCAGCTCCGGATCGACAGGAGACGCAATGAAGCACAACGTACCCGTTCTGCGCGGCATCGTCGCCGCTCTCGCGCTGGCCGGCGCGCTCGCGGCCCACGCCGCGGAGCCGCTCAAGGCCAACGTGATTCACTGGTGGACGTCGGGCGGCGAGTCGGCCGCGATCAAGCAGTTTGCGCTTGCCTACGATCAGGCGGGTGGGAAGTGGGTCGACAACGCGATCGCCGGCGGGGATCAGGCGCGTGCAACGGCAATCAACCGCATCGTGGGCGGGGATCCGCCCACCGCAGCGCAGTTCAATACGTCCAAGCAGTTTCACGATCTCATCGACCAGGGACTCCTGAATAATGTCGATGCGGTCGCAACGAAAGAGAACTGGAGCGGCATCTTCCCTGAGTCGATTCTCACGGCGATCAAGGTCAAAGGGCACTACTATGCCGCGCCCGTGAACATCCACATGCAGGACTGGTTCTTCTATTCGAAGCCCGCGTTCGCCAAGGCCGGGATCAAGAGCGAGCCGCAGAATTTCGACGAACTCTTCGCCGATCTCGACAAGCTCAAGGTGGCCGGCCTGATTCCGCTCGCGCTGGGCGGTCAGGCATGGCAGGAGAAGATCACCTTCGACGCCATCTTCGCCGACATGGACCGCGATCTCTACATGAAGGTCTACCGCGACCGCGATGCGAATGCCGTGAATTCGCCTGCGTTCCGCAACGTGCTCACGACCTTCAAGCGGTTGCATAATTACGTGGATCCGGGCTCGCCGGGCCGCAACTGGAACGACGCTACGGCGCTCGTGATTTCCGGCAAGGCGGGCATGCAGATCATGGGCGACTGGGCCAAGGGCGAGTTTTCGGCCGCGAACCAGGTGGCGGGCAAGGATTTCGGATGCTTCCCCGGTTTCCCGAAGTCGCCGTACATGATCGCAGGCGACGTGTTCGTGTTCCCGAAGACCGACAATCCCGAGCAGGTCAAGGCGCAGCAACTGCTCGCCACGGTGATGACGTCGCCTGCCGCGCAGGTCGTGTTCAACCAGAAGAAGGGCTCGATTCCGATTCGCCCGGACGTGGACACCTCGGGCTTCGACATCTGCGCGAAGGAGGGCATGGCGATCATGAAGGACAAGTCGCGGCAACTGCCGAATCCGGAAATGCTGATTCCGCCTGATGTCCAGGGCGCGCTCCAGGACGTCATCACGAACTTCTGGAACAAGAACCAGTCGGCCGAAGACGCGCAGAAGGCCTTCGCCACGGCAATCCAGAGCTGAGCGCAGCCATGTACGCCGCCAAGCTGCACCCGGCCAAACGCCAGGCGGGGCAAGCGCGCAGCGCGCGCCCCGCGCGGCGGCGGCTCTCGCTCGCCGCCTGGATCGCGCTCGCGCCGATGGCGGCGACGGTCCTGTTCGCGTATCTCGGCACCATGCTGTGGACGGCGCGCGTCTCGCTCAGCTTCTCGCGCTCGCTGCCCACCAACACCTTCGCGGGCGTGACGCAGTACGTGCGGCTCTTCCAGAACGACCGCTGGATCCTGTCGCTGCAGAATCTCGTGATCTACGGCGCGTGCTTCATCGCGGCGTGCCTCGCGATCGGGCTGCTGCTCGCGATCTTCATCGATCAGCGCGTCGTGGCGGAAGGTGCGCTGCGCACGGTGTTTCTCTATCCCTATGCGATGTCGTTCGTCGCAACGGGCCTCGTCTGGCAGTGGATCCTCAACCCCGAACTCGGCGTGCAGGCGGTGCTGCGGCACATGGGATTCGAGCACGCGCGCTTTGACTGGATCGTCACGCAGCGCTTTGCGATCTACACGCTCGTGATCGCCACCGTGTGGCAGGCCTCGGGCCTCGTGATGGCGCTCATGCTCGCGGGCCTGCGCGGCATCGACGACGAAATATGGAAGGCTACGCGCCTCGACGGCATTCCGCGCTGGCGCGTGTACGCGAGCATCGTCGTACCGATGCTCAAGACCTCGCTTTCCACGGCATTCGTGCTGCTCTTCGTGATGGTCGTGAAGCTCTACGACGCCGTGGTCGCGATGACCCAGGGCGGCCCCGGCACGGCGAGCGAGGTGCCCGCGAAATTCATCATGGATTACCTGTTCAATCGCGCGAACATCGGGCTCGCTTCGGCAGCGTCGATCGTGCTGCTCGCCACTGTGCTCGCGATTCTTGCGCCATTCTTCTACGCGCGCAGCCGCGCGGCGCTCAAGGGAGACCGGGCATGAGCACGCCTTTGGCCGATTCGCTGCGCCCTGCGCCCGCTCGAGCGCGTGCAGCGCAAAAGCGGCGCAAGCCGCGCAGCCGCTTCACGCCCGCGCGGCTCGGCGTGTATGCGTTTCTGTTCACGGCGGCGGTGTTTTTCCTGCTGCCGCTCTATGTGATGCTGGTGACTTCGGTCAA
The DNA here is from genome assembly GCF_024206515.1 of Paraburkholderia sp. CNPSo 3281. Classification (NCBI taxonomy): domain Bacteria; kingdom Pseudomonadati; phylum Pseudomonadota; class Betaproteobacteria; order Burkholderiales; family Burkholderiaceae; genus Paraburkholderia; species Paraburkholderia sp. CNPSo 3281. The sequence goes on along the minus strand of NZ_JAMBPS010000003.1, from coordinate 20,828 downwards.
GCCGATGACAGAGATCCGCCTCGGCCATCTGCTCGCGCTGCCGGTGCATTTGACGCTCGCGCCGTGGCGCGACGCGTGGGCCTCCGCGTGCACGGGGCTCGACTGCGGCGGCATTCGCGTGGGCTTCTGGAATTCGGTGCGCATCGTCGTGCCGAGCACGGTCCTCTCCATTGCCGTGGGCGCCGTGAATGGCTACGCGCTGTCGTTCTGGCGGCCACGCGGAGCGGGCGTGCTGTTCGGCATTCTGCTCGCGGGCGCCTTCATTCCCGTGCAGGTGATGGTGTACCCGCTCGTGCGCGTGCTGGCCTTCGTGCATCTGTTCAGTTCGCTGCCCGGCATCGTCGTGATTCACACGATCTTCGGCATGCCGGTGATGACGCTCCTGTTCCGCAACTACTATGCGTCCTTGCCGGAGGAGCTGTTCAAGGCCGCGCGCATCGACGGCGGCGGGTTCTGGCGCATCTTCGTGCAGCTCATGCTGCCGATGTCGGTGCCGATCATTGTCGTGGCGATCATCATGCAGGTCACCGGCATCTGGAACGACTACATTCTCGGCCTCGTGTTTGCGGGCACGAAAAACCTGCCGATGACGGTGCAACTGAACAACATCATCAACACGACGACCGGCGAGCGTATCTATAACGTCAACATGGCCGCGACGATCCTCACGTCGGCCGTGCCGCTCGCGATCTACTTCATTTCGGGGCGCTGGTTCGTGCGCGGCATCGCCTCGGGCGCGGTGAAAGGTTAGGAGCAGGGCATGGGCAATCTCACGAACGTTTCCGTACGCAATCTGCGCATCGACCTCGGCGCGAGCACGGTGATCGACGAACTCGATCTCGATGTGCGCGCAGGCGAGTTCGTCGTGCTGCTCGGCCCTTCGGGCTGCGGCAAATCCACCTTGCTGCACAGCATCGCGGGCCTCGTCGACGTGACCGACGGCAGTATCGAGATCGGCGGCGAGGACATGACATGGGCCGACCCAAAGGATCGGGGCGTGGCGCTCGTGTTCCAGTCGTACGCGCTCTATCCGACCATGAACGTGGAGCGCAATCTCTCGTTCGCACTCCGTATCAATGGCACGCCGAAGGCGGAGATCGACCGCCGCGTGAAGCGCGCCGCCGACATGCTGCAGCTCGGGCCGCTGCTTTCGCGCAAACCCGCGCAGCTCTCGGGCGGCCAGCGCCAGCGCGTGGCGATCGGGCGCGCACTCGTGCGCGAGGCGGACGTGTTCCTGTTCGACGAGCCGCTCTCGAATCTCGACGCCAAGCTGCGCACCGAATTGCGCCGCGAACTCAAGCAGTTGCACCAGCAACTCGGCGCGACGATGATCTACGTGACGCACGACCAGGTCGAGGCGATGACGCTCGCCACGCGCATGGCGGTGATGAAGGGCGGGGCGATCCAGCAGTTCGGCACGCCGGCCGAAGTCTACGCGCGCCCCGAGAACCTGTTCGTCGCGACCTTCCTCGGCGCGCCGCCGATGAACCTGCTGCGCGGCAGGCTCGAAGCCGACGAAGGCCGCCTGCGCTTTCGCGGGCCCGGCCTCGACGTGGATGTTTCGGCATACGCGTTCAAGGGCACGCCGGATCCGACGCGCCCCTGCGTGCTCGGCGTGCGTCCGGAAGACGTGCGCGCAGGCGGTGCAGTGCGCCCGCGCGAGGCGGCGTGGGAAGGGCGCTTGACGCTCGTGGAGCCCATGGGCAATCATCGTGTCCTGTGGATCGAGCATGAGGGCGGGCAGATCGCGTCGATCGATCAGGACAAGACGCCGCTGGCGAGTGGGGCGGCGGTGCCGTTCTCCATCGACAGTGCGCATGTTTCGCTGTTCGACGAAGAAATCGGCGCACGAATTTGATGCACAGAACCGACAAAGACAGAGAGACCAGGAACGTGGCGACCCTGAAAGACGTGGCGGCGCTGGCCGGCGTGGGCCTTTCGACGGCTTCGCGGGCGATATCGGGCAACGGTCCGGTGTCGGCGGAGGCGGCCGCGCGCGTGCAGGCTGCGATCGAGCAGCTCAATTTCCGGCCTTCATCCATCGGCCGGGCGATGGCCACGAAGTCGCTCGGCATCATCGGTATCTTCGTACCGACGTTTTTTGGCTCGTACTACGGCACTATCCTGAAGGAGACCGACACGCAACTGCGCGCCGTGCGGCGACACGTGGTGGTGGCCACCGGTTGCGGCGAAGCCTCGCCGCGCGAGCAGGCCATCGAGGCCGTGCGCTTCCTGATTGGCCGCGATTGCGACGGCGTGGTCGTCATCAGCCACGATCTGTACGACGACGACCTGCAGATGCTGCACGCCATGCACCCGCGCATGGCCTTCCTGAACCGCTCATTCGATCAGTTACCCGAAGCATCGTTTTGCGCCGATCACTTCCACGGCGGCGAGATGGCTGCCCGCACGCTCATCGAGCACGGCCATCGCGAGCTTGCGGTGATCGGCGGGCCGTCCACGTCATCGGATAATGCGGCGCGTCTGCATGGATTTTTCGCCGAGCTGGCGCGTCACGGCATCGAGCGCCGGACCGTGCCGCATATCGTCTCGGACTTCTCGCCCGAAGGCGGCTATGTGGCGGCCGGGGCGCTTCTCGAACGCAAACACCGTTTCACCGGGCTGTTCTGCGCGAACGACACGATGGCCATGAGTGCGCTCGCGCGCCTGCAGCAGGCAGGATTGCGCGTGCCCCACGACGTTTCGGTCATCGGCTACGACGACGATTATTCGGCGGCCTACATGGCGCCGGCGTTGACCTCGGTACACATTCCCACCGCGGAGCTCACGCGCAATGCGGTGCGCTGGCTCATCAACCAGTGCTACGGCACGCAGTGGCCGATCGAGCGCACGTTCCCCGTGAGCGTGACGATGCGCGATTCGGTGGTGCGGGCGAAGTAACGCGCGCGTGGCGTGCATCGAGCAACAGTGGTGGAGGCGATGGAGAGGGGTGGGGAGCGGCACCCGGGAGGCGGCAAGTCGCGTAAAATCGAACGCATTCCCAATCCCCACGTTTTCCATTCATGCCCGCGCAAGACCCGGCTGGTACGGTCAAGAAAGAAGAAGGCGTCGCGGTCATAGACCGCGCGTGTGCCATCCTGTTCGCGTTTCGCCCCGGAGACAGCGCGCTCACGCTCGCCGAACTCGCGGCGCGCACGGGGCTTTATAAAAGCACGTTGCTGCGGCTGGCCGGCGCGCTGATTCAGCATCGCCTGCTGCTGCGCCTCGACGACGGTCGCTACCAGCTCGGCCCCGCCACGTTCGCGCTGGGCGCGCTCTATCAGCGCAGCCTCAACATGGGCGACATTCTGCTGCCGCTCATGCGCGATCTGGCCGCCGCGAGCGGGGAGAGCGTTTCGTTCTACGTGCGGGACAACGCGGTGCGCGTGTGCCTGCATCGCGTCGATTCCCATCACGTGGTGCGCCACCATGTGCGCGAGGGCGACGTGCTGCCGCTCGAAAGCGGATCAGGCGGGCGCGCGCTGCTGGCATTCGGCGGCGAGCCGGGCGAGCCGTTCGAGAGCATTCGCCACGACTTCTACTGCATCTCGATCGGTGAGCGCGACCGCGAGACCGCCGGCGTTTCCATGCCCGTGTTCGGCGTTCGCGATACATTGCGCGGCGTGCTCACGCTCGCGGGGCCGAGTTCGCGCATCGACGGGGCGTTCGTCGAGCGCCATCTCGACGCGCTGTTCGATTGCGCGATACGTGCTACCGACACGCTCGGCGGCGACTCGCGCGCGCTGCGCGCCGCCCAACGTGCGCACGCTGAGCGCGCACGCCAGGACGCCTGAAGCCACGCGCGGCTAGCGCAAACCCTGCAGGCGCAAGGCGCCGTTTGCACGCGGTCGCTTTCACGGCGCATTGATCAGGACTGCTCCAGATGTCGCTCCGGCGCGCCGGTATACGCATACGGAATCTGGCGCGGCATGGGCCCCTTGTTACGCTCGCCGCGCCCGCGCTGCTCCCACGCATGCGCGAGGATGCCCACCGCGCGCGCGAGGCAGAACACGCCGCGCGCCAGTTCGGGCGCAAAGCCCAGTTCGGCGTAGATAACGGCTGTTACGCCGTCGATGTTCATCGGAACGGGCCGGTCCTTGCGCTTTTTCAGCAAGGCTTCGATGCCGCGCGCAATCGCCGCATAGCGGCCCTTGATCGTGCCGGACGCCACACGTGCATCGACGAGTGCGAGCAGCCGTCCGGCGCGCGGATCGACCGGATGAAAGCGATGGCCGAAGCCCGGCAGATACTTGCCGTGCACGGCGATGTATTCGTCCACGCCGGCTTCGACCGCGGCTTCGAATGAGGCGCCCGCCACAACGCGCGCGGCGATGTCGGCATAGAGTTCGACCGCCTGCTGGCCGGCGCCGCCGTGCACGTCGTCGAGTGCGTTGAGCGCCGAGGCCATTGCGCCGTTGATCGGCAAGCCGCAGCTCGTGGCCATGCGCGAGATCGCGATCGAAGGCGCGTGTGGCCCGTGATCGACCGAGGCCACGAGCGCCGCTTCGAGCAGCGTGGCCTCTTCGTCGCCGGGCAGTTCGCCGCGCAGCATCAGCCAGATCATCTGCGGGAAACTCACGTTGCCGATCAGCTCCTGGATCGGATAGCCGCGCACCTTGATGGAGCCCGGATGGATGTCGATGATCGAGGTGCTCCAGTAGTCGGCGCAAAGGGCGGCGAGATCGGGCGTGGTCGTGTTCGTCGTCGGCATGGTCAGATCACTCCGTCATGGTGGAGGGCGTCGATTTGGGCCGCTTCGTAGCCGAGTTGTGCGAGCGTTTCGCGCGTGTGGGCGCCGAGCGTCGGGGCGGGCGTGGCGGGTGCGGCGTCGGCATCGGCGAGCCGCAGGCCCGCGCGCGTCACGCGTTGCGCGGCTTCGCCCTGTGCCGGTTCGAACTGGCGGATGAAGCGCCGTTCGGCGAGATGCGGATGCGCGAGGATTTCGGGCACCGAGAGCACGCGGCCCACGGGCACTCCGCGCTCGAGCAGGCGTGTTTCCCAGTTGGCTGCGCTGTCTGCGGCGAGCGCGGTTTCGATCTCGGCCTTGAGCGCTTCGCGATACTGCTTGCGCGAATGGCGCGCGGCAAAACGCTCGTCGCGCGGCAGGTCGGGGCGGCCGATCACCTCGCACAGGCTTTCGAACTGGCGCGTTTCGTTTGCGGCGATATTGAGCAGGCCCGCACCGGTGCGGAACGTGCCCGAGGGTGCGGCCGTAAAATTCTCGTTGCCCATCGGTGCGGGCTCGACCCCGGCGTTCAGATAATTCGACACGACCCAGCCCATGGTTGCGAGCGTGGCTTCGAGCATCGAAACGTCGAGGCGCCGCCCGCGGCCGCTCGTGCGCGCGTCGACGAGCGCCGCGCAAATCCCGAACGCAGCGGTGAGGCCGCCCACCGTATCGGAGACGGGATAGCCCACGCGCAGCGGCGCGCTGTGCGCGTCGCCCGTCACGCTCATCACGCCGGACATGCCCTGAATGATCTGGTCGTACGCAGGACGGCGCGACAGCTCGCCTTCGTCGCCGAAACCGGAGATGGCACAGTAGACCAGCGCCGGATTCACTTTGGATAACTGATCGTAGCCGAGTTCGAGGCGGTCCATCACGCCGGGCCGGAAGTTCTCGACGAGCACGTCGGCATGGCGCACCAGATCGAGCAAGATGGCTTTGCCGCGCGGGTCTTTCAGGTTCAGCGTGATCGAGCGCTTGCCCGCATTCACGGCCACGAACGACGCGCCCATATTGCGCGCCGCGGCGTCCTTGTCGGCCCCGAGGCGCCGCGCAAGGTCGCCGCCTTCAGGATGCTCGACCTTGGTGACTTCGGCGCCGAAGAGCGCGAGTTGATAGGCGCAGAACGGACCCGCGAGCACATTCGACAGATCCAGGACGCGCACGCCGGCTAACGGGAGCATGGTTACCGCCTCGTATTGAAAAAATTAGTGGGAGATGTCGTCGAGCGCGCGATTTTTCGTGCGCGGCCCAAAGATGCCGATGGCCGCCATCACCACGATCATCGCGCCCGTGATCAGTGCGAAAACGCCTTGCACACCGAAGTGGCGCAGCGCGAACGCGATCATGAAGCCCGAGAACATCGCGGAGAGGCGCGACATCGAATAAACGAAACCCACTGCCGTGGCGCGCATGCGAGTGGGGAACAGCTCGACCTGGTACGCGTGATAGCCGACCGAGAGCAGCGTGCCGCCAAGCGTGATGAGTACACCGAGGAACATGAGCATCGCGGCCGACGTCTGCATGGCGAACAGGGTGCCGCAGACGGCGATGGCGAGCGCGGAGAGCACGACGAGCGTCTTGCGCTCGATGCGGTCGGCAATCGCCATGCCGAGGAGCGGACCGAACGGATTCGACGCGGCGATCACGAACGAGTAGAGCAGGCTGTGCGTGACCGTGACGCCCTTGGAAACGAGCAGCGTCGGCACCCACGAGGCGAAGCCATAGAAGCCGATGGCCTGAAACAGATTGAACACGAGCAGCGTGATCGTGCGGCGGCGGTAAGGCGGCTGCCAGATTTCGGCGAAGCGCGCCTTGGCAAGCGTTTGTGCGCTGGGCGATTCCTCGACAGGCACGGGCAGCAAATGCCCATGCTGTGCCTCGATCTTCGCTTCGAGCCTCGCGAGAATGCGAGCGGCTTCCTCGGTGCGGCCGCGCTGGGCGAGCCAGCGCGCGCTCTCGGGCACGCGGCGGCGGATCGCCCAGGCAGTGAGCGCGCCGAACGCGCCGAACATCACGACCCAGCGCCAGCCGTCGAAGCCGAGCGGCGCGCGCGGCACGAACCACCACGCGAGCAACGCGACAGCTGGCACGGCCGTGTACTGCACCAGGTGCACGAACGCGAACGCGCGGCCGCGCATGTGCTTGGGCACGAGTTCGCTCACGTAGGTGTCGATGGTAACGAGTTCGACTCCCACGCCTATGCCCGCGATGAGGCGCCACAGGTTGATGCCGGGCGCGCTCGTTTGCAGCGCCATGATGCAGGTCGCCACCGAATACCAAAGCAGTGACGCGGTGAACAGGGTGCGGCGGCCATAGCGGTCGGCGAGGCCGGTCAGGCAGAACGTGCCGATGAAGAGCCCCGCGAACGATGCCGCCACGAATGCGCCGAGACCCGAGAAGCCGAAGAACGAAGCCGTGGTGGTCGAGTAGAGGCCGCTTTTCACGAGGCCCGGCCCGACATAGGCCGTGAAGAACAGATCGTAGAACTCGAACCAGCCGCCCAGCGAAAGCAGAAGTACGAGCGTCCAGATGGCGCGCGTGGCCGGCAGGCGGTCAATGCGTGCGTTGATCTCGGCCGCACTGATGGGCGCGGCGGCATGGTCCCGGAGCGACGCGCGCGTCGCTCCGATTGGCAAGCTGGACATCGGACTCTCCTGAACGCTTCGTTTGCGTGTGCGTTCTCTCTAACAGAACACCGTTCTAAAAATATCGCTCGATGATACTGCGAGGCGCTGAGCCAACCGACCAGGGCTTTTACTGAGTGGGAGGCGCACGGAGGGGGCGGCGTACGCGTTACATAGGGCCTCATCCTCGTCAGCCTGACCGGCGGTCTGCGGTCGCTGTGCCGCGTGGTTCGCCGTCCGTGAGCGGCCTGTTGGGCATGCCGTGTGCTACAAGCCCGTCGTTTTATACGGATGCTCAGTCAGGAGACGTCTTGAAGAAGAAAGTCTTTTCCGGAGCCGTTCCTGCCAAGCTCGCCTTGTCGCTCTGCGCCGCTATCGCGCTCTCCGGCTGTGCGCATCCGGAAAGCGGGGAGTACACGCAGGCGCAATCGAATGTGCCATCGCCGCTCACCGACCTCGACAACGAAAAGGGCGCCGCCGCCCCAAACACGGCGCAGCCAGCCGTTGATCAGCAGGCGCTCGACGCGCTCAATGCCATGGGCGCTTATCTGCGCACGTTGCGCAAGTTCGAGGTCGATGCGGACACGTCGACCGACGTCGTGCTCGACAACGGCCAGAACGCCGCGCTGCTGCGCCATACGATGCTCAAGGTCAAGCGGCCCGACCGTTTGCGCGCCGACATCACGGGCAACGGCAACGTGCGCGGACTGATCTATGACGGCCGCGAGTTCATGACCTTCAACGAAAAGAAAGGCTATTACACGCGCAATGACGCGGCGCCGACGCTAGATGGTCTCGTGCGCGAACTCGCGAATACTTGGCGTATCGAAGCGCCGCTCGCGGAGCTTTTCTATTGGGGCAACGGCAAGGACGACAACACGGCGATCACGGCGGCGCAGGCGCTCGGCGTCGAGAAACTCGATACGCGCTGGTGCACGCATTACGCGTTTCAGCAGCGTGGCGCCGACTGGGAAATGTGGATCGAGCAGGGACGGCGGCCGCTGCCGTGCCATTTGGTCGTTACCGACACGACCCAGGCCTCGAGGCCGCGCCATGAAGTGACATACCACTGGAATCTGGCGCCGTCGTTCGTCGCATCGACATTCGCGTTGCATCCGAAACCCGGTGCGAAGCGAATCGAACTGGAGCCAGCTGCCGCGCGGCCTTCGTTCGAGGAGGCTCAGTGAAAGAGCGGCGCAAGCAACCGGTCTCGTTGATTTCGGGCCATGGGGACCAGGGTGGCAACGGGCGGGAAGACTTGCCAGATGGCGCTCCCCGCGGATTTATCCTATTTAACATAAGATAAATTATCGAAGTTTTTTTCGATGTTCGCAAACATCGATAAGCATCACATCTCGACAATGACCTTCAACGCCTGCGTGCTGGCCGCCTGCGAGAACGTCTCATACGCCTTGGGCATGTTGTCGAACGCAAACCGATGCGTGATCAGCCGGTTCGGATCGATCCGTCCGACGCGCACGGTTTTGAGCAACATGGGTGTGCTCACCGTGTCGACGAGACGCGTCGTGATCGCCACGTTGCGGTCCCAGAGCTTGTCGAGGAAAAGCGACGCCGGCACGCCGTGCACGCCGATGTTCGCAATTACGCCGCCCGGCGCCACGATCTGCTGGCACAGTTCAAACGTCGCAGGCACGCCAACGGCCTCCATCGCGCAATCCACGCCCACACCATCCGTGAGCTTCATCACCGCATCCACGGCATCGCCCGTGCGCGGATCGATGCACGCCGTCGCGCCGAATTTCTTCGCGCATTCCAGACGATTGGGGTCCATATCGATCATGATGATCTGCGCGGGTGAATAAAACTGCGCGGTCAGGAGCGCGGCCAGCCCGATCGGCCCGGAGCCCACAATGGCCACCGTGCTGCCGGGCTCGACCTTGCCGTTGAGCACGCCGCATTCGAAGCCCGTCGGCAAGATGTCCGAGAGCATCACGAGCGCGGCCTCGTCGAGGCCGTCGGGAATCCGGTACAGGCTCGTTTGCGCGTGCGGCGTACGCACGTATTCGGCCTGCGTGCCGTCGATGCGATTACCGAGAATCCAGCCGCCCGTCTTGCAGTGCGAATACATGCCGCGCCGGCAGTACTCGCATTGTCCGCAACTCGAGATGCACGAGACGAGCACGTGATCACCGACTTTCAGCGTCGAGACGCCACTGCCGATTTCGTGAACGACGCCCACGCCTTCATGGCCGAGAATGCGGCCCGGCTCGCAACTCGGCACGTCGCCCTTGAGAATGTGAAGATCGGTGCCGCAGATCGTCGTCTTCGAGATCTTGACGACGGCGTCGCCGGGTCCTTGCAACGCGGGCATTGGCCGCGTTTCGAGTGCGAACTTGCCCGGACCGTTGTAGACCAGTGCTTTCATGGTTCCTCCATCGACAACCGGAAATGTGCCGGCTCGCCGGGCGCCCTCCTTTCAGTCAGCGGGCGCGCGGCGAGTCCGTCTTCCTCTGCAAGGTTTGCATATTTCGATACACGGTGAGCCGCCGTGAACGGATTCGAAATAGCGACGACGTCGCCCTTGCATTCATGATCGTAGTCCAATGTCCGATGGCTACGAAGTGATGGCGTGGAGGTTCATGCGTTAAGCATGACTTTCTTGTGCTCGCTCAAACGCTAGAACAGATGCCGGATACCGACCTGCACACCGAATTCGCTCTGACCCGGTCCCGGCGTCAGGAACGAACCCGTCGTAATGCTGGCGCCCGCCATTTTGAACTGGGCGGTGCCGTAGTTCTTCAATTCGGAAACCGTGCCGTAAAGCCGCGTGCCCTTCGAGAGATCGTAGTTGACGATCGCCCCATACTGCAGGGCGTCGTTGCCGAGATGCGTGCTGTCCTTGGTGTAGGCGGCGCCGGCACCCACGCTGAAGAACGGCGTGAAGCGGTAGTCGGCCGAAAGCGAATACGTGCTGTGCCAGTCGCCCGCCGTATTGCCGACCGGCCCGACCGTCGGATCGTATTTTCCCGCCGGGTTGCTGAGCGCATTGCCCGTGGTCGCGGAAATGACGTCGTTGGCGCGGAAATAGCCAACGTAGATGCGCCCCCACCCGTAGTCCAGATTGCCGCCCGCCATGAATTCCTGCACACGGTTGGACGCTGTCGCATTCGCCGCATTCAAATAGGCAAGCGCGAGATAAACCGGGCCCTGGGTGGTCTGCACCCCGGCCTGATACACGGCGTTGCCCGCGAGCGTGCCCGGCTGGCCGCCCACCGAATAATGCAGTTCGACCTGGGTCCCCACGAACTTGGGCGAGATCCACGCAATATCGTTGTCGACGCGCGCCAGCCAGTTCGCGAAATTGTTGTAGCCCGAGGCGTAGGTCGCCGCGCTGAAGGCGTCCATATTGCCGCTCCAGGCGAACATCGGCGTGTTCTGCCGGCCGAAGCGCACCTCGCCGAAGCCACCGCCCACACCGACCCACGCCTGGCGATCGAAGAACCGATAGCTGTTCTGCAACTTGCCCGTACCCGGATCGAAGCCGCTCTCCAGCGCGAAGTTCACGCGGTATCCGCCGCCTATGTCCTCCGTGCCGCGCAAGCCCCAACGGCTCGTCATCAAGCCGTTATTGCCGAGCACGGCGAGCGACGTGGTCTTGCCGTCGACTTTCGTGTTCTGGTAGCCGGCGAACACGTCCAGCACGCCATAGAGCGTCACCGACGATTGCGCCATTGCCGGCGTACTGGCGATGACAGCCGCAGTGGCCACCGACAAGCTAAGGAATCCTCTATTTAGCGACATCGTCACTTTCCCTTTCCCCAGTTGTTGACTTCTTGATAGTTCGGCGCTGAGGTGAAGGTTTCAGCGTGCGCGGTCGGTCGCAAGCATGCGCTTGACCACGAGTGCGAGCGGCACGGTGAAGCAAAAGTGCGACATGAAACCGCCGATGATGACGACCGGGTCGTAGTAATTCGGATGGTTGTCGGATGCGATGCTGATCGCCACATGCATGACGATCCAGGCCAGGATCGCGTAAAAGAGCGCGACGAACGTGGCCTCGTAGCCACGGCGGCGGAAATACGGCCAGACCGCGGCGAACAGCACGCCCCACGCAATCGCGAAGAAGAAATGAATGGCAGTCCCGAGGAAATACGCCCAGATGCCGAGCGAGTCCTGCACGCCTTTGCCGAACACGAGGCCGGTCGCGTTGCGGGGAATACCCGCAAGCGGCATGAGATGCTGGGCGCCGACCCAGATGAGCGCCTCGTAAATCCAGATGATCACCGCGCCCGTCAAGCCGCCGGCTATGCCGGCGCGCAAGATAGCGCCGAGCGTTGGCTTGCCGTCGATTGCCGTTTTCGTTCCTTGATACCCGCCCTCACCTACGCTTGCATTGCCGCTCATCGCCGTCTCCTCCTGTCATACTGCACGAAATGTTTTTCGCCAAGATAGAAACGGGGCTAACGGAAAACTACATCGGGTTAACGGCAGGCAAGAGGCGTTCCGTGGGCAAGAACGCGCGCGCAAGGCACGTCCGTGGCTCGCGATGAGCCGCGCGGCGCCAAGCTGGACAAGGCTTGGCGCGATTCATCGGTGCACGGTGGGGGGCTGGCAGACCGGCTTGCAGACCCGGTCGCCGATAAGAGAAATCGATACGGCGGAAACGACTTCGCAACGCCAGGTCTGCAAATGCGCTCCCTATGCCGCCACTCACCTCCCCCCTTTTATCCGCAGCAGGAGGCGCAGCAGCACAGGCAGCACCAGCAGCACGAGCGGCATCTGCACGATCAAGCCCGAGATGATTGCGACGGCGAGCGGTTGCTGCATTGCGGAACCCTGGCCGAGCGCGAAGGCAAGCGGCAGCAGCGCGAGAATGGCTGCGATGGTCGTCATCGCGATGGGCCGCAGGCGATTGCGGCCCGCGGCCTGCAACGCCTCCTCGAGCGGCACGCCCTCGTCGCGTACGAGCCCCTGGAACTCGGAAACGTAGAAGATTGCGACCTCCGTCACGATGCCGACGATCATCGTCATGCCCATCATCGCGGAGATGTTGAGCTCAATGCCCGTCACCCACAGCCCGATGAAAACGGCGCCCGTGGCGAGCAGCGGCATCGCCATCACCGCGAGCGCCACGCGAAAGCGCTCGTAGAGGAATAGCAGCAGGCCGAACACCAGCGCCACGGCCGCGCCGAACACCGCGAGCAGCCCCTTGAAGGCGATCTGCTGTTGCTGGTACAAGCCGCCAAGTTCGTAGTAGACGCCCGTCGGCAGGAGCGCGGGATCGGCAAGCGCGCGCTGCACGTCGGCGATCGTCGAGCCGAGGTCGCGCCCATCGATGCGCGCCGTCACCGCCACCATGCGCTTGAGGTTGTCGCGACTGATCTCGGGTTGCCCGCTCACGTGCACCGGGTCGGCAACGCGTGAAAGCGCGAACACGTGCCCATCCGGCGCGCGCAACGGCAGGCGCGCGAGTTCGGTGTCCGTCATTTGCAGCGCGCCTTGCGCACGCACGCGCACGCCGACCGTCTTCGGGCCGTTCTGGAACTGCGTGGCCAAGTTGCCGTCCAGCAGGTCCGAGACCTGCTGCGCGATTGCCTGCGGGTCCATGCCCTCGGCAGCGGCGGCGTCGGGGCGTATGCGCAGATCGATGGCGTCGCCGGCAGGATTGATGCCGTCGTTCACATCGACGATGCCGCTGATCTTGCCGATGCGTGCGGCCACACGTTGGGCGGTCGTGTCGAGCACATGAGAGTCGTCCGAGTAGATCTTGATCTGCACGGGCTGCGGAACCGCCGTGAGGTCGCCGATCAGGTCCTCCATCAACTGCGCAAGCTCGACGCTCACACCCGGCACGTTTGTTTCGATCTGCGAACGGATCTCCTCCATCACCGTGTCGATCGGTTCGCGGCTACCCGACTTCAGGCGCACAAAGAAGTCCCCCTTGTTCGGCTCGTTCAGGTCGCCGCCAAGTCCGGCACCGGTGCGGCGTGAATACGTCGCCACATTCGGGTTCGCGCGAATGATCGCTTCGATTTGTTGCATCAGACGATCGGTTTCGGTGATCGACGTGCCCGGCTGCGTGTGATAGTCGAGCACGAAACCGCCCTCGTCCATCGACGGCATGAAGCCGCTCCCGACGCGCGTGAACGCGAGCGCCGAAAGCAGCGCAAGCGGAACCACGAGCGCGAGCACCCACAGGGGCCGCGCGCTCACGCGCGAGACGAGCCGCGCATAGGTGCGGTTGAGCCATGCGGCGAAGCGCGTTTCGCGATGCTCCTCCGCATCTTTCGCCGTGAGCCAGCGATCACAGAGAATCGGGATCGCGAGCCACGTGACGAGGAACGATATAAAGAGTGCGCTCGCCATCGTCACGGAAAGCGCCTTGAAGAACGCGCCCGTTACGCCCGAGAGAAACGCCAGCGGCACGAAGATGATGAGCGTTGCCGCGGAAGAGCCGGCGAGCGGTCGCGTGAATTCGAGCGCCGCGCTCATCACGCGGCCATGAAACGCATGCGCGCCGGCTTCGCGCATACGCCGCGCGATGTGCTCGATCATCACGATGGCATCGTCGATCACGAGGCCCACCGCCGCCGCCATCCCGCCGAGCGTCATGATGTTGAAGCCCATGCCGAACACGTCGAGCAGCAGAATGGTCGCGGCCATTACGACGGGCACGAGCGCCACCGCGATGAGCGTGATCTTCGTGTTGCGCAGAAATACGAAAAGAGTGAGCGCTGCGAGCACCACGCCGATCATGATCGCATCGCGCACGCTGGTGGCCGAGGCGATCACGAGTTCGCTCTGGTCATACCAGTTCGAGAGCGTCACGCCGTGCGGCATCTGCGGGCCAAAGTCCTTCAGGCGTGCGCGTATCGCCTGCGCCATCGCCACACTGTTCGCGCCGGGCTGCTGGTAGACGTTGATCAGCACCGCGTCCTGACCGTCGGCGGTCACGCGGATCCATTGCGGCACGGTCCCCTGGGCAACGGTGGCCACATCGCGCAGGCGGATCTGCGTCGCGCCCGCGGAAGAGACGACCACGTTTTTCAGCGTATCGAGCCCGCTGAAAGCCGAATTCGCCACGACGAGATAGAGCTTGTCGTGGTCCTCGATGCGCCCGGTGGCCATCAGCACGTTGCCCGCGCCGATCGCGCGCGAGACATCGGCGACCGAAAGCTTGTACGTCGCGAGGCGCGCGGGATCGACGGCAACTTCGAGCTCGTTGCGCGCCCCACCCGTCACGTCCACGCGCGCCACGCCCGCAACGGAGGAAAGCAGCGGACGCAACTGGAACTGGGCGAGGTCGTAGAGCTGCGAGAGCGACAGGCGCGACGACGTCAGGCTGTACGCGAGCACCGGAAACACCGTGGGGTCCATCCGGCGCACCTGCATGGTGGTGCCGGGCGGCAGCGTCGCGAGGATCTCGGCGATGGCCGACTGCGCTTGCAACGTGGCTTGCGCCATGTCCGTGCCCCAGTCGAAATTCAGGGAGATTTCCGCCGCGCCCCGGCTCGTGCGGGATTCCACGTCGCGCACGTTCGGCACCCGCCGCAACGCTTCTTCCACCGGCATGGTGACGAGCGTCGCCATCTGTTCGGCCGGACGGTCGCCCGCGTCGAGCGAAATCACGGCGCGCGGAAAGGAAACGTTCGGAAAGAGCGAGATCGGCAGACGCAACGCGGTGAGCGCACCGGCAAGCGCAGCAAGCGCGATCACGAACAGCAGCGAACGTCGATGGCGCTGCATCCACTGGCTAAACGTCATCGCGCGCCGCCTTGCGCTACGCGCACGGCCATGCCGTCTTCGAGTTCGTAGTTGCCGACGACGACGAGCGGCCGCGAGGCGTCGAGCGCGCCATCCACGCCGTACGTATCGCCATGCTCGACTTTCACCTTCACGTCGACGCGGTGCGCCTTGTTGTTCGGCGCGATTTGAAACACATAGCTGCCCTTCGCGTCCTGGAGTACCGAGGCGCGCGGCACGTTCCACCACGTGCCGGTCTGCGTGTCGATGTCGGCCCGCACGCGCGTTCCTGGCAGGAAGGCGGCGCCCGCGAGCGGCACGCTCGCACTCACGTTCACGAGCTGGCTCTGCGCGTCGATGGCTGCGCCGACGAGCACGATGCGCCCCTGCGCACGCTGCGACCCGAGCGAAGCGGACAGCGGGCGCAGCACGACACGATCTCCGGCGCGCAGCGCGAGCGCATCGGCGGGCTCGACGCCCAGCGAAATGTTCGCGGCATTGCCCGCTGCTCCGTTGGATGCCACGAGTTGGGCGAGCGCCGTGCCCGCCTGGATCCGGTCGCCCGGTACCGCGGCAAGCTGCGCGATGACGCCGGCCACCGGTGCCGTGATCGTTTTCGAACCCGGTGCAATACCCGTCGCTTGTTGCGCAGCGAGCGCCTGCTGTGCGTCGTCAAGCGCTTTTTGCGCCGCGGCGAGCTGCGATTGCGTGGCGAGACCGTCGTGAAAGAGCGAGCCGGTGCGCGCGAGTTCGCCGCGTGCGAGCGTCGCTGCGCTTTGTGCCTGCGTATAGGCGATCACGGCGTTCGGATCGGCTTGCACAACGAAGAGCGCGGCGCCCTGCGCGACGGTCTGGCCGGGCTGGACGAGCACGCGCATGACGCGTGCGAGATACGGCAGGCTGATGGTCGTTGCGTTCGAAGCCGCAGACGCGACCGCGCCATACGCGACGACGGTTTGGGCGACCGGCTGGCGCACCACGTGCACGACCTGCACGGCGGCGGATGGCGCAGGCGTGCTGCCCGAGGAGCCGGCGTCATCGGCGCGCGCTGCATGCGGTGCGAAAAGCGTTGCACCAGCGACGAGTGCGGCCGCCGCGCCGAGTGCGTAGACGGTGACACGCGTGCGCGTGCCGGAAAGAAAGCGGTGCTCAGTCATGGAGATCAACGTGCAACGATGGTATTGGAGGGCGCGCTTTCAGCAGTGGCGCCTCGCGCGGGCTGAGTCTGATCAGGATCGGGAATCGCGCTGCCGAGCAGCGCCTGGAGGCCAATGCGCTGCTCCGCTAGCGCTTCGCGCGCGGTGGCGGCATCGATGTGGCGCGCGAGCGCTGCGCTTTGCGCGTCGACGTACTGGCCGAGCACGATGTTGCGCGCCGCGTAGGCGTCGTGCGCCTGCGCGGCGGCACGCTCGAGCCCTGGCAGCGCAGCGTCATCCTGATCGAGTTGATGCGCGGCGATCGCGCTGTCGGCACGCAGGTGGGCGATATCGGCGTAAGCCGCGTTCAGGCGTATCTGGTATTCGTCAGCGAGACGCCGTCGCGTGGCCTGCTCGATGGCGATATTGCCGCGATTGCGGTTGAAGACCGGCAGCGTGAGGTTGATCGCGAAGCCACTCGTGTAGATCTCCGAAGTGTCGCGCTGGCGCGTAAAGCCCACCGAAAGACTGGGGAACTGGTTGAGGATCGCGGCGCGGTATTTCTGCTCCTGCGCCTCGTAGCCTGCCTGCAGCGCGATCAGATCGGGACGGCGCTGCGCCAGCTTCGCAACGGCGGCGTCGAGCGTGCTATCGGGCATCGGCGTGACTGCCGTGTCGCCTGTGAGTGCGAGCGTCGTGTCGGGCGCGAGGCCGAGCAGCGCATTGAGGTCATGGTGCGTCTGCTCGCGCGCGTGCTGCATGTCGGTGTATTGCTTGCGGGCGTCTTCGTAGGCGGTGAGCGACGCGGTGACGCTGTCCGCCGTGACGTTGTGCTCGCTTGCCGCGTGTGCGGTGCGCTCATAACGCATGCGGGCCAGCGCCGTCTGCTGCTCGAGCAGCGGCAACACCTCATCCTGAAAGCGCGCTCTCACATACAGTTGCTTCGCTTGCGCAACAACCTGCCACTCCTGCCAGAGCAGACCGAGGTCGGTCTTGCGAACCGTGGCGTTGGCGGACTTCGTGTTCGCGCCACGTGTGACAATCGCCATCACGTCCATGCTCAGGCCGTAGCTGAACGCGCGCGACAACCCAACAGCGCCGGGATAGTCGCTGGAGATGCTTACTTGGGGATCCGGCAGGAGTCCCGCCGAAAACGCCTGCGCTTGCGCAATGCCGAGATCGTCGCGGGCAAGTTTCAGGTCGGGATTGTTGACGACGGCCAGCATCGCGACGTCCTCGATATCGAAGCCGTTCGATGGATCGAAGCGATGCGCTGCAAGCTCGGGCAACGGCATTTTCGCGGGATCGATCTGCACCCGCGCGAGCGCATCCTGCGTTGTCAACGAAGGACCCGTAGCCAATGGCTGCGCCTTGTAGCTTGCGCAACCGGCAAGCAGTGCGGTGCCCGAGACAACGGCGACGAGCGTGGCACGCGCGCGATGCGGGATGTTGAAGTGAAAGACGCGCGGATACATCGCGCGAGACTGCGGGCTGGACAATATGGACTCCTCGAGCCAATCCCGCGCAGCATGAATGCGCGAGCATGGACCTGAACGCAAACGCCACACGTCGGTAGCGTTGCGGCAGGCATGCGGCACATTCTGCAGGGTTAACGCTTATGCAATCCTTAAGCAGGCGTCCGTGTCCAATCGCTACGGCCGCTTCGCCGTCAGATAGGCGATGCGCTCAGCGCCGAGTTGCGCTCCGCTTTCGAAAATCGCCCGCATCCTGACTTCCAGATACGCGCGCTCATCGCGGGTAGATTCTTTTTCGAACACCTCTTCCAGGCTGGGCGCCAACGGGTGGGGCGAGGTACGAAGAAACGTTTCCCAAGGCAGGCTGTCTTCTGTTCGCACTTCGATGTGCAATTCCAGATGAATGTCAGTGAAGCCCGCGTCGATCGCGAAGCGCACGAGGTCGCGCTCACCATAATTCGTGATGGGGAGCGAGCGCGCCTTCTCCGTGTCGGGGAACTGCGCCGCCCGGCATCGGAGCAACAAGGGAGAGAAGGGATCTTCCGTGTGCCGTAGCAACGGAGCCGAAATATCGGTCATGAGCACCCGGATCGAGGCGCCGGCCCGTTCAATCGCGCGAAACCCGACCAGACCATCACCCGTGCCAATGTCGGCCAATGTCATGCCAGGGCGAAGGCGGACGTAATCCAGCACACGGTCTGCGTATTTTGTGATCTCGGCACGGACATCGTCCTCATGGGCGCGATCGTCGCCATGACGCTTCCGGAGGATCCATCTGGACCAGTTGTCCTGAGTTACGTCGTTCGTGAGGAGCAGGCCAATAAGCTGGGGTAAGGCGCAAGGCGTGCGATAGGTGTGGTCTGGCGCCGGTTTCGCACGCCCTACCCTTCAAAAATGGGCGCCGGGAAAATCGGCCTTTACTCCGGCGTGCTTGATCCGCTCGCAAGTTGCGCGAAAACCGCGACGTGCAAGCCACCCGCTTTTCGGCACGACCGCCCGACGCGCTCCAAGTGCGTCTGAAAAAACCACGCCAATAAGATAACTTTTCTTATCACAATGGCATGATTTTAGCGAAAAACTCTCCACTGCAAAAACGCGCCGCAGGCGGCCATCACTTCGGCTCGGATTCCCTCACATCGACCGCGCGACTCGCACGCTGGGTCCTGAGCGCCGTGCAGACCTATTTTCAGTGACAATATGTGAGAGCGTCCTCGCGCTGCCGAAGGAAGCGAGCGCGTAGACGCTTTCGGACATCGAGCTTTGCGAGTAACGCGGCAGGAGGTTTTATGCAGTCGCGGGATCACTGGAATCGCGTCTATACGACAAAGACGCCGACCCACGTAAGCTGGTTTCAGGAGCATGCGCTCCAGTCGGTGGCGCTCATTCGTCAGGCAGGTTTATCGAAGGACGCGGCCATCATCGACGTGGGCGGCGGGGCCTCGACGCTCGTCGACGACCTCGTGGCGGACGACTATCGCAACGTCACGGTGCTGGACCTTTCCGACGCCGCGCTCGCCGCCGCCCGCATGCGCCTGGAAACGCGAGTGGGCGAACGCGCAAGCCGCGTTTCGTGGATCGTGGGCGACATCACGCAAATCGAACTGCCCGTGCGGGCTTACGACGTTTGGCACGACCGCGCCGTGTTTCATTTCCTGACGAGCCACGAAGACCGGGAAGCCTACGTGAACGCCGTGCTGCGCGCCGTGCAACCGGGCGGCATCGTGATCGTGGCGACTTTCGCCGAGGACGGCCCCGACCATTGCAGCGGGCTGCCCGTCATGCGCTATAGCGCCGATGCGTTGCACGCCGAATTTGGCGCGCCCTTCACGCTGCTCAAACAGGAACGCGAGGAGCATCACACGCCGGGGGGCGCCACGCAGAAGTTCATCTACTGCATGTGCCGTAAAGAGACTTCGTGAACCTGCTTGTCGTTGATGCGCGCCGTTTCAGGGTGCGAACGCGAGTGCGGCGTTTTCCGGAAGATTTTCGAGCGCGCGGCTGCCATCGCGCAGCGCTTCGCTCTCGCCGTTGAAGGTCGTTTCGCTGTATGCGATGAGCTTGAAGCCGCTACCCGCGCTGCGAGGGATGGTGATACCCCAATGCCACCCTCCTTCCTGTTCGAAGACGTGCAGCTTCAGAGATGCATGCAATGTGTTTGATCGAATCGTCATGTCACGCCCTCCTTTGCGAAAGCGTCGAGGTAGCCGGCAGACATTGATCAGTGTAGGCATCATTTTGTTGCGGCGCAATAAATATCGACGTTGAGTGGCGATGCTACGCCATCGCGCGTCGTCATCCGGCAACAAAGCGAAACAGGCCGCAACGAGAAGCAACAAGCGGAAACAAAAGTAAACAAGCGTGCAGCAGCGCAGAGCTGTGCCGCAGGGTCACGCGCTCTGCCCCTTCAAAAGGAGGTTGCCACGCATCTCGTAACACGTCCCGGTCTATCCGATCGAGCCCGACGCGGACCCGATGGCCCCAGTGGCACACCTCGTTTGACAAGCTGCAACGCGAAGTGCCCGACGACGTGCTCGTGCTCCCCTCGCATAACGATTGCTTTTACGGGGTTGCACGCGCGCATCGAGCGTTTGCGCCAGGGGCAGGACAAGAGCCTCGCGCGCCTGCGCGCCACGCTCGCCGAACTGCGCCGCACCGTGAATGTGTTCGGTGCGCTGTTCGTGCGGCGTATCGGCGAAGACGATCTCGGGCAGGTGAGCCTCGCAACCGGCGAGAGCCTGGCGCGCCTGAACTACCTGCTATATCGCGGCGAGGTGAAACGCGAGCTGCGCGACGATGGCATGTACTGGTATTCGCGGACGTAAAAAATGGCAGGGAAGGCGCACTACGCCTCGCCTGCGACAAGCCGTATCGATGGCACGCACCGGAAAACCCGGAAAATCTTCCGTCGGTGCTTACATGTTCGGATAGTTCGGGCCGCCGCCGCCTTCGGGCGTGACCCACACGATGTTCTGCGTCGGGTCCTTGATGTCACAGGTCTTGCAGTGCACGCAGTTCTGCGCGTTGATCTGCAGGCGGTCGCTGCCGTCGTCGTTCTTCATGAACTCGTACACCGCGGCCGGGCAGAAGCGCGCTTCGGGGCCCGCGTAGGTGCGCAGGTTCACGTTCACGGGCACGCTCGCGTCCTTGAGCGTCAGGTGCG